>CALCJW010000027.1:0-2583 GCA_937967235.1 uncultured Clostridia bacterium
AAGCGAGCGGGCCAAGCAGACGCTCATTGAGCGCAATCTGCGGTTGGTCGTGTATCTGGCCCGGCGTTTTGAAAACACGGGAATCGGCATGGAGGATCTTATTTCCATCGGAACAATTGGCCTCATTAAGGCGGTATCCACCTTCCGCGTCGACCGGAACATCAAGCTTGCGACGTACGCCTCGCGCTGTATCGAAAACGAGATCCTGATGTATATCCGAAAGATTTCGGGGCAGAAGGCGGAGGTCTCGCTCGACGAGCCGATCAACACCGACTGGGACGGCAACGAGCTGCTGCTCTCGGATGTTTTGGGCACAGACTCCGATACCGTCATGCGCCCGATGGAGGACGATGTCGACCATGAGCTTTTGCGGCAGGCACTGTCGAAGCTCTCCGAGCGGGAAATGCAGATCGTACAGATGCGCTTTGGCCTCGGAGGGAGGCCGGAGAAGACGCAAAAGGAGGTCGCCGAGCTGATGGGCATTTCACAGTCGTATATTTCGCGGCTGGAAAAGCGGATTATGCTGCGATTGCGACGAGAAATTTCGCGTCAGCTCTGCGGATAATCTGGGCAATATTTCCGCTTGCCGGAAAATAGAAGTTGTGCTATGATAATAGCGATTCTTTTATCGATATCTTTTATCGATATGCAGCGGGCGAAATGGCATGCACAACAGGAGTGACACACAGCACATGGAAAAAGAAATTTCAAAAGCGACGCTCAAGCGCCTCCCGACGTATCTGTCCTATCTCAAGGCGCTCCCGGAGGACACTTCGGCAAACATTTCGGCAACGGCGCTGGCCGCGGGCCTGCACATGGGAGAAGTGCAGGTGCGAAAGGACCTTGCGCTTGTTTCAGACGGCGGCCGCCCGAAAATCGGCTACAACCGCGAGCATTTGATTGCGGACATCGAGAACTTCCTCGGCTACGGCAACAGCAACGACGCCGTGCTCATTGGTGCCGGAAAACTCGGAAGGGCGCTGCTCGGATACAGCGGCTTTGCCGAATACGGGCTCAATATCGTCGCTGCATTCGACGCAAACGACACGCTCATCGGCACGACGAAGGGCGGAAAGCCCATCATGCAGCTCTCGCGGCTCGGAGAGGTCTGCCAACGCTGCAAGATCAAAATCGGCATCATCACCGTCCCGGCTGAGTATGCGCAGGACGTGTGCGATCTGCTGATTGAAAACGGAATCCTTGCGATCTGGAACTTCGCGCCCAAGCATCTGAACGTGCCGGACGGCATTCTGGTACAGAATGAGAACATGGCTGCGTCTCTCGCGCTTCTTTGTAAGCACCTCAACGAGCGCATGCAGGGCCAGGAAGGCTGATTTTTGCAATTCGGGCTTGAATTTTGCCATGGGGTATAGTATAATAGCCCGGTAACGCCGGTGTGATGGAATTGGTAGACGTAGTGGACTCAAAATCCACCGCCAGCGATGGCGTGCCGGTTCGAGTCCGGCCACCGGCACCAAAAAGAAAGACACGCGTAAGCGTGTCTTTTTTTTGCTGCGCAGCAGACTGCGGCGCCTGCGGGCGGAAATTGAACGTGAAAGGAATCCCTGATGGATTCCTTTCACACTTACAGAGTTTCAGCTTGACAAGGGCGCGTTTGCAGCTTATATTAAATAAATAAGTTTGTTTATTTTGAGAGGAGGGGCAGCCTTGACTGAACCGTCTGATTTTGGCCGATTCCTGAAAGAAAGGCGAATGGCCGCGCACCTGACGCAAGATGAACTGGCCGCAGCAATCAACAAGTCGGGACAGTATATCAGCAACATCGAAAAAGGAAAGAACAACGCGCCTCCCAACCCTTCGGACATAGAAGCTCTGATCAAAAAGCTCGGGCTGTCTAATGACGAAGCGAACCTTTTCAAAGCAAAGGCTTCCGCGGATCGAGGCCGCCTGCCAAATGCCCAAATGGAGTATTTAATGAAGCATCGAAAGCTGCTCGAGCTCATCAATTACGGGCTGGAAAATAATATCAATGACAGACGCTGGGCAGAACTGTTGAGCGCAGTTTCAGGAGGAAAAGCAAATGACCTTGCATGAAGTATTAAAGAATACGGGCTATGATCTGTCGCTCTTTTCTGAGGAAGCGAGACGGTTCGTTGAGAATGGGATTTTTGTAAAAACGGTTCGCGGCAAGGATAAGCCGTTTATTACATGCCTGAAACGCAATAAGGAGATCGCCTTAAAGCCGGAGGAGACCGTGCGTCAGCTCTATCTCTACAAGCTGATTCACGAATACGGCTATCCCGCAAGCCAAATTGAAGTTGAATTCCCGATTCATTTTGGCCGGGAGGTCAAACGGGCCGATATTGCCATCATGGATAAGGACCGTCCGATGGTGCCCTACATCATCGTTGAGCTCAAGAAGCCCAGGCTCCGCGATGGGAAGGAGCAGCTGAAATCTTACTGCAACGCCACCGGTGCGCCGATCGGTGTATGGACGAATGGCGAACAGATTTCCTACTACAACAGAAAAGACCCAAATTATTTTGAACCGATCACGAACATCCCGAGCGCTTCCGAAAAGCTCACCGATATTATCAATGAGAAATTTACATATGACGACCT
>CALCJW010000028.1:0-8450 GCA_937967235.1 uncultured Clostridia bacterium
AGTGGACACTAGAACCTGAATCTAGCGAGTCTGCCAATTCCACCACTCGCGCATGATTTGCTGCGGTCTCGCGACTGCTCCAGTATAGTACCACAGGCGGTGCAAAAAGTCAAGCTCTTTTTTCTGCGTTTTTCTCCCACGATGTTCTCCTGAAGGTGCCGCACCATGCGCGAGCGGGGGGACAGGCTTCGGAAAAGAGAGCATGCCGGACGCACCACCGCCGCCAGCTTTGCAGCTGACGGCGGTGGCTGTTTCGAATGAATGTATGTAAAAACACATGGCAGGGCTGCGCGAACACACATTCCTTCGGCGTCCTTCGGGCAAGGGGAGCGCCCTTGCCGCCCGGGTCCATATTCACTCGCTGCCTATAAGATAGCATATTTCATCCAAAAACGCAAGCCTAAAAATTAAAAATACAAAACTTTCTGCCGACAAAATTCTACAAAATATAGACATTTCGGTAAAAATACGTCATAATACTGGCGGATACGATCAAAGTGTGCGCCGCGTGGCTGCAACAAAAGCGTCGCATTGCGCGACCTGTAGAGTGACAGCATGCTGAGATAATGGCAAGGGAGGAATGCACCATAGAAGATACAGATTTGCTGCACCGGCTGCGGCAGAAAAGCGCGGGCGCGCTGGAGGAGGCTGTCAGGCAGTATAGCGCTTATGTGATGGCCGTCATACGCAACCGGAGCCGCGGCGTTCTGACGGCGGAGGACCAGGAGGAAATTGCGTCGGATGTGTTTGTAAGCCTGTGGCGCAGAGCAAAGGACATTTCGCGCGGGCAGCTGCGCCCGTGGCTCGGCGCGGTGGCGAGAAATCAGACGGTGGACGCCATGCGGCGCAAGCGGGTATATGTGCCGCTGGAGGATGATACGCTCGTAAGCCTGGAGCCGCTCTGGGAGCGGATGTATGAGAGCCAGCGCTGTGAGGCCATCCGAAGCGCACTTCTGGCGCTGTCGGATGAGGATCGGGAGATTTTTTACCGGTTTTACGATCTGGCGCAGACGGCCGCGCAGATCGCGGAGGCGATGCAGATGAACGCGTCGACCGTGCGTTCGCGGCTGATGCGGGGAAGGGAAACACTTCGAAAAGAGCTTACTGAAGGAGGATTGCTTTGTGAAGACGAGTTGGGATAAACTCATGCGCTATGCGCCGGAACGGGAGTATCCGCTTGCGCCGTTGCAGCCGGACGAGGCGGCGCGGATTGTGGAACAGACGATGCAGAAGGCGGGGATCAAAACGAAAAAAACGGCGCGCCCCATTCGGGCGGCAGCGCTTGCGGCGGCCATTGCGGCGCTTTTGTGCGTCAGTGCATTTGCGGCGTTCCGGCTTGGCTGGTTTGACCGGCTGTTTGGCGGCTCTGCCGCGCTGGTGGAGAGCAAGGTAACGGCCTACGACGAGACGGCGCAATATGATGTGACGCTTCCGAGCTATACAGAAGAAGAGCAGGCGATGATCGCCGAGGGCACAATGCAGGTGCCGGAGCAGGCGGAGGTGGCGGAAACGGGCGTATCAGCCAAAACGGACGAGTTTGTCTTCACGTTAGACTCGATGCTGGCCTCTAAAGACACGCTCTACGCCGTTTTGCGGATCGAAGCGCGGACACAGGAGGCCGAACAGGAGCTTGCCGTATGGAGGGAAACCAGCTTTTTAGACCGCGAGCGCAATGGAGCACTTCTGGTCCTCGCGCAGAACAACACAGGAGAAGGCCATGAGCGCGAGTGGAAAAACGGCGGTATGGGCATGGACATCTTAGAGGTGGACGATGGCACGGCGTACGCGCTTTTGACGAACAACGGCGGCGAATTTGCGCCCGGAGACCTCATTTTGTTCGATATGAGCTACCACGGCGAGAACTTTGACCTCTTTGAAGTCCCGGTTCCGGAGCAGCTCGAGGAGGAGCTTACGATTTCGCTGGACACATCCCGCTACGAAGGAAAGAGCTACCGCTGGGATACGGCGACGATCACACCCATTTCCTTCCGCTTAGACGGCAGCGGGGGAGTGGGACATGACGAGACGGCCGTCATGTTGACGCTCAAGGACGGGACAAACTTTTCTCTGACGACGCCCGGAAATGGCACTTATGCGTCCTATGGCACGTACGGCACGCTCAGCTTTTCCGGAACAGGGAGCGGAGGGGACAGCCGGATCAAGGATAACTGGCGGTTTTCACGTCTGCTTGACCTGAACGAGCTTGCGTCCATTACGGTCGACGGCGTGACTTACCCACTGGATTAAGAAATTGCGAGCTTGGTAATGGACGGCGGGGCATGAGAAAGAGATAATGCACAAAAAATATTACTTCTTTTATATAATTTACACAGAAAAGACTTGCATTTTTTAGAAATCTGCGTATAATGATGAATGCAAATTTAGTATCTATGAAATGAAGGAAGAAGTATGAGAATTTTATTGTCGCTTTCTGTTGCAGTGCTGGCGGGGCTTCTGATGACCCGTGTCGCAAAACCGCTGAAGCTGCCGTCCGTGACGGCGTATCTGGTTGCCGGCGTGTTGATCGGCCCGTACTGTCTGGGGCTTCTGGGGATTCAGGGGCTCGGCTTCCCGACGATGGCGGATGTTGAGAGCCTGTCCTTGATCTCCGATGTTGCGCTTGGCTTCATCGCGTTTTCCATCGGCAGCGAGTTCCGCGTCTCCGAGCTCAAAAAGACCGGCAAGCAGGCGCTTGTAGTCGGTATTCTGCAGGCGCTGACCGCAACCTTCCTGGTCGATATCGCCTTGATTGCAGTCTGCCTGCTCACAAACGGGAAACTCTCTGTTGCGCAGGCCATTACCCTTGGCGCGATCGCGACGGCGACTGCTCCGGCGGCGACGCTGATGGTCGTCCGGCAGTATAAGGCAAAGGGGCCGCTGGTCGATCTGCTGCTGCCGATCGTTGCGCTGGATGATGCGGTAGGCCTTGTGGTCTTCGCGGTATCGTTTGGCGTCGCGAAGGCACTGAACACCAATTCGTTCGACATAATCTCAATCATCGTTGACCCGCTGGTGGAAATCGTCTGCTCGCTGGTGCTCGGCGCACTTGGCGGCTGGGTTCTGACACAGCTGGAAAAGCTCTTCAACTCCAACACGAACCGTTTGAACATGACAATCGCGCTGGTGTTCATGGTCTCGGCGCTCGCCATGTGCGAGTTCCATGTGGGCCCGGTGACGGTCGGCTTTTCGTCGCTTCTGACGTGCATGATGCTTGGCACGATTTTCTGTAATCTCTGCCCGCTGTCGGAAGAGATTATGGCCAAGGCTGATCGGTGGACGAGCCCGCTTTTTGCCACGTTCTTTGTCATATCCGGCGCACAGCTGGATCTTGGCGTGTTCGCGGACGGTTCGATCGTGCTCATCGGCATTGTGTACATTCTCATGCGCTCGCTCGGTAAGTATCTTGGCGCGCACTATTCTGCCAAGCTCATGAAATGCGAGCCGCAGATCTGCAAATATCTTGGTATCACGCTGCTGCCGCAGGCGGGCGTTGCGCTCGGCATGTGCGTCACGGCGCGGAGCCTTGGCGAACAGGGCGAGTTGATTCAGAATATCACGCTTTTTGCCATCTTGATCTATGAGCTGGTCGGTCCGCTGCTCACCAAAATGGCGCTGCAGGCGGCAGGGGAGATCGTCCCGATGGAGGACGCTGTCAAGAACCGCCGCAAGCTCAATCTGGAAAAGGCTGCTGCGGCCAAAAAGTAAGGCAGCATCGCCATCGCCCGCCACAGTACAGCTTGTATTGCGGCGGGCGAGCGGCAGCAAAATGAAATCTGAAGAATTTTGAAAAAAGGGCTTGCAAAATCTGCTGCGATGTGGTACTATATCTGAGCTGAATGAAATACAGCTTGTTTCCGGGTGTGGCGAAGTTTGGTATCGCGCTTGAATGGGGTTCAAGAGGCCGCTAGTTCGAATCTAGTCACTCGGACCAACTTAGAAGACTTGAAATCATGTGATTTCGAGTCTTCTTTTTTGCTTTCTCAAACTTTCCGCTCTGTTTCCAAGTGTCGCACTATTTCGGTTTCTAACGGATTTCTAACAGACTCATCCACCCGTGCCATGCAGACAGTCGGTCAACTTCTCCGCCAATCCCTGTTTGCGGGTATTGTCCAGATGACCATAAATGTTTGCTGTCATCTGAATATCGCTGTGACCCATCCATTCCTGTACATCCTTGAGGTTGCAGCCGTTATTCAAAAGCAGACTGGCGCAGCTATGACGAAGCTCGTGAAAACGAATATGCGGAAGACCGTGCTTTTTCAAAAGGTTCGAGAATCGTTCGGAAATATAATCCGGTGAATACGGATGTCCGTCCGACCACTTGAACACGTAGTCGTTTTTCTGATAGGCTTTTCCAAACAGTCTTTGGTTTTCAGCTTCATCTGTTTTGGCTCGCAAAAAGATTTGCCGTGCTTCTTCTGTCAACGGAAAACTCCGCCGGCTGCTTTTGCTTTTCGTCTTGTCTTTTTCCACGGCTTTTGTGACCTTGCTAACCGTATGGCAAATTCTTACCAAATCATTCTCAAAATCAATGCTGTCCCATTTGAGCCCGAGCAATTCGCTTCTGCGCAAACCGTAAAGCGCTGTAATTTTGATGAGCGGCAGAAGCGGATCGCCGTCAAGTGCCTTGAAAAGCGTCTGTAACTGCTCCGCGCTGTAAAAGCTGGCTTCAAAGTGTTCCTTGCGCGGCAGTTCTACGAACTGGCACGGATTAGAGGCAATCATTCCTTCTTTGACAGCGTCTGTCAACGCCTGATACAAAATGTTCTTAAGCTGGCGCAGCGATGCAGCCGAGAGCCCACCCTTGCCGTCCAGACGACCGTTTGCATACTTTTCGTCAAAGTATGCTTGCAGCGCTTTCACATCGCAGTCGCAAAGTTTGAGTCCGTTTGCGTCAAAATAGGGAAGGACGTGCTTTTTGGCAATGAGGTCATAGCTTTGGTATGTCACATCATCTACGCGCCTTTTGACATTCGACAACCACTTGCGGACACATGCAGATAGCAGCATGTCAGAGTGGATAGTTGGGGAGGCTGTCTCTTCTTCCAAAAGTTTTTCACGCAGCATCTGTTCAGCCTTGCGCTTGTTGCCCTTGACCGGTAGGCCGGTTGAAATCCATTTCTGTTTGCGTTTGCCGTTTTCGGTGCTGTTCAGCACCATGTAGAATTTATCATTTTTTACTTGCAGGCTTCCTGTCATTGCTTACTCCTTTCAGACATGCAGCCTGCTGTTATCGTTTTGCTGTGTAGCGTGCGGAGTTCAGATAGTCCAGCACGCACACTTTGGGAATCAGATATTTCGTTCCAATCCGTTTGTAACCTATCACACGCTCGTGCAGCAGGCGATAGGCGGATTTTTGACTTACGCCAAGCGCTTTTGCAAGCTCATCCGGCGTGAGTACATCGCGATAGTCGTTCAGCATCCGCCTGCCTCCTTAAAACGGCTCGCCGTTCGGCAAGGTGGGCAGCATCCGATATACGGACGTCAAGCGGCGTTTGAAAGCTTCAAAGCTCGCCAGTTCCTCCAGCTGTACATTGGGGTACTGCTTTTCCAACGGAATGTTGCTGATGATATAAACCTTCGTATAGCATGCAACACGGTTTGCATACCGGCACGGAAGCATGAGTGGATACCCGTCCAGATAGCAGAGCATATTGGACAGCGGCAGGCTGGAACGAAACTCGTCAAAAAGCATTACATCCTGCCCGCTATAACCGTCAAACGGATGATCGTAATTTGTCACACGGAAGACGTTTTCATATCCGTACTTTTCCATAACGCTGCGTGTCTTGCCAACGCCTGTTTCACCCCAGATATATACAACTTCCAACTCGCGAAAATCCTTGCGGTACTTTTCTTCCAGAAATGTCTGCCTGGCTTGCTCAATACGAGGCAGATGCAGCATCGCGCTTGGACACTCCCGCATAATTTCGGCATTGGATGCACCGTTTTCGACCATTGCAAGAATCGTTTCCGCCTTCTTGACACGGCGGTCAGATTCCTCCGGCAATTCACCGGATTCTTCAAACGTTTCCGGCTTATTCGTCTCGGATTTGCCGCTTTCTCGCCATTTGCCTTCTTTGCGGATATAATCCCGGTTTTCGCGGTGCGTACCTCTGGCGGCTTCAATGTGCGCGCCATAAAAGCGGCGCTGCATCATGGAAAACTCTTTGGCATTTTCAAATGCGACATAGAGGTGAGTATGATATGTCGAGCCTTCTTCGTCGCACATGCACCAATAGACAATGCCGGAAATTTCCTGCAAAATACACCGGATGCTCTCATGGTCATAATCATGCTCCTGCGGATTATTGAATGTCAACTGAAATTTGCGATAGGCTTTAGTTCTAGCCATTGCGGCTCCTTTCTTAGTCTGCGAATCATCTCCTTTCAAAATTACAATCCATCTTCAAAAACATATTCAAAATATTTCTGATGATTCTAGGCGGATAGGTGTACACAACTTACGTTGTTGAACAGGGTAATACTTCCCTGTCCTTAGAGGTTCTCTTTGATAAAGCTAACACCCTCATTAAACGCCTGCTGAAGCTGTTCCGGCGATAAATTTGCAAAAACGCTCATAGCAATTTTAGATTTCTTTTGTGCCTTTAACTGTAGGACAATAAGCTGCAAACACGCAGTTGCGTCATTGGAGACGCATGCTTCTCTTTTGTACTCCTGCAACAGCGTGTAAACATCATCCGGAACCGTCAGGTTTATCCGTTTCTTATCTGATGGCATCATTTGTCACCTCCATATTGCAAGAGTAGCACACGGAGTAACTCTAGTCAAGGAGTATTTTGGAGTAACTCCATTTTTGCCGCGCCTGCGGCGCGGAGGCATACAAGGTGGTGCAGGCTCTCATGGGGCAGTCTTCTGCAACGCACCAACTCTTCTGCAAATCTGCCAGTGCAGCGGGGCGCGCGGGGGCTGCATACACGCGAGCCGCTTCGCTCTCGCGTATTGCTCAACCGGAAGGTTGTGCAAATTTTGCAGGTTGCAAAAGAAAACAGCCGCTGGCGCGCCTCTGGCACGTCTGCGGCTGCTTTGTTATTCTGGAAAGAAGTATGTCACGGGTACATGAAACACCTGTGACAGCCCGTAAAGCTCAATGTCCGTCACTGTGCGCTGCTTATCCTCGATTCTGGAAATAGAGCCGCGACACACATAAATTGCAAGCATTTCAAGCTTATCGGATACTGCCTGCTGGCTCCATCCGTTTGCAGTCCGAAGCGCTCGCAGCTTATCACCAATCATGTTCATTTCTGTTCCGTCCACAATTCTGGCCACGTTGAAATCCCTCCACTTGTCTTGACTCAGGACAAATGATAGGGTATATTATTCCCAAACATGTCCTGTCATAAGACAGGGACGAAATATTTGTGAAAGGAACGCGCTGTAATATGGAACTGCTTTTTTTGCTCCTGATACTGGCTGTTCTCGCACCACTTCTATCTTCCCGCGTTTCAAGTGGACGACATAGAAATTATCACTCGCAGTGGACACTTCCGCAGGAGCAGTCAACTACCTCTGCTGCATCACAGGCGGAAGCGGATACATTGTCATACGACAAGGCTTATTAGAAAAAATGGCTCTTGACGATGAACGAAAAGGCGTTTTACCGGCAATTATGCAGCTTCGCGACAAAGAAAAATATGACCGTCTTCACTAAAGTCCGTCTGCTTGACCTGCTGGAACCGGTAAAAAATCAGCCGAAATACAAAACCTATTTCTACAAAGTGCAGGCGAAACACGTTGACTTTTTGCTATGTGATTCAAAGCTGGTGGCGAGGTATATCATCGAATTGGACGATAACAGCCATATTGCGCCAGATCGTGCAGAACGAGATCAGTTTGTCGATTCAGTCTTGCAAGCAGTCGGATACAAGGTTCTGCGTCTTAATGCTTTCGATGAAGTGAAGATTGAGCAGGCATTTTTCAGCCTGTAACATAACGAAAACAGCCCTCCCTGCGGCGCATATTTTTTGCGCCGCAGGGAGGGCTTGTCATCGATAACAGCAGGCTGCGTTTCTAACACATTTCTAACAGTTTTTCATTTTCTGCGATTTTTGCAAATCGCAGGTTTTTCCGGATATTTCTCTTGCAAAGCCGAAAAGTCATTGAAACTATAGGGCTTTCCGGTCTTTCACATGCAGCTGTGTACCAGCACAGAAAAAACGAAATATGGAAATGGGGTTCAAGAGGCCGCTAGTTCGAATCTAGTCACTCGGACCATGATTGCCGAACACTATAGATGAAGTGGCGAAAAAGCCAGTCATTTCAACGTGTTCAGCAATTTTTTATTCTCAAAATTCTTTGGTAACTCCATAGATGAAATCACGGATGGCAGGGGTTTTGAACCTCTGCTTTTCCATATTCAAGGATTTTTTGCTGTCAGCGCCCTTTTTCAGAGGGCTGCGGCGGCTGGATTTCAGAAAAATCGAAGAAAA
>CALCJW010000029.1:0-38708 GCA_937967235.1 uncultured Clostridia bacterium
AAGGACTTTTTCCGCTTAATCGAAATTTTTTTGCTTAACTTAATGGCATTACCCACGGTGAGACGTAATTCGTTCGCAATCTGAAACCTATGTGGTTATGCGGCATGGCGTTTGCGTAAGACGGGCAGGTCTGTCCAGTCTGCGGGACAGCCGTCCGCAGCAATGTACCCGATTGCCATTCTGGAAAAGCGCATTGTTATGAATACGCTTTTGCGGGCTGACAATCCCGCTGACAACTGAATAGGGTCAACAGATACGTTTTGTATGTGCGAGCCTATGGGTGCGCGGGGATGCGCGGAATGGGAGGTGATACCGATTCTGGCGCGGAGCGAGAAACACCTGCATGGAGAGCGATTCATGGCTGGATCGTGCGACGACCGCATACAAAGAACAATGATACTTGCGTTAGCCATACGTCACAGAATGGAACGCCCCGCCATCAGCATGGAGGGAGGTAACAGCCTATGGAGCAGCCTTGCCCGCTGCCGTCTGCCTGACCTATGAGAAAAACAACATTTATTCTGGAGGTTCTTCTATGGACAAACAGCTCGAAGAATCCAATCCCAAAAAGCAGGAAGAAATCTTATCTCTTTGCGGTGCCGCAATCTCTGTAAAGTATGCAGAGCAAGATGATCCGCATATTACAGAAGCACTGAAACGTTCGGTTTTCTCCTATGGATTTTATAATAACAGCTACAAAACTTGATAAAATATCTGAAATATGCTATAATTACACTATAAAATGTACCTTGAAAATCAAATAGTGAACAAGGACATACACACGTTTTCTCAGAATGGAGTGTATGTTATGGAACAAAAGAAACGAGTAAATTGCTTATATCGCGTATCAACAATCGGTCAGGTTGAAAAAGATGATATTCCCATGCAGCGGCAATTCTGCCGGGAGTTCATCGCGTCACACCCTGACTGGGTTTTACAAAATGAGTTTTACGAAAAAGGCGTATCCGGTTTCAAGAAATCTGCAAAAGAGCGCGACGCCATGCAGGAATTGCAGCAGGAAGCCGTTGCCGGGAGTTTCGATATTTTGCTTGTCTATATGTTTGACCGTCTCGGTCGCAGAGATGACGAAACGCCCTTTGTCGTAGAGTGGTTTGTCCGTAATGGCGTTGAAGTTTGGAGCGCCGTAGAGGGGCAGCAGCGGTTCGACAATCATGTTGACAAGCTGCTTAACTATATCCGTTACTGGCAGGCATCTGGCGAGAGCATCAAGACCTCCGTGCGCGTGAAAACCCGCATGGAGCAGCTTACAAAGGACGGCTGCTTCACCGGCGGCATTGTACCATTTGGCTACAAGCTCCAGAAGCAGGGACGGATCAATAAGAAGAATCAAGAGGTCAATGATTTTGTAATCGACGAGGACGCCGCAGAAATCGTGCGTTTCATCTTTTACAAATATGTCAACGAAGGCTGCGGCGCGCAGAGGATTTCCCACTACCTTTTGGAAAACGGGATTCGCCGCGCAGACGGTTCCATGATTCCAAATACAACGATCGTCCGCATGATAAAGAACAAGCTATACATGGGTGTAATTTCAAACGGAAACGCTGAATCGGAAATCATTCCAGAGCTTCAGATCGTGGACGAAGCGACCTTTCGACGAGCGCAGGATTTAATGGAAAAACGGACAACACACCATGCGGATACGCCGCTGAATCTGCGCGGCAGTTCTCTGTTGGTAGGGAATATCTTCTGCGGGCATTGTAAAAACCGGCTGACGCTGACGACCTCCGGCAAGAAGTATATCCGCAAAGATGGAACGGTGCGCAATCAGGTCAAAAGCCGTTATCAATGCCATTTTAAGGCCCGGCATCCTGACCTCTGCGATGGTCAATCCGGCTACGGCGTTATCAAGCTGGATGAAATTGTGGACGCTCTGGTGCGCTATCAGCTCTCCAGAATCCGCGTTTCTGCCAAGGATAGTCTGATCGCCGAGCAGCACGAAAAAGCCGCAGCGCTTGCCAGAAGCCGCTACAAAATGTCTGCCATGCGGCTGGTGGAAAAGCAAAAGGAGCTTTCTGACTATGAAGCCGAAACGATCAACGTCATTCGCGGCAAAAGCCGCCTGAATGTTGACCTGCTGAACAGCCTTGTTGCTAAATGCAAAGAAGAAATCGCAGAGCTTTCGCAGGAGGTAGACGCACAAAAAGCCGACATGGAGCGTCAGCTGGAAAGCGCCGCGCAGGAACAGGCCGAATTTGAGAAGCTGGAAAGCTGGGCTGATCTTTACGACAACTGCACCTTTGAAGCGAAGAAGATGATCGTATCGCAGCTTATCAAGGCCGTCTATGTGTACCGGGATTACCGTTTGGAAGTCGAGTTTCGGGTTTCCTTTGAGGATTTCAGACGGCTTTGTGTGGGATGCGAACCGAATGACGGCAAAATTGCGACTGTGGAGAGTGCCTGATTTTAAAAAATACAAAAAAGTTCGGAATCTTCTGCAAAAATCAGAAAATTCCGAACATTTTGGTGGACCTGAAGAGACTCGAACTCTCGACCTCTCGGATGCGAACCGAACGCTCTCCCAGCTGAGCTACAGGCCCATTTTTATGAACTTTTTGAGGGTGAACCGCGTAGCTCCCGCATGAGATACAACACGATAGCTAAAACCGTACCGCTTGCGCTCCCAGCTGAGCTACAGGCCCATATTCTTTTTGGCGAAATCCGCCTCGCTCAAAAGCATATTTATTATAGCGACACGGCGCGCGTTTGTCAAGTGTGAAGTTTGAGAGCATTGCTTCTCTTGCAATTTTTCTTTGCAGCTGGTATGATGACGAAAAGAAACGGGGAGGTGGGCGTATGGAGGAGCTCTTGCAAGCGCAGCTCGATGCGCAGCGCACGGCAGAAGCATATGCAGTCGTGACCATTGTAGAAGCCTCCGGCAGTGTGCCGCGCAAAAACGGAAAGATGCTCGTGTTTTTCGACGGTCGCACGCTCGGAACCGTCGGCGGAGGGCCTGCCGAGCGGATGGCAAAGCGGGACGCGCTGTCCGCGATGGATGCGGGGGAAAACCGGTTCTTACGCTACGACTTCCCGTCTCTGGACGGCTCGTCGTGCTCCGGCCGGTTAAGTGTTCTCATTGAAGTCTTCCAGCCAAAGCCGCTGCTTGTCGTCTTCGGCGGCGGACACGTGGGGACCAGCCTTCTGCGCCTTGCAAAACCGACGGGCTTTCGTGCGCTATTGTTCGATGACCGCGCAGAAGACCAGATTCCGGAGGCTGTTTCTCTTGCCGATCGCTTTGTCCGCGTAGAAAATGTCGAACGCGACATTCTGAATACCTCAATTCCGACGGGCGCGTTCTTCGTGCTCTGCGGGCATGACCACGCGGTAGATGGCGAGGCGCTGGCCGCGGCGCTGCAAAAATCGCCCCGCTATATCGGCATGCTCGCCAGCCGCCGGAAGATCCAGTCGCTGTTTGCCAAGCTCAAAGAACGCGGCGTGACGCAAAAAGAGCTGGACTTTGTCCATGCGCCGATCGGGCTGGACCTCGGCGGAGAAACGCCGCAGGAGCTGGCGGTCGGGATTCTGGCGCAGCTTCTGCTCGTCAAAAACGGGAAGGACGGCCGCGTCCGAGTGTAAACCGCATACAAAAACCCGCCGAAGAAGCACATCTCCGGCGGGCTGTTTTTATAACTCCTTGAGAATGTCCGCGATATCCTCGGGCGTATAGTGGTAAATTTCATCGCAGAACTGGCAATCGATGTCGATGGGCTTTCCTTCGTCCACGATGTCCTGAAGCTCTTTTTTGCCAAGGCTGATGAGCGTCCGGGTCACGCGCTCGCGGCTGCAATAGCAGCGGTACGCAACCGGCGTCTGCTCGAGAATTTCAAGCTCAAATTCGGACAAAACCGTCTCTAAAAGGCCCTTGCCGTCCATGCCCTCGTCGAGAAGTTTACTGACCGCGCCGGCCTTTTGAATTCCGGCCTCGATTTTGTCGATCATGTCGTCGGTCGCGCCGGGCATGAGCTGGATGAGATAGCCGCCCGCGGCGCGCACGCTCTGGTCGGTATCGATGAGAACACCCAGCGCGCAGGCCGTCGGGATCTGCTCGCTCTGGACAAAATACTGCGTGATATCCTCGGCGATCTCGCCCGAAACGAGCTCGACGCTTCCTACATACGGCTCTTTCATCCGAAGGTCCCGGATGACGGTGAGCATGCCGTCATTGCCAACGGCTGCGCCCACATCGAGCTTTCCCCGGTACTTTTCAAGAAGGCTGATCTGCGGGTTATCGACATAGCCGCGCACGTTGCCTTCCGCGTCGGAGACGGCCAGAAGCGTTCCCAAGGGGCCGCCGCCCTTTATCTGCAGGGTGATCGAGCCGTCTTCCGTTTTCTGCATATTGCCCATCATGGAAGCCGCGCTCAAAAGCCTTCCGAGCGCTGCCGTTGCCGTGGGAAGCAGCTTATGAATCTGCCGCGCGCGCTCGACGATACCGGCAGAGGTGATCGCAACGGCGTTCACAAGGCCGTCCTTTGTCATCGCGCGGGTGATCTGATCTTGCATAGTTCTATCCTTTCTTCGCCGCAAAAAAGATGCGCAGCTCGTCCACTTCCGGCGCTTCCAGCCGGAGATTTGCGAACCGCTCGACCTGCGCAAAGCCGGCGTCCGTGAGCCACTGAGAAAGCTCCGCCGGCGTGTAGGCACGCTCTACGTGCTCTTCAAACGAACGCTCCCACAAGCCGTCATTCGCCTGCTGGAACAAATCCATTCCATACCGGCAGAGGCTGTGACGCTTATCATACACCGCGCGCCAGACGCAGTAGCTGTCCTCCGTTTCATCGAGAAACACCTGTCCGTCAAGGCTTTCCAACTTGTAGGGCGTGTTGATATCGAACACAAAAAGCCCGCCCGGGCGGAGGCTTTCATAGACGCGCCGGAACGCTTTTTGGACATCCTGCGGCTTTGTCACGTAGTTGATGCTGTCAAGCGCGCAGACGCACGCATCTACCGGCTCGGGAATTTTGAGCCGCTGCATCGGCTGCGCAACAAAAAAGGGCTGGTTTTCCTCCAGCTCCATCGCCTTTTCCGCCGCCACGGTCAGCATCTCCTCCGACCGGTCGACGCCAAGCACCTCGTAGCCATGCTTTGCCAGCAGCACGGAAAGCGAGCCCGTGCCGCAGGCCAGATCGAGAACGGTCGTGGCCGTTACCCCATGGCGGCGCAGAAGCGTCTTAAAAAAGCGCAGGTATTTCTCGTACGGAATGTCGCGCGTGAGCCCGTCGTAGGATGCGGCCAGCGCCTCGTAGCAGCTCACGGCGTTTCCTCCGCATCCTCATCCTTCAGACGCGCAAAAATCTCGCGGTAAGCGCCGGTACCATAGTTGAGGCTGCGGTTGACGCGGCTGATGGTTGCGCTCGACGCGCCGGTCTTTTCCAGAATATCGTTATAGATCAATCCGTCGTTTAAAAGCTTTGCCACCTCAAAGCGCTGCTCCATGGCCTTGAGCTCGGGGACGGTGCAAAGATCGGCAAAAAAGTCATAGCACTCCTCCACGCTCGTCAGCTTCAAAATGGCTTTGTACAGCTCGCTCCCCGGATCGGACTGCTTGTTTCGGTTATTCAAGTCGCAGGACCCCTTTTCATATCTATTCGTTCCTCTATTTTAGCATACTAAACCATAAAAGTAAAGTGCTTTTCTGCTTCAGAGTAAAAAAGTGTCCCGTGCTGGCGTACATTTTGGAGCTCCAGCATCCATTGGACGCCGCAATTTTTGTGTGCTTGCATTTCCTGCCGCATCCGGTATAATAAATGTGTATATTCGATCGACAGGGGGCGCAGCCATGAAAACACTTCTCATTCAGAATATCGCAAGCCTCGTCTCGTGCGACGAGGAAGACCGCGTGTATGAAAACGTCGACCTCTACGCAGAAAACGGCGTCATCCGCGCCATCGGACAAAATCTCGACAAAGCTGCCGATGAAACCATTGACGCAAGCCACATGCTCTGCTATCCGGGCCTTATCAATACGCACCACCATCTCTATCAGCAGTTTTCCCGCAATCTGCCGCAGGTGCAGAACATGGAGCTGTTTGACTGGCTGAAGACGCTCTATGAGATTTGGAAAAACTTAGATGAAAATGTCATCCGCCTGTCGAGCCTGACGGGCATGGGAGAACTCATGAAGCACGGCTGCACGACCTGCTTCGACCATCACTATGTGTTCCCGGCGGGTGCGGGGGACCTCATCGGCACGCAGTTTGCTGCCGCGTCGGAGCTCGGAATCCGCATGCACTGCTCGCGCGGCTCGATGGACCTGTCCGTCAAAGATGGCGGCCTGCCGCCCGATTCTGTGGTGCAGACGGTGGACGAAATTATGAAAGACTCCGCGCGGCTCATTGAAACGTACCACGACGCGTCGTTCGGCTCCATGCGGCAGGTGGCGCTGGCGCCGTGCTCGCCGTTCTCAGTCTCAGCAGAGCTTCTCCGGCAGAGCGCGATTCTTGCCCGGCAGTACCACGTGCGGCTGCATACGCATCTTTGCGAGACCAAGGACGAGGAAACCTATATGTTGGATCGCGAGGGCATGCGGCCGCTGGCGTTCATGCAGACGCTCGGCTGGGTGGGTCCGGACGTGTGGTACGCGCACGGGATCCACTTTCATGCTGAAGAATTAAAGCTCCTGGCGGATACTGGAACCGGCGTGTGCCACTGCCCGATCTCCAACATGAAGCTCTCGTCCGGCATTGCGCGCGTCCCGGAGATGCTTGAGCTCGGCGTGCCGGTTGGCCTCGGTGTGGACGGCTCTGCGTCCAACGACGGCTCGAGCCTCATGGAAGAGCTCCGCACAGCGTTCTTGCTGCACCGCCTTAACTCCAGCCGCGAAGCGCCCTCGGGCTATGACATTCTGAAAATGGCGACCCGCGGCAGCGCCCGGCTTCTGGGGCGAAGCGACATCGGCGTGCTTGCACCCGGCAAATGCTGCGACCTGTTTTTGATCGACAGCCGCAGGCTCGAGCTTGTCGGCGCGTGCTTTGATCCCAAGTCGGTGCTGGCTACCGTCGGCGTGCGCGGCGCGGTCGACTATACGGTCGTAAACGGAAAAATCACCGTCAAGGGCGGGCATCTGGCAACCATCGACGAAGAGAAAACAGCCCTTGACGCGCAGCGCGTCTGCGAAGGCTATCTCGCAAGATAAAAACAGATTCGGGTTTACGCGAAAGGAGTATACTATGGAGAAAATCAAACGGAACTTTGGCTTCGGTTACATGCGCCTTCCCATGCAGGGAGAAGAGGTCGATCTGGAGCAGACCCGTAAAATGGTAGATACGTTTCTGGACGCGGGCTTTAACTATTTTGATACTGCGCACGGCTATTTGCAGGGCAAAAGCGAAGAATGCATCAAGTCCTGCCTGTCGAGCCGCTATCCGCGCGAGGCCTATGTTCTGACAGACAAGCTGACGATGGCGTATTTTAAAAAGCAGGAGGACATCCGGCCATTTTTTGAAAGCCAGCTGGAAATCTGCGGCGTAGACTACTTCGACTTCTATCTGATGCACGCGCAGAATGCCGAAATTTTCAAGTATTTCAAGGAGCGCCGCGCATATGAGACGGTGCTGGAGCTCAAAAAAGAGGGCAAGATCCGCCACTTCGGCATTTCGTTCCACGACCGGGCGGAGGTGCTCGAGAAAATTTTGACCGAGTACCCGCAGATCGAGGTCGTGCAGATTCAGCTCAACTACGCCGACTTTGACGACCCTGCCGTCCAGAGCCGCAAGTGCTACGAGGTCTGCCGCAAGCACGGCAAGCCCGTCATCGTCATGGAGCCTGTCAAGGGCGGAAACCTTGTCAATCTCCCGGAGGCGGCAAAGAAGGTCTTGGAAGACCTCCACGGCGGCAGCGTTGCAAGCTACGCCATTCGGTTCGCGGCCAGTCTTCCCGGGATTCTGATGGTGCTCTCCGGCATGAGCACGCTCGAGCAGATGCAGGATAACATCAGCTACATGCAGGATTTCAAGCCTCTGAACGATACGGAGTTGACTGCTATCGCAAAGGTACAGGAAATTTTTCACAGCATGCACCTGATCCCCTGTACAGCCTGCCGGTACTGCACGGACGGATGTCCGCAGCAGATCCCGATCCCGGATTACTTTGCGACGCTGAACGCAAAGAAGGTTACCCCGGGCTGGAACGCAGCGTTCTATTACAATGTCCATGCGCTCCACGGCGGCAAAGCCTCTGACTGCGTCAAGTGCGGCGCGTGCGAAGAGGTCTGTCCCCAGCATCTTCCCATCCGTGAACTGCTCGAGCAGGTCGCGGCAGAATTTGAAAAGCCAAAGGAATCGTAAGTTCAGACGAGCAAACCCGGTACAGCTTTACAGGCCGTACCGGGTTTTCCTTGCTTTTTGCAAAACCGGATAGTAAGATAGGAGCAGAAGTAAAACAAAAAGGAGCGTTTTTATGACAGTCATTGAACGATTTTTGAAGCTCGTGAGTTTTGACACGACCTCCAGCGAGGAAAGTGGTCAGTATCCGTCGACACCCAATCAGAAGGTGCTCGGCGCGGAGCTTGTGCGCCAGATGCAGGAGCTCGGCATCCAGGACGCGCGCATGGATGCATTTGGCTACGTCTACGGCACAATTCCCGCCAACTGTGAAAAAAACCTTCCGGTCTACGGCCTGATCGCCCACATGGACACCTCGCCGGACGCGCCGGGCGGCCCGATTCGCGCGAGAATCACGGAAACCTACGAGGGCGGCGATATCGTCCTGAACGAGGAGCAAGGGATCGTTCTTTCCCCGCGCGAGTATGAATCCCTTTTGAACCATACAGGAAAGCGCCTGATCGTGACCGATGGCACCACGCTTCTCGGAGCGGACGACAAGGCGGGCGTGGCGGAAATTCTCTCGGCGGCGGAGCTGCTTCTGGCCTCCAATCTTCCGCACGGCACGGTGAAAATCGCCTTTACCCCCGACGAGGAGATCGGCGAGGGCGCAGACCATTTTGACGTGGCGGGCTTCGGCGCGGAGTACGCCTACACTGTCGACGGCGGCGCAATCGGCGAGCTCGAGTACGAGAATTTCAACGCAGCCTCTGCACTCGTCGAGATCAAGGGCCTTTCCATCCATCCGGGCTCGGCCTGCGGCAAGATGGTAAACGCGAGTTTAGTTGCAATGGAATTTGCCTCGTTGCTTCCCGCATTGGAAACGCCGTATTTTACAGACGGCTACGAGGGCTTTTTCCATCTGACCGATATGGAGGGCTCGGTGGAGCACGCGAAGCTCTCCTATATCATCCGCGACCACGACCGGGAGAAATTTGAAGCGCGCAAGGCTGTTTTCGAAAAGGCGGCGAAGGAAATGGATCGCCGGTACGGAGGCGGCACGGTGAAGCTTACGATTCGCGACAGCTACTATAACATGAAGGAAAAGATCGAGCCCTGCATGTTCCTCGTCGAACAGGCAAAAAGCGCCATGCTGGAGCTCGGTATTGCCCCGAAGGTGCAGCCAATTCGCGGCGGAACGGACGGCGCGCGGCTCTCGTTCGAAGGGCTTCCCTGCCCGAATCTCTGCGCGGGCGGTGAAAACTTCCACGGCCGGTTCGAATATGTCCCGGTTGAGGACATGGAGAAAATCACGAAATTGCTTGCAACGATTCTCTGGAATATCGCGAAGTAACGGCCATGTGCCGCAACGTGGTTCGTAGGTGCGTACGTCTCTGCCTGCCCAAGGGAAGTTGCGAATTTGCCATAGTTCTTTGTAAAAAACGGACTTTTTTCGCGGGCAGAAGCCGCATCCGCCCCTACAGACGTTCCTCGAAAGAAAAACGTCTTAAAGCTTGATCTTTCCTTCTTTTAAGTGCGCGAGCACGTACTGCTCGGGCTCGTCGACAGGCTTGGTGATGCCGGTCCTGCGGTGCTTGCTGAGTCCGCCTGCCATATTCGGGGTATCGCCCGATAAAAAGGCCGCGCGGAAAAGCGCCTGCTCGCCGTATTTTTCGCGCAGCGCATCGACAGTCTTATCAAGCTTCGAGAGCTTTTCATTGTCTGCCGCGTCAAAAAGGCTCGCCTGCCGGACGCTGGTATCGGAAAGACGTGTGATCTGGATGCCGATCTGCCGAAGCGGTGTTTTCCCGTCCCATGCGGCGCGCAGAAGCTCCCGCGCCCCGGCATAGAGCTCCTGCGTCACGTTAGTCGCGTTCGGAAGCTGCCGCTGGTGCGACCAGTTTTCAAACGCGCTCGTGCGCAGATGGATGGTCAGGCACGAGCCCGCCTGTTCGTCTCGGCGCAAGCGCGTACCGACCGTCTCGCACAGAGACAGCAGCACCTGATCGGCGTAGGAAAAATCCGTCACATCGCGCGGCGTGGTCACGGCGTTGCTGTAGCCCTTGTTGGGCGCGGGGGTGCTCGAGACGACGCCCGCGTCCTTACCGTTTGCAAACTGCCAGAGCACGCCTCCCTGCTTTCCGAGCTTTCGGATCAGAAACGCGGGATCCGCCTTGGCAAGGTCTCCGATCGTGCGGATACCCATCGCTTGAAGCTTCGGCGTTGTCGCGCGCCCGACCATGAAAAGCTCTCCGACCGGCAGCGGCCAGAGCTTCCTTGAAAGCTCCTGCGGAAAGAGCGTGATGACCTTGTCCGGCTTTTCGAGCTCGCCCGCCATCTTGGCCAGCAGCTTGTTGCACGAAACGCCGATGTTGACCGTGAAGCCGAGTGTCCTTGAAATCCGGTCCTTCAGATGCTGCGCGGCCAGAACCGGCGGGCCATAGAGTCCGGCCATGCCTGTCATATCGACCCACGCTTCGTCGATCGAATACTGCTCGACCACGGGCGAAACCTCCCGCAAAAGCGCCATCAGCCGCCGCGAGGAGGCGACATACAGCGCGTAATCGGGCTCTGCCACGACAAGATTCGGGCACTTGTCGCGCGCCATGCCAAGGGGCTCCCCTGTTTTTACACCGTATTTTTTCGCGGGCGTGCTTTTGGCGAGCACAATGCTCGTGCGGAGGTTTTTGTCGTTTGCAATGACCGCCGGAATATCCCGCAGATCAGGACTTCTTCCCTCGACGAGCGTTCGGTATGCAGCGGTCCAGGACAAAAACGCACTGTTCACATCAATGTGGAACCAGACGGGCTCTGCCATCAGTAGACCTCCCGAAAGAGCGTCCAGCGGTGGGTCCGGACGGTGTAGCGCAGCTCGTAGAGCTTTTCTGCGCCCTCTAACAGCGCCTTGCACAGAAAGACGAACGTCTCAATGCCGACATATTCGACAAAGCGGCTGTCGATGATCTCCGTGATGTGGACGGTGTGGAGCTGGTGCTCGCTGTCTTCAAAGCGGAAGCGCAGCGGCTGGAGCTGGCCGTCTGTATTGCAGCTGGAAAGCACCTGCACGGGAAGATTTCGATTGGCCACGGCGTTCGTCTCCTTTCTAAAACATTTGTTTTATTATAGCATGCGGCGCGGGAACCTGCAAGCCCTTTTGTGAAATTGGCGGAATGTTCCGGATGCGGCGTGTGATGACTTGACAGACGTGATATAATAAGAAAACAAGGGATGGAAGGAGGTGCCAGTGTGGCTGCAACCGGCGTCAAAATCGTGGCGAAGAACCAGAAGGCGTACCACGAATATTTCATCGAGGAAAAATTTGAAACCGGCATTGAGCTTTCCGGCACCGAGGTCAAGTCCATCCGTCTGGGAAACCTCAGCCTCAAGGAGGCGTGGTGCCAGATCAAGGATGGTGAGCTTTTCATCCGCCAAATGCACATTGCACCCTACGAGCAGGGTAATATTTTCAACAAAGACCCCCTGCGCCCGCGGCGGCTTCTGATGCACAAGCGGGAGATCGCGCGCCTGTTCGGCAAGGTCAAGCAGGACGGCTATGCGCTCGTTCCGATTTCGGTCTACTTCAAGGGCTCACTTGTAAAGGTTGAAATTGCGCTGGCCAAGGGCAAAAAGCTCTACGATAAACGCGACGACGCGGCAAAGAAGGACGCAAAGCGCCAGATCGACCGCGCCATGAAAGGAAGATAAGCATGGAAAATCCCATTATGACGCTCACCATGGAAGACGGCGGCAAGATCGTCGCCGAGCTGTATCCCGAAAAAGCGCCGCAGTCGGTGCGCAACTTCATCAGCCTTGCCAACAAGGGCTTCTACGACGGCCTGATTTTTCACCGCGTCATCTCCGGCTTCATGATCCAGGGCGGCTGCCCGCAGGGAACCGGCATGGGCGGCCCGGGCTACTGCATCAAGGGCGAGTTCAAGCTCAACGGCGTGAAGAATAATCTGAGCCACAAGCGCGGCGTTCTGTCGATGGCGCGCGCGCAGTCGCCCAACTCCGCCGGTAGCCAGTTCTTCATCATGCACGAAGACGGCGAGTTCCTGGACGGCCAGTACGCGGCGTTCGGCAAGGTACTCGAGGGGATGGATGTGGTCGACAAGATTGCGGCCGTGAAAACCGACGGCAACGACCGCCCAATGACCGAGCAGAAAATCGCAACGATCCGTGTCGACACGAAGGGCGAGGAATATCCCGAACCCGACAAGCTCCGTGACCCGTATGGCAGATTCTGATTTATAGTATTGTCAGTCATTTTACGCCGAACCAATCGTTTCGTATTTGTCAGTTATTTTCATACCGAACCGATTATGGTTTTGTGCGTGGCGAAGCCACGCACAAAACCCATAACCAATCCTATGGGGCTGCACTGGTTTCGACGGGGGCAGTGAGGCAGGATAAGCGGGCGGAGGTGTCTGACCTCCTTAAACCGGGCAATTTTTTTAAATTAACTGACAACAATACTGTTGCTCTGGCTGCCTAATTAGGCGCCCATCCTCCCCGGAAGGACCACGAGCCGGGCTAGGGTGTGATCTGAGTGGTGACCGTGCGGCGGGAAAGAGTTGACTCGCCCATGCATGATGACTCTACCAAACCGATGAGGGTGTTTGTTCCCGCTTCGGTAAGGGAATGCAAATAACAAACTGCGCCCGAAGAAAGTCCTGTCAAGTTGTTTTCGGACAGGGGTTCGATTCCCCTCAGCTCCACCAAATACGGGATAATCCGATAAAATTCGGATTATCCCGAACTTTTTTATGCGGTATGCGAACGCAGCGGTTGCAAAATGACTGGCTCCCCATTTTTGACGGAAAAGTTCTGAAATTCCTCAAAAGACACGTTGAAGTCAATCTCAATATTGTAGTCGCGGCTGACGCGAACGGCTTTGACGAATTGCGCAACGATCATTTTCTTTGCCTCAAAGGAGCAGGTGTCGAACAGATCTGCCCATGTGAGCAGTCGGTCGTATTCCTGCCGCAGATTCTCCGCCGAAGCCAGTAGCGACTCATATTCTGTCTGTGCCGCGTCTATGCGGGTCTGCGCCAGGGCAATCATCGTTTCTGTTTCTTTCACCAGTGCGTTCAGAAGCTCCACGCTGAGATTGCTCTGACCGCGAATGACTTTCAGCGTTTCCGCCTTATAATCGGAGAGGTCTTTCTGCTTCTCTGCCAGATGCGCATTGGCCTGATCGAGCTTGATTCTTGCAAGCTCGATTTCTTTTTTATGCTGGTGATTCAGAATCTCGGATTCCGGCGCGGCAGCGATCTCTGCAAACTTCATGCGGATCACTTTCTCCACAATACCGTCGAGCTTTGTGACGCCATAGCCGGATTGTCCGTCGCATTCGCCGGGATGTCGGACGTTGTAATGGCACTGGTATCGCATCCGCGGTTCGTATTTCACTGTGCCATCTGCGCGATACACGCGCCTGCCGCTGGTCGTCAGGGTCAGCCGGTTTCCGCAATGCGCGCAAAAAATATTCCCGACCAAGAGGGATTTTCCCTTGCAGTTCAGCGGCACGTTGCCATGCGGGAGCGTCCGCTGGCGCATGATCTCCTGTGCCTTGGAAAAGGTGGAAACATCGATGATGCGCAGCTCGTCAATATAGCCGGACTGTGACTCGCCGTTTTTGATGATACCGGTATAGGCAATGTTCTTGATGATCCGGTTGACGGTTGTGTTCGGAAAGCCTTTTCCGTCGTGGCTTTTGATGCCCTGTTCATGCAGATAGTGAGAAAGGCGCTGTGCGCCATATCCCTCATCGACATATTTGTGGAAGATCAGACGAATCACCTCCGCCTCATCTTCGTCGATCTGCAAGTCCAGCACTGTGCGGTTGCGCTTATTGACGCGGCCTTTATCTACCGCGCGATAGCCATACGGAACTGTTCCGCCGGTGTAATGCCCCTCCTCTGTGAGCTGCCCCAAGCGGGTTTTCGTGCGGATCGAGGTTTTCAGGCTCTCGCCGGAGGCCTGCCAGTAGCGGATATAGTTAAGCAGCTTGTCAACGTGATTGTCGAACCGCTGCTGCCTCTCCATCGCGCTCCAGACCTCCACGCCGTTCTTGACGAACCATTCTACAATGAATGGTGTTTCATCATCCCGTCGTCCGAGCCGGTCAAACATGAACACAAGCAGAATATCGAATTTGCCAAGCGCAGCATCATGCTGAATTCCCTGAATGGCGTCGCGGTCTTTGGCGGATACCTTGTAGCCGGAAATGCCTTTTTCCGAAAATTCCTTGATAACCACCCAGCCTTGCTTTTTTGCGAAGTCACGGCAAGCCTGTTTTTGCATCGGAATATTGCACCATCTTGTACTCGTCCCGGCCAGCTTTCTATATGCAAAACCGGCGGATAGGGAGTGTCCGCCGGTTTATGGGGTTATAGCATAAAGAGTCCTTCCCGTAGCACCTCGCAGACCGACGGGTGCGGGAAGACGATCTTCTTGAGCTGCTCGAGCGGCAGCGCCAGCTGCACCATCATACCCGCGCCGTAGATGATCTCGGACGCGTAGCTTCCGACCATCTGTACGCCGAGCAGGCGGTCGGCCGTCACATCGTAGACCAGCTTGCAGAAGCCCTCGCCGCGTATGTTCTCCGCGACATAGCGCCCGGAAAAGAGCATCGGAACCTTGACGGCCTTAATCTCATGCCCGCTCTTTTTGGCATCTTCCTCGCTCAGGCCGACGCTTGCAACCTCCGGCGTGGTGTAGATGACAGATGGCACGCAGGTATAGTCCATCTTGTCCGGAATGCCGCGCAGGCAGCCCACGGCGACCTCCGCCTCGCGATAGGCCGTGTGCGCCAGCATGAGCTTGCCGTTGCAGTCGCCGACTGCATAGACATTGGGCACGTTCGTCATCATGTGCTCGTCCGTGCAGATGGCGCCGCGCTCCGTGCGGATGCCAAGCGTCTCAAGCCCGCACCCTGCCGTATTTGCGCGCCGTCCGGCGGACAAAAGCACCTTGTCGCAGGAGATTTCATGCACGCCGTCTGCGTCCTCGTAAATGACCGACCGCTCCGTGACGCTCTGGACGCGAGCATTCAGATGGAACTCCATGCCGTTTTTCTGATACGTCTTCATCAGAAGCGCGCAGATCTCCGGGTCGGTTGCGCCCGCGATTTTGGGCATCATCTCGACCACGATGACCTTCGTGCCGATGGAAGCAAAGTAGCACGCCATCTCGAGACCAATGACGCCGCCTCCGATACAGCAGAGCGTCTTCGGCGCGTCATGCAGCGCCAGAATTTCGCGGTTCGTCAGCACAAAGTCGGCCTCTAATCCTTCGCGCACGCCGGGAATGGGCGGCACGACTGCGTTGGAGCCCGTCGCGAGAATGATCCGGCTCGCCGTGAGGCTCTTGTCTCCCGCTGCAACAAGAAATTCCCCTGTATCGGCCTTGCCCCGAAGCGTGCCCACGGCCTGAAATACGCACACGCCGTTTGCCTTCATCGAGGCCGCAACGCCGCGAACGAGACGCTTGACGACCTGATCCTTCCGCTTGAGCGCGGCCTCATGGGAATAAAAAGCACCTTCTACCGTCGTTCCGAAATCTGTGCCGTGCAGCGCGTGGGCGTACTGCTTCGCGCAGAAAAGAAGACTCTTGGTCGGCACGCAGCCTTCATTCAGGCACGTTCCGCCGAGCTCCTTTTGCTCGATCAGCGCCGTTGCAAAACCGACCTGCGCCGCGCGTTCCGCCGCCAGATAGCCGCCCGGGCCGCCGCCCAATACAATCACATCAAAATGTTCCATCGTTCATTTCCTTTCTCGTCTCAGGACGCTTGTGTTGTGATGCGCGCAGTCGAGGTGCATCCTCCTTTATCAAATAAGCATATGCGTATTTGATAAAAACAGAGCGCGCCAAAGCATGGCGCGCTCTGTTTCCTGACCTGAAAGATTCTCCCGTGTGGGATTGCTTCGTCGGTGCCGCAATGCGGCTTTCCAGAGTTCCGTCCGCGATCAGTTCGGTTACCTGAGAGTTCTTTGCGCGAGCCCCTTCGGTGGCACGATTCCGTGCGCTCTCCTGATCGGTTCATCCGGGTGTATTTTATTGCTTGCCCCGTCTCGTTCCGACCGGCAGTTGCTTAAAAGGCAGCTGACCTGCTTGACCGGAACCTACAGGCTTCCTTTAGAATATATCTGTTTTCTGCAGAAATCTACAGGAAACTTCAAAAAGTACGGCTCTGTTTTCATTTTTGTACAACCTGCAATTCGGACTTCGTATGATTTTGTGCATATTCACAGCACTTGACGGGGGGATATTGCAGCAAATCTGCAGCCGATGACACTGCGCGCAAGGCGGTTTTTTTGAAGGTCAAGGCCACGAAGGAGGAAGGCCGCAGAGCAGCGGGCTATTTCTGAGCCTTCACGCCGCTGGAAATTCTGGACGCGGCCAGACTGATTTCTGTCAGCCTCTGCGGCATGAGCGCGGAGCATCCATATGCAAAAAAATGTGGCGGCAGGAGCTGCGGCGGAAAAGCGGACCCTTCTGCGCAGTCGGCATCCGTGTACCCCGGGCATCAAGCATCTGCACCGGTTGCAGGACCGCATCCGGCAGTTCCGCGCCGACAGTGTGATGGATCTTTCCCTGCAGGCCTTCCAGCTCGACCTGCGAATTGCCGCGCTCCTGGAAACGCTGGAGTAGTACTATCCGAATTGGAATTGAAAAAACCGCAAAAACGTATTAAAATAAAAGAAACTTTTTGAAAAATAGATTGCTGGAGGTATTATCATGATTCTGGTCAATGCTTTGGGCGACGCTTGCCCGCTGCCCGTGATCAAGACGATGCATGCGCTGAAGGAGCTGAACGGCGCGGGAACGGTCGAGGTTCTGGTCGACAATGAAATTGCTGTACAGAACCTGACGCGGCTGGCTGACAACAAGCACTGCACGATCGAGACGGAAAAGCGCTCGGAGAAGGAATACTGCGTTACGATCACCGCAGGCGAAGCGGTCGAGGAAACCGGAGACGAAGAAACGCTCTGCACGATTCCCACGGCGCAGAAAAAAGTAGTCGTCGTCATTTCCGCCGACCATATGGGAGAAGGCAACGACGAGCTCGGCAAAATTCTGCTCAAGGGCTTCCTGTTTGCCCTCACGCAGCAGGAAAAGCTGCCGTCCACGATTCTGTTCTATAACGGCGGCGCAAGCGTCACGTGCGAGGGCTCGGCGTCTCTGGATGATCTGCGGACGCTGTCTAAATTGGGCGTGGAAATTCTCACCTGCGGCACATGCCTCAACTACTATGGCCTCAGCGATAAGCTCCAGGTCGGCGAGGTCACGAACATGTACGTGATCGCCGAAAAGCAGATGCAGGCCGACCTGATTTTACGCCCGTGATGCGGCAAAAATGTCCGGCGCTCGTGATCGCCTTCGATTCTACCGCGCAGGCAATTGCCGCAGAAAAGCTGTTTCAGGAAAACAACCTTCCGGGGCGCATGATTCCGATTCCCGCGCAAATAAGCGCCGGATGCGGGCTTGCGTGGAAGGCAGAACCCGATCAGAAGCAGGTGCTTTTGGACGCGCTTTCCAAGGCAGGGCTCTCGTATGCGGCCTGCACGGTCGTGGAGATGTTCGGATGAATGGCTATGCAATCGGAATCAACATCGGCTCGACATGCGCGGCGATCTTCGCGGGAGGGTTTGTATGATCTATCTGGATAACGCGGCTACGACGCTCCATAAACCGCCGGAGGTCGCCGAAGCCGTCAAGCAGGCGATTTTGACCGCCGGAAACGCTGCCCGGGGCGCGCACTGTGTGTCGCTCGCTGCCTCGCGCACGGTATTTGAAACGAGGCAGAAGCTCGCGCAGCTCTTTTCCTGCCCGCGCGAAGACCACGTTGTCTTCACGATGAACTCCACAGAGGCGCTCAACATCGCAATCTACGGACTTCTTTCGCCGGGCAACCATGTGATTTCCACCGATCTGGAGCATAACTCTGTTCTCAGACCGCTCTATGATCTGCAAACGCGCGGCGTTTTCGTCGATTTCGTCCCGGCAGACCGGCTGGGAAATGTCCGGTACGAGGATTTTGAAGCGCTGTTCCGGGAGAACACGAAAGCCATCGTCTGCACGCATGCGTCCAATCTGACCGGAAACGTTCTCGATATTGCCCGCATCTCCGAAATTGCGCACGCGCACGGAGCGCTTCTGATCGTCGACGCATCTCAGAGTGCCGGGGTAATCCCAATCGACATGCAGAAAATGGGCATCGACGTCCTCTGCTTCACTGGGCATAAAGGGCTCATGGGACCGCAGGGAACGGGCGGACTCTGCCTCCGTCCGGGCGTGGAGATAAGGCCCCTTCTTCGCGGCGGAACGGGCGTGCACTCCTACGACAAGGACCAGCCGCAGGCGTATCCCACGCGCCTGGAGGCAGGTACGCTGAACAGCCACGGCTTAGCGGGGCTTGACGCGGCGCTGGACTTTCTTCTGGCAAAGAGCGTGGAGAAAATTTATGCGCGGGAACGGCTTTTGATGCGTCGGTTTTATGAAGCCGTGCGGGACATTCCGGGCGTAATGGTCTACGGAGACTTTTCGCAGGACGAGCACGCTGCCATTGTTGCGCTGAACATCCGCGACTACGATTCGTCCGAAGTTTCAGACGCGTTGTTCACGGACTACGGTATCGCGACCAGACCCGGCGCACACTGCGCGCCCCGGATGCACGAGGCACTCGGCACCAAACAGCAGGGCGCGGTGCGCTTCAGCTTTTCGTATTTCAACACGGAGGAAGAAGTCGACACGGCCATCCGCGCCGTCCGCGAGCTGTCGGCAGAAGCATAGCCGAGGACTTTGCCTTGAGAGCAATTTGAAGGGAATGTTCAAACAACCTTTCAAGCAAAAGGGCATGTACCGTTAAGGCACATACCCTTTTCAGCGTGTCAAAAAACCTCGTAGAGTTTCGCCCCGCAGGGCGAAATAAAATGGAAATCCATTTTATCCGGCGGCTTTGCCGACCGGAAAAATACATATCGCCTCGCAAGTGTGGAATTTGTGCGCCAAAGGCGCACAAATTATGCGCGCAGTCGAGGCGCAGACCCTTCTGTCAAGAAAGCGTCAGCTTTTTTGACAGTCTCAAAAGGGTATGTACCGTTAAGGCACATACCCTTTTGTCAACAACCTTTGTCCGGCAGCTGCTATAGTATTTGTTTCTTAAAACCTGTTTTATGGGCAGTTGACCCAAGAGCGCCGTTAGCAGGTTCGTGTGTCGTCGCACCTGCATTCGTCATATCATATAAATTCGAAAAGAATTTTTGGAAACGAAGCTACAAACTATGGGACTTGGGTTCCGAAAGCCATGATGACGAGCTGCGGTATTGCGGTGGCGGTTCTGGCGGTGATGACAGTCATTTTTGCGGTGCTGCAGATGACGGTATTCGCAGCTGCAGGCGCGCGGTCAGACCTTGCGGTAGCCGCAGTCGCAGTAGGGGCCGCCGGAGGCAAGCGTGTAGTCCCGGACAAATTTCGTTGTGCCGCCGGTCTCGGTCATCGGGTAGTCGAGGTGGCACAGAGCGGGTGTGAGATCGTAGAGCCCAAGCTTTTTCATCAGCTGACAGATGCCGCAGGCCGTGAAGCGCGCTTCAAAGCCGGAGCCGTCGGCATACGGAAGATAGTCCATGTTCCAGGAATACGGGTTCCGGTCCGCGGCGCGAAACTGCGCAGTTTTTTCCATGGCTGAAAGGCTCTCGGGAGAAAAGCGCCTGCTTCCGCTCTTGCGGCAGTAAAACCGCATGGCGGGGGTCATCATGGACTGCTCGTAATATGAGGTCAGGCGCGTTACATTCGGGCGCTCTGGCATGCTCAGAACGAACGCGGCCAGCATCGCGCAGCTGACAATATTCATGAGGAACCGGTCGCCCTTCTCAAAGTCCGGAAGCTCCTTTAAAATCTGCGCATACGTTTGCTTTGCGTTCGCAGTTACCGTACGCGCGGTTTTGCCGTCCAGACCGAAAATGGCGGTCAGGTTTTTCCGGAACGAAGCGGCGAACACCGCCCACATGCCGGTTTGCATCGGGATATATTTCATGGCGTATGCCTCCTGTGGCCTGCCGCACCACGTTTTTTCAGAGTACGATGCGGGGAAAAACGGTTTAAGAACTCTAACAAAATTATAGAAGCTTCCGGCTGCCTTGTCAACCGGCGGCGGAAGCGGCAGTTGAAATTTTGTAAAATTTATGTACAATGGAAGAGAGGCTGCCGGGGAGGGATGGATGCATGGAAAAGCTGACCTACCGCCAATTTCTGAAAACCGATGTGGATCTTTCACCGCTGGGTGTGATGCGGGTCGATGCGCCGTTTGAGCCGTATTTCTGCACGCCGAAGGGCGCGCGGGTGTTTGGACGGAGCGGCGTGGATGGGATCCACTTCTGCTTTGTACGCGGCTTCGGAGAGACGGTGTTTGCCGTCAGCCCGATGAACGGGCGGGAGGACTGCGTGCATCCGGTCGCCAAATCGTTCCGGGATTTTCTGCGGCTTTTGCTGGCGCTGCATGACGCGGCGGCCATTGAGCAGGCGTGGCAGTGGGACGCGGCGCAGCTGGAGGATTTTGAGCAGAAGCACCCATCAAATGAAGAGCAGATGGCGGCGCTCGACCGGATCGTCTCCACGTTCCACCTGCGCCCGATGGCTGAGCCCTGGAAATATATCCACACGGTACAAACCGGCTTTGATTATGGAAAGCTCCGCTTTTCGGAGGAGTATTACGATGTGGCTGGAAACTTTGATACGCAGGCCGAGCCTTGGGCGGTTACGTTTGAAGGCGGTTTCTGGGGCGTACACGGAACGCCGGGCAAGGAGCGTTCCATCGGAAAGACGTTTTTCTGGGCGGGGGACGAGTGGCTCGTTCCGGCGGCGTATATTTGCAAAGAGGGAATCGTGCTGGATATCGTGAAGCGCGTGCCGGTCGAGAAGCTGTTCTCGTTCCGCGAAAAGTGGAACCTCTCCCGGGAAAACGACGGCAGCGACTGGGAGGAGGCACAGCGTATCCGCGCGCAGGCGGAAGATCCCTTCCATGAAGACATCGGCGCAAGGCTCACGGTCAACGGCCGGACGCTCTCGCAGAGTCATGGCTACGGATTGTGCTGGGATGCACTGTATCCGGAGGGGAACGACCGGGAAGCCAAGCGCGTGCAGGCGCACTATGGGCTGGACGAGCTTTCCGGCTGGCACGTGCAGCGGCTGTGCTTTCCGTGGGACGGGAAAAAGGAACGGACAATTCGCGAGCTGACGTTCACGCTCTGGGAAAATCCGTTCGAGGCGCTGGGGCAGGAATTCAGCCCCGAACAGGCGGGGGACAGCATTATGTTCCACCTGCCGGGCGGGCAGCGGACGTATACGCTTACGGCTCTGGCGCTGCACACCGAAAAGATTCCGTACTTTGAAGAGACGCTCTATACGACTGAGCTTTCCTATGACATTGCGCCCGAAGTGCCGGATGGCAGCGTGACGCTGCGCGACTTTGGAGAGGCAATTGCGATTTCGCACGGCGATTTTTCCGGCTGCGCGTTCGGCGTGATCGGCGGGGCAGACGGTCCGGTTGCGTTTGCGATGGGAAAAGACACTGTCTGCTCGCAGCTGCGGCGAAAGAAGGAACGGAACGTCACATGGACGCTCGTGTTCCGCGAAAAGCGGAAGGAAGACAAGCGGGTCTTACTACTTAAAAAGAAGAAGGAAGAGAAATTATGAAGTTCAACGCCGCAATTTTTGATATGGATGGGCTGATGTTCGACACGGAGGAGCTATTTCTGCGCGCATTTGAGGGCGATATCGGGAAAGCGGTCGGCTACCGGTTTACGCGCGAGGGCATGAAGCAGCTGATCGGCCTGAACCGCCCGGCGGCGATCGAGAAATTTCCGCAGCTGTTTCCGGGCTGCCCGGAGAGCGGCGAGGCGTGCCTGCAGCGCTATCGCGCATGGATGGACGACTACATTCGGGAAAACGGCGTGCCGGTCAAGCCGGGATTGCGGGAGCTGCTTGCGTGGCTGAAGCAGGCGCATATTCTTTGCGCCGTGGCGACCTCGACGTTTACGAACGTTGCAATCGGCTACCTCAAGAACGCGGGTGTGCTGAACTGTTTTGCTGCGATTGTCGGCGGCGACCAGGTGACAAAGAGCAAGCCCGACCCGGAGATTTTTCAGCTTGCCATGCGCGCGCTGGGGAAGCAAACGCCTGAAACATGCGTTGTATTTGAAGACTCGCGAAACGGACTTCTCGCGGGCGCGAACGGCGGCTTCCCAGTGATCGTTGTGCCGGATCTGTTTGACCCGACGCTGGAGCTTCCGGGGCTTTGCTACGCCAAGTGCGCAAGGCTTGACGAGGCGATTGACGTGATACAGAATTCCTGATTTGCGGGAGAATGTCAACAAAGCCGTAGGGGTCGATGCCCACATCGACCCGGCAAATAAACCTGATTTTGCGGAAATCTTCGGCGAATTCGTAACTTCCCTTGGGGCGATGTGGGCATCGCCCCCTACGAACATCCCGGAGAATTTTTGAAATCCCGTGGGGCGTGTGTGAAAGAATTTGAAAATGAACAGAAATTGGAGATACGGAATTTGAAAAACAGGAAAAAGAGTTCCGGAAATGGAGCTGTTTTGCGCCGGATGCTGCGCGGAAGCGTCCGGTATTTTGTCATCTGCATTCTCTCCGGCGTGACGTTTACGGCACTGGAGCTGATCATTCCGCAGATTCTGCGGCTGACGGTCGACTCGGTGATCGGAGACAAGCCTGTGAGCCTGCCGGACGCGCTGCAATCGCTGTGGGAAGGGCTTGGCGGGGCGGAATATTTCCGCGCGCATATGGGGGTTCTGGCCGCGGTGCTCATTGGCGTGGGGCTTTTGTCGGCGGTGTTCCGGTACGCGATGAACCTTTATAGCTCCATTGCCTGCGAGACGATGGTCAAGACCAGCCGCGATTTACTTTACCATCAGATCGAGCGACTGCCATGGAGCTGGCACATGAAAAATGCGACGGGCGATATTATCCAGCGCTGCACGGCGGACGTCGAGCGCATCAAAACGTTCTTTCAGGAGCAGTTCGTGTCCGTGTTCCGGATCATCGTTTTGATTGTTTTGTCTCTTGCGTGCATGGTCGCAATGAACGCGCGGCTTTCGATCATTGCACTTGTCATGTTCCCAATCATCATTTTATATTCGCTTTTGTTCCACAACAAAATCCGTGAGCGCTTTACAGACTGCGACGAAGCCGAGGGCGTTTTATCGACGATCGCGCAGGAGAACCTGACGGGCGGGCGTGTGGTGCGCGCGTTCGGGCGGGAGGAATTTGAGCGCGAACGCTTTGAGACGCAGAATCAGGAGTATACGAGCCTCTGGGTGAAGCTCTGCTATACGCTCTCGCAGTTCTGGGCGGTCGGCGATGTGACGAGCTGCTTGCAGGTGATGCTGGTCGTGGTGTTCGGAAGCATCCTTTGCGTAAACGGCGATATGACGAAGGGCGAGTTTATTTCGTTTGCCTTTTATAACGCGATGCTCATTACGCCGGTCCGCAGGCTCGGGCGCATGATCTCGGAGATGAGCAAGGCGGGCGTGTCTGTCGACCGGCTGGCAGAGGTTCTGAACGCGCCGGTAGAGGAAGACGCGCCGGGGGCGAAGATAGCTCCCATGGACAAGGACATTTCGTTTGAACACATGTCGTTTTCCTATGAGACAGGCCCAGAGGTTCTGCACGACGTGAGCTTCACGATCCCAGCGGGCTCGAGCTTCGGAATTCTGGGCGCGACGGGCTCCGGAAAGAGTACGCTCTTACTGCTTCTCAGCAGGCTCTACGCACCGACGAAGGGTAAAATTACGGTCGGCGGAGTCGATCTTGCGTCCATGCCCGCAAAATGGGTGCGGGAAAACGTCGGCGTTGTGCTGCAGGAGCCGTTTTTGTTCTCACGGACGATTGAAGAGAACATCGGCATTACCAGCGCGACAGCGGAGGAGGTCCGCGAGGCGGCGATCACCGCGTGCGTCGACGGCGACATCCGGCAGTTTGCCAAGGGCTATGATACGATGGTCGGCGAGCGCGGCGTGACACTTTCCGGCGGGCAGAAGCAGCGCGTGGCGATTGCCAGGACACTGACGCAGAAGACGCCCGTGATCGTCTTTGATGATTCTCTCTCCGCGGTCGATACCGAGACAGACGAGAGCATCCGAAGGAACCTGTCTGAGCGGGTGCAGGGGGTCACGCAGATTCTGGTGTCGCACCGGATTCTGACGCTTCTTGGTTGCGAGCGGGTGCTCGTTTTAGAGCACGGAAGGGTCAAACAGCTCGGAACGCCGGAGGAACTCTTGCAGCAGGATGGGCTGTTCCGCGACATTTATCAGGTACAGATGGCAGTAAACGAGGAGGAACCGGCATGAAAAACGAAAAGACGCGCTGGTTCGGCATTCCGAAGCTCTTTCCGTATCTCAAGGGCTACGGGCGGCTGGTGCTGGTCGACATGGTGGCGCTGGGCTTTGTCGGAAGCGCGATGGACGCGGTGATTCCGCTGTTTCAGCAGTACGCGATCGACCACTTTATTGCAAACGAAACGCTCGCGGGCCTCGGCGGCTTTCTCGCACTCTATATTCTTGTCATGATCGTCCAGACGGCGACAAACTGCATCTCGGCCTTTGCCGCGTGCAAGGCGGAAATGTACATCGGGCGCGACCTCAAGAGAGTTTGCTTTAACCATCTGCAAACGCTGTCCTTTTCCTACTTCAATCAGAACAGCGTCGGCTATATCCACGCGCGCGTGATGTCCGACACGGACAAGATCGCGACAATTCTGGCCTGGGGGCTTATGGAGGCGGTCTGGTACGTTGCGTATCTGGCGCTGGCGATTGTGATGATGTTCGCTCTTAATTGGAAGCTTGCGCTGTGCGTGATGGCGATCGTACCGGTGCTCGCGATTTCGAGCGTCTATTTCCAGAAAAAGCTCGTGTTCCATCACCGGCGCGTGCGCGAACAGAACTCAAAGATCACCTCCGGCTTTAACGAGGGCATCACGGGCGCGAAGACAACGAAGACGCTTGTGATCGAAGAAAAAATGGAGCAGGAGTTCCGGGGGCTCACGGGAGAAATGAAGCGCGAGAGCGTGCGGGAGATGCATTTCAGGAGCCTTTTCATGTCCACAACGGCGTTCGCGGCCTCGGCGGCTTTGGCGATTGTCCTGTGGCAGGGCGGTATCCTCACGATGCGCGGCGTCATGCTCATCGGTACGCTTTCTGTGTTCATGAACTACGCGCAGGGCATGATGGAGCCCATCCAGTGGCTGGTGCAGGTATTTTCGAACCTTGTGAACGTGCAGGTCAACATTGAGCGCATTACGGCGCTCATGAACACGCAGTCCGACGTGCGCGACACGCCGGAGGTGACGGCCAAATACGGTGATGCTTTCAAACCGAAGAGAGAAAACTGGGAGCCGCTTTACGGCAATATTTCGTTCCGCGACGTGACGTTCCGCTATCCGGACGGAGAAGAGAACGTGCTCGAGCATTTTAATCTGGAGGTGCCGCAGGGGACAAGAGTCGCCATCGTCGGCGAGACCGGCGCAGGCAAATCGACGCTGGTGAACCTCGTCTGCCGGTTCTACGAGCCGACGAGCGGGCAGGTGCTCATTGACGGACGCGATGCGCGGGAAAGAAGCCAGCTGTGGCTGCATGCAAACATCGGCTATGTGCTGCAAACGCCGCATCTGTTTTCGGGTACAGTGCTGGAAAATCTGCGCTACGGAAACCCTGACGCGACGATGCAGGAGATTGAGGCTGCTGTGAAGGCCGTGTGCGCTGACGAGATCATCGCGCGCTTGCCGGATGGGTACGACACGCAGGTCGGCGAGGGCGGCAGCAGCCTGTCTACGGGCGAAAAGCAGCTGCTGTCGTTTGCGCGGGCGCTTCTGGCAGATCCGAGGATTTTCGTGCTCGACGAGGCCACGTCCTCGGTCGATACCATCACGGAGCAGAAATTGCAGCAGGCGATCGAAACCGTCATGCGGGGAAGAACGTCTTTCATTGTTGCGCACCGGCTCTCTACCATCCGAAGGGCGGATGTGATTCTGGTCGTGCAGGACGGCAGAATCATCGAGCAGGGTTCGCACCGCGCGCTTATGGAGCGAAAGGGCGCATATTACGCGCTCTATACCAGGCAGTACCGCGAGCAGGCGATGCAGAGGGCCCTGCGCGGCGGGAAACCGGCTTAAACAGAAAGAGCGAAGGAGCCTGCGGGCTCCTTTTCTTTTTGAACGCGGCGGGCTCTTAACGGAATCCCCCAAAGTATTTAACAAAATCTTAACGGAGGAAACGGAGCCCAATATGGTATGATAGAATAGGTGAGAGGCTTGATGAAAATAAGAACACAACTGCGGCGGCCAAAAAAAGCGCCGCTTCGCTTCGCCTTTACATGGCATGATTTTGGTATTTTTACTTTGTTGCTCTCGTTCGCGACGATCCTCTGCTATTTTCTGCGGACGATCGACGACAGCGATGTGTACGTTGCGCTCATTTTTGAGCTGACGGTCGTGCTGGTATCCCGCTTCACAGACGGGTATCTCTTTGGCCTTTTGTCCTCCGTCGTGGGCGTGGTCGGCATCAACTATATTTTTACGTTTCCGTATTATCAGCTGAACTTCACGATTTCGGGCTATCCTCTGACATTCCTTGTGATGCTGATCGTGTCCGTCGTTGTCAGTACGCTCACAACGCAGATCAAGCAGCAGGAAAAAATTCGCGCCGAGGCTGAAAAGGAGAAGATGCGCGGCAATCTTTTAAGGGCAGTGTCGCATGATATCCGCACACCGCTTACCTCGATCGTCGGCGGCGTGAGCACGCTGCTCGATTCCGGCGACCAGCTCGACGAAGCGACAAGAACGCAGCTGTTGGAAAATATCCGCGACGAATCGAACTGGCTCGTAAGTGTCGTGGAAAACCTTCTGTCGGTCACACGCATGACGGGCGAGCAGACGAAGATCAAAAAGGAGATGGAGGCGGGCGAGGAAGTCTTAAGCGCCGCCGCCATGAAGATTAAAAAGCACTATCCGGATATCGACGTTTCCGTGCACGCGCCGCAGGAGCTGCTGATGATCCCGATGGACGTGATTTTGATCGAGCAGGTGCTCATCAATCTGATGGAAAACGCCATCCAGCACGGCGGGACGACCACGCGCGTGGAGCTTCAGCTGCGAAAGGACGGCGAGCGCGCGCGATTTGAGGTCGCGGACGACGGACAGGGCATCGCGAGAGAGGTTTTTCCGAAGCTCTTCAAGGGCTATCTCTCGCACGACGAGGGATTGACGGCGGACGGCCGGCGGAATATGGGCATCGGGCTTTCGGTCTGCATGAGCATTGTGCAGGCGCACGGCGGCACGATGCAGGCGGAAAACCGGGAGACCGGCGGCGCGCTGTTCAGCTTTACACTGCCATTGGAGGAGCATAGAGATGAAAATCCGAGAGAAAATTCTGGTAATTGAAGACGAGCAGACCATCCGCAACTTCATGCAGGCGGTGCTCACGGCGAACGATTATGACGTTCTGCTTGCCCGCACGGGCGCGATGGGAGAGAGCATGATCGCTTCGCACTGTCCGGATGTGATCATTCTCGATCTGGGCCTTCCGGATGTGGACGGGATGGAGATTTTGCGCAAGGTCAGGCGCTGGTCGAAGGTGCCGATCCTGGTCGTCTCCGCCCGGACGCATGAACGGGACAAGGTCGAGGCGCTGGACGCGGGCGCGGACGATTATCTCACAAAGCCGTTTGGAACCGGTGAGCTGCTGGCGAGGATCCGCGCGGCCATCCGCCACACGAGAACGCCCATCGGCAGCGAGGCTGTGGCAAATACCGGTATTTTTAAGGCGGGCGATTTGACCATCGACTATGCCAAGCACAGGGTCTTTATCGCGGGCCAGGACGCGAATCTCACGCAGAACGAGTATAAGCTCGTCGCGCTTCTGGGCCTTCACGCGGGCAAGGTGCTGACGTATGACTATCTCATCAAGGAGCTCTGGGGCCCGAGCGCAAGAAGCGACAATCAGATCCTGCGCGTCAATATGGCGAATATCCGCCGCAAGATCGAGCAGAACCCCGCCCAGCCGGTCTACATTTTCACCGAGGTCGGCATCGGCTACCGCATGATCGAGGGAGATTAAACGGCCTTTTTCACGTGCTGATTGCAGAAATTACGTAGGAGCGGATGACCCTGTCCGCCCGGCAAAATGCACCGATTTAGTGAAAATTTGCGGCGAATTCGTAACTTCCCAAGGGCGGACAGAGGCGTCCGCCCCTACAAGCTTTTTGGGCACTTCTGGAGTGTTCGTAGGGGGCGATGCCTACATCGCCCCGGCAGTACAAGCTGTATTTACGGAAATCTCCGGCGAATTCGAAAGTGCCTAATGGGTCGATGTGGGCATCGACCCTTACGAATATCCCGGAAGAGTGGGGCGATCCGTGGGCCTAGCTTTTCGCGCATTCGAAGCCATGCACCCAATCGGAGCGGTGGTAGTAGAGGAAGAAAATTATGGAGCTGATGCTCCACGTGAGAGGGTAGGCGTAATAGAGAACGCGCAGCTCGTGGGAGTATTGCATGATGAGCGTAATATACGTAATGCGCAGCACGCACCAGATCGCGAGCATGACCGCCATCGGCACGAAGGACTTGCCCGCCCCGCGAAGAACAGAGGAAACCGCATGCGAGTAGGCGAGCAGACAGTAAAAAAGGGAAATCGTTCGGGCCTGGTTGGTGGCCAGCCGAATGACCTCCGGGGTGCTGCTGAAAAAGCGTGCAAGATACGGCATGAAGGCGTACATCGCAAAGCCGATGAGCTCGGCCAGTATCATTGCGCAGACAATGCCGAAGCGCGCCCCCTTTTTTGCCCGGCCATATTCCCGCGCACCGAGGTTCTGGCTGGTATATGTCGTGAGCGCCATCGTAAAGCTCGTGATCGGCAAAAACGCAAAGCCCTCGAGCTTGCTGTACGTGCCGCAGGCTGCGATGGCGATTTTGCCGAAGGTGTTGATATTTGCCTGCACGATCACGTTTGCAAAGCCGATGACGGAGTTTTGAATGCCGGAGGGAAGGCCATAGCGGACGATCTGCCCGAACATTTCGCGGTCGATGCGGAGTTTTGCCCAATGCAGGTGGTATTTTGTCGTTTTTTTAGACAGCTGCGTCAGGCACAGAACGACGCTGATGGCCTGCGAGATGACGGTTGCGACGGCAGCGGACCAGACGCCCCAGCGAAAGCCGCCGATGAACAGAATGTCCAGAACGATGTTTGTGGCGGATGACAATAGAAGGTAGTATAGCGGTCTTCTGCTGTCTCCGAGCGCGTTCATGATGCTTTTGCAGGCGTTATACAGAACGACCGCGAGCACGCCAGCAAAGTAATAGCGGAAGTATGAGATGGCCTCCGGCAGAACCTCAGGGTCGGTGCCCATCCAGCGAAGGATCGACGGCGTGAGCAAGACGCCGAAGACGGACAGCGCGATACCGCTCAGGAAGCTCACGACGATGTTCGTGTGGATGGCGCGCTCGACTCTTGCGTCGTCTCCGGCTCCAAAATAGCGCGAGATGGCGATACCCGCGCCGAGCGTGAGCCCCTCGAAAAAGCTGACGAGCAGGAAAATCAGCGGTCCGGAGGAGCTCACGGCGGCCAGCGCCCCGTCTCCGAGGAACCGCCCGACGATGAGCGTGTCCGCGGTGTTGTAGAGCTGCTGGAAAATCTGGCTCAGAAGAACCGGCAGCGCAAAGCCTGCGATCAGCCGCCAAGGGCTGCCCTTCGTCATATCCCGCGTTGCGCTTTTCAAGGCGTATCCGCCCCTTTCTGTCGAAAATTCTGAAAAACCCAACTTATTTTAACAGAGCCGAACCGAAAATACAACCGGCCGGAACGCAGAAATTTGCGTCCGGTTAACCAGCGGTTACTCGCAATTTACGTGAAAAGCTGGTACAATCAAAAACACTGCCATCGGACAAGAAGGCGGGGAAACGGAGAGGGCGCATATGAAAACAAGACGATGTTTTGCGCTGCTGCTGGCGCTCATGCTGGTGCTGACCGGCTGCGCGGCAAACGCGGCGGAGGAAGAGGAAGAACCTTCTGGTGATACCGCCGGGGCGGATTGGCGCACGTGGGGCTGGGTCAATGACGCGGGGACGCTTACGCGAGACGGCGAAGAAATCGACGTGTTGGTCTGCGTGTTCACGGACAGCATCATGCTTTATCTGGATGATGAGACGCAGACGGTCGTCGGTGTGGCAGAGTATCCGGAAACGATGGATGATGCGCGCGAGGCGTATGTCAGCGTGTCGCTGGATGATCAGAACGGCGACGGCTACAGCGACCTGCGCGCCGTGTTTGCCGGCCCAGGCGGCGAGGAGACGGTGCTGAGCTGGCTCTGGGACGCGGAAAGCGGCGAATTTGTTTTCCGGACAAACAACAAAGGATAAGCATTCATAAAAGCGGCGATGCGCGGACAAGGTCCCGGCGTCGCTGTTTTTTGCGCACGCAAGGCAAATGCGAAGGAGCAGTCAAAAAATTTTTTTGCGGCAATTTTACACAATTCTTTAATGATGTAAAACCAAAAAGCTTTAAAACGTTAAATTCTAAAATAATTTGAAATTTTTCCTGAAATCACCAGCGCAAGCAGCCCTTGACAGCCAAACCGCTTTGCGCTATTTTATATGGCATCTTAAAAACGGAGGTGCTTTTGTCAGATGATTCATTATAATTTTCTGAAGCTGACGCAGGCTGCGGACGCAGAAGCAGTCCTTGCGCGCTGCCGGGAGGTCTACGCCGAGCTGGAGGCGGAGCTGGATTTTCTGCACGACGCAAAGGTCAGCCGCTGCATCACGGTGCGCGATTCCAACGCGGATATCATGATGGTGATGCGCCTCGACCGGCCGGAGCAGCTTTCGGCCTATCTCCAGCATCCGAAGCATGTCGCGCTGGCGCAGAGCTTGAAGGACGTTGTCGCGGCCAGAATGTCGTTTGACGCAGAATAGCATCAGTTGGAGCTGATCATTTCAGAAAGAAAAGGGAGAGGTCCTATGCAAAAGAAAAAATCCGCAGTTCCTGCGTATCTGGGTGTTGCCGCCGTCTGGATCGGCAGCCACTTCGGCCCCGGCTTTGCAACCGGTGCGTTCAGTGTCCGCTGGTATGTCAAATACGGCTGGATCGGTCTGATTACGCCGCTGCTCGCCATGCTGGTAACCGGAGGCGTCATGTACTACATGCTGGAATACGCGCGGGAGCACGGAACGCCGAACTATCGCCCCTTTGCGCGCGCCTGCTATGGAGAAAAGCTTGGAGGCGTTGTGGCGGTTCTGTATGATATCTGCTTTCTGATGACGATGATGTGCGCGGGCGGCCTTGCCTTCTCCGGCGAGGGAAAGCTGCTGCAGGGCTTTCTTGGCGTGGGCTACTGGACGACTGCGATCATCACCATTCTGGTTTCCGCGGCGCTGTGCCTCTATGGCTCAAAGCTTCTGGCCAAGTCCTCCGGGTATATGATGTACGCGATCGTCGGCGTTGTTCTGCTCATCACGGTTCTGGCGCTGACGCACGGGGACAGCGACGTTTCCGGTGCGTTCGCAAACTCCGCCGCAAACGCCAAGGACACCAGCTTCCTGCACGCGATTTTGGGCGCGATGCAGTATGGCTGCTTCCAGTCGACGATTGTGTTTAACGTCATGTCTGTCTCCGACGTGCTGAAGGATAAAAAGGAAGCGCGCAAGGCGATCGGAGCAGGGTACGTCATCACGATTGTTCTGATGATCTGCCTGATTTTTACGCTGTTCAGCTATACCAATGTCTTTGACGTCTGCGCGGAGTCACTGCCCGTCATGGCTGTTCTCAACCGTCTCGGCATGAAATGGCTGCAATGGCTGTATGTCATTTTGATGACGCTTGCGGTTCTGACCAGCGCGGCTGGTCTTGCACATGCGGGCAATGTCCGGTTTGATTCGCTGTTCTCGTTTATCCGGAACACGCAGCTCAGACGCTTTGTCATCACGGCGATTCTGCTTGGCATTGCGGCGGTCGGCGCGGCGTTCGGCTTCCAGGCGATGCTCCAGCAGGGCACGTCGATTGTCGGCTGGGCGGCCATCCCGGTGATTGTTATCCCCGCCTTTACCATTGTCGCAGCGAAGGTTCGCCGCGCAAAATAGCAGCATAAAAACGCCTCCTGCTTTACTTGGCAGGGGGCGTTCATCGTGATGAGAAGAAAACGGAAGGGGAGGAAGTGTTCATTGGCGGAATGCGCAACCGTCCGCTTATTTACAGTAGGTAATGTCCGCGCGGTGGGTATCAAGAAGACCCTCCAGATAGTTTTCTACATAGCGCTGCATATCCTCCGGCGGATTGACCTTCGTAAATTCCAGCCCATGCTCTGCGCAGTATTCCCGCCCGAGTTCGTTCCGGAGCTTTTGCCGCAGAATCACACGCGGCAGCTGATCCTGAATTGCGGCGTAGTAGCCATCCAGCGTGATCCCGGCGGACTTGCAATATTCGTCGATATACGCGCGCACCTCCGGGAACTCCTCGTAGTTTTTCTTCTGCGCGGCAAATTCTGCGTCGACCTCCTCCTGCGTCACGGAAAGCCCGAGGCGCTCGGCCTCGTCGAGCATGATGAGGTTCACGAGCAGCTGATCGACCGCGTCTCGGTCGCGGACCTCCTTCCCGCCGGAGAGGGCGGACTGGTTCTTCTTTTCGTAGTCTACAAGGCTCTGCCGGATCTCCGTGTCCCGGTAGCGCGCGACGACCGGGTCGGTGTCCGCTTCCGGTTCCGTCTTTGCGGCGCTGCATCCCAAAAAGAAGAAGGCGCAGAGCAGCGCGAGAAGCAGCAAGCATGCGTGAGAACGTTTCATACCGGATCCTCCTTCCTGATGGTTCTATCTGGAAACAGTATAGCACACAACCGGCGCTTTGTCCAGACGGCAGAGAATATCGGAAAAACGGAACAAAACCGATGGCTGACACGTCACAGAAAAGCTGGGGCGTTCCTTGACAGAGCGGGAAGAAACCGGTATGGTATACGCAAACAAAATGCCGCCTAAAACGGGCACGCAAACGGAAAGGAGGAATCGAGTGGCAACCAGCAAGGAATACATAGACTTTGTTCTTGAGCAGCTGGAGGGGATCGACGCAATCAGCTGCAAGAAGATGTTCGGCGAATATTTGGTTTATATCAGCGGTAAGCCCGCCATTCTGGTCTGCGACAACGCGGCAATGGTCAAGAAGCTGCCGGAGCTGGCCGAGCTTTTGAAGGATGCGCCGGATGCGTACCCCTATGAGGGCGCAAAGGTGCATACGCTTCTTGATATCGAGAACCACGCGCTGACGCGACAGGTGTTGGAGATCATCGAGCGCGTCACGCCGATGCCCAAGCGCAAAAAGAAAACAGGCGCCAGCCAGGCAGCGAACGAAGCGGAAGGCTGAGCATAAGCGGCAGCGCCGCGCCGGAAGCAACCGAAGCAGGTGCAGGAGGAACAGATGCTGACCTATCACAAGACGACGGAAGAAGAAAAGGAGCGCATCACCGCGTGGCAGTATACAGCGGAGTATGCGATCTATAACACCGCGCCCTACGCCGAGCAGAAAGCGCGGGGCGTGGGCTTTGCGAATCCCAAAAACAATTTCTACTCCTTTTTGGAAGATGGTGCGCTTGTCGGCTTTATCAATTTATATGAAGAGCCAACCGAGGTCTTCTTCGGAATCGGTGTCCGCCCGGACCTGTGCGGCAGAGGCTTTGGCTGGCAGATGACGCAGGCAGCGTGCGAGCTGTCGGGGAAGCTCTTTCCGGGGAAATCTCTTTATTTGGAGGTCAGAACGTGGAACGAGAGAGCCGTTCGGTGTTATGAAAAGGCGGGCTTTCGCATTACGGGAGAGCCGATTCATCAGGTAACCTCGGCGGGCGACGGCGTATTTTATCATATGGTTTATCGCGGCTAAGATGAAACCTTCTGAATGGATGACCATGCAGAGAGTTTTGCTTTGCATCTCAGCCGTCCGGACGGAACGGGGAGAGCGCGTCCTCGAGCTTCTTGAGCGCCTTTTTCTCAATGCGCGATACATAGCTCCGGCTGATGCCGCAGCGCGCGGCAAGCTCACGCTGGGTCTGCGGCGGCTGGTTGGAAAGCCCATAGCGGAGCGTGAGAATTTCCCGCTCGCGCGGCGTGAGCACCTGCTGCATGATTTCGCGGAGCTTTCCGTGCATCTCCCGCGCGCTCAGGTCTTCAAAGAGGTCTTCCTCCGAGTCGATCACGTCCATGAGCGAAAGCGATGTGCCGTCCTTGCCTGTTTCAATGCACTCGGAAAGCGAAACATCCGAGGCCGTCTTCTTCTGCGACCGAAAATACATCAGGATTTCATTCTCAACACATCTAGCAGCGTATGTGGCAAGCCTTGCGCCCTTGCTGGCGTCGAAGGTGGAGATGCCCTTGATAAGGCCGATGGTGCCGATGGAAATAAGGTCCTCCTGATCGGCCGTCTGCGTGTAATACTTCTTATTCGGATGAAGCAAAAGGAACTAGGGACGGAGAAAATTCCGCGCAAAAGCGCTTTTTAACTGCCGTTTTCCCGATACAATGGTTATAGAGGTGAAACATATGCCGAAGGTTGCCAGAAACTATTAGCGCGAAGACTTTTCCGAGCTTGCTTGCACAGATGCAGAATTCAGAAAGCGAACCAAAGTCGGAAAAGCCGCAGCGCGGGCAGGAAAAGGCGGTGCAAACCGCGCGGATATTGCCGGAGAAGCGGCGCAGAGACAGCCTGATGAGCAGCCGGGCAATGCGGCATGCCTATTCTTCGGTCGAAAAGCGAATCCATGACCGCGACTGCGCGGAAGTTTCCAAGATTCCGGATGCGGAATTTGAGATGTTGACGGAATATCGAACGGATCTGAAACGCTGCTGGCTTTGCGGGCGCAGAGCGATTGTCCGCGCGGGCATTTCCTGCGATGATGCAAAGCATATGGATGCATATATGGATCTTCTGCGGCGGTTCGGCGCAATGACCGGCGAACTTTACGCACTGATCATCGTCAACCATGCGCAGCTGGTTGACGTCAAGCAGGACCGTGTATGTATTCGGTGCGGAGAGGACAAGTGGATGCTGTGCGGCGATCAGGCGGAGCTTTCTCTTTATCACAACAATTACGAGGTGCTGGAAAACTACGAGCGGCTCTTGAAGCCGACCTTTCATTTGCGGCAAACCGGAACGCAGCCGCACGCGTTTCGCTTCCTGATCAATCTGATATTCCATTATTCGTGGCCTGAACACGTGGAGCGGTTCAAAGCGGAAACGCTGGCGCAAAAGCAGGAAGAACTTCGCGCACGCTTCCGACAAGTTCCTAATGTGGTTCGGCAAAAGCGCTGGTCGCTGCTGTACTGTTCCTATACGGCAGTCGACTATGCAGAGAAGCTGTGTACGTACTGTGCGGAAAACAAGGTACATCTGGGGATTCTTGCAGCGGAGACAAACCACCCTTTCTGCCGAATCTTGCATTGCCGTGTGCGCCGCTAGGATGTGAAGCGGTTTTTGACTGCGGCGGAACGACTGAAGGAAGACAGTATCAAAGCCGCCGATGCAGGCTATGTAACGGCATGCGAGGAGCGGAAAGGGAACTTATTCAAAAAGACCGGCAGATGCTGATGGTGCGCCGGAATCGGAAAAGCAGCACAAATCAATGGATCGTATTCGGTTCGACGATCACTGTGCCAAGAAAGGACTTGCCTGTTTATATTCTGTCATGATAGCCTCTCCGCCGAAGGCGCGGCGCGCGCCTATTGACAAAGCTGCTTTCTCTAAGTATAATCAATGATACATATCGAACGGTGTATATTGACAACGAAAGACCACAGGCCATGGCCCCAAGAACAAGCGCACGAAGGAAGAACCGGCGGCGCGGGCCGTGTGGGCCTCAAGGGAATACGGAATGGACAAAAAGGAAGAGCTTCAATCGAGTTTGCAGTGGCTTCGCTGCCCCAGATGCGGCGGCAAGACGAGAACACAGGTCCGGCCACACACGGTGCTGGAAGACTTTCCTCTGTTCTGCCCGAAGTGCAGATACGCCTGTGTGATTCATTTCAAAGACGGCAGAACCGTCGATATCAAAATGCCGGACGCATAGACGCGGTGCAATCCGGTCAAATCGGTTTGTACAGCGTCTGTTTTTTGAACGGAGAAAAAAACGGCCATGTGTGTTACGAGCTATGATGTATGAATTTTAGAATAACAGATGATGGAGATGCGCGCGATATCCATGAGATCTATGAGCTGCTGAAAGCGTATAATCTCAGCCGCCGCGAGGCATCCCAAAATGTTCCCATCGGCGTCTTTCTGGAAGACGAGGCGGGCAGGAAGCTTGCGGGATTGACGGGAGAAACCTTTGGCAATTGGCTTTGCATCCAACTTCTTTTTGTCAGCGAACAGCTCCGGGGCCAGGGGATCGGAGGCAAGCTGCTTCAGGCCGCGGAGGAAGAGGCCAGAAAACGTGGCTGCAAATAGCCCTTGTGGACCCCTTTTCCTTTCAGGCACCTGCATTTTACAAAAAGCATGACTACCGGGAGGTTTTTACCCTCGAAGAATATCCGTACGCCGGACAACGGCACTATTACACGAAAAAATTGCTTTGATGCAGATTTGCGGAAGCAGCTATAAAACACACAACCCAACAGATCGGCTGCTGCGGGCCGGACTGCAAAAAATGTGACGCGAGGTGAACTGGATGAAGCGGCATATCGCTCTGCTGCGGGGCATCAACATCAGCGGCAAAAACAAAGTGCCGATGGCGGAGTTGAAGAAATGCTTTGAAGCGGCTGGATTTCTGGAGGTTAAGACTTGGCTGAACAGTGGAAACGTAGTCTTTTCCTGCGAGGAAGCGGATGCGGCAGCGCTGGCCGACCGCATCGAGCGCATGATGCAGTGTGAATTTGGCCTGGATATTCCCGTTTTTGTTATTTTACAGGAGGAGCTTGCGGACATTCTGCGCCATGCCCCGGAGTGGTGGGGAACGGAGAATCAGGAAGTTTACGATAACCTCGTTTTCCTCCTGCCGCCTGTAACTTTCCAGGAAGTATATCACGAGATTGGCGCGCCGAAAGAGGGATTGGAACAAATACAGGAATATCGGTCCGCTGTGTTCTGGTCATTCAGCCGAAAGGAGTATCAGAAAACCAACTGGTGGCCGAAGACGGCCCGCGCGGATATTGGCTCGAAGATGACAATCAGAACCGCGAATACCGTCCGGAAAATCGTTTGTATGTAAACGCGTCCTGCCGTCAGTCCGCGCGATGCCTGGATGTGCTTTCGTTTCTTCCGTTTGGAATCATGCGTTCCTATCCGGGCTTTTGCCGAAGTAAACAATTAGAATATAACCCGGGCTTGACGCACAGACGCAGGGCCGGTCATCCGCGAGCCAACAGGCGCACGAGTGACCGGCCCTCTTTTTGCGGGGTGCGACCGAGCTGCTCGCGCGTCATCATGTCCTGCCACATATTTCAATCTACGCACCCCTTGCGGGGTGCGACCAGTCCGTCACGGAGAGCGGCATCTCTGCGCAGCAATTTCAATCCACGCACCCCTTGCGGGGTGCGACCAAGACCATAGCCGACAGAGGCATAGCGAACCAATTTCAATCCACGCACCCCTTGCGGGGTGCGACTTCGGCCGGCCCTACAAATATCTATACACCACCATTTCAATCCACGCACCCCTTGCGGGGTGCGACCGAAAGCGTCGTGATCGGCAGGCCGTCGGAGTCATTTCAATCCACGCACCCCTTGCGGGGTGCGACACCTCAGCCTTGTAAGCCAGAGCAGCCAAACCGTATTTCAATCCACGCACCCCTTGCGGGGTGCGACGAGCAGAGCCTCCACGGCTGCCCGGAGCCTCTCCGCTTTCAATCCACGCACCCCTTGCGGGGTGCGACCATCCTGGACCAGCAATTGTAAATTCATTCTCTGAATTTCAATCCACGCACCCCTTGCGGGGTGCGACAAGCGTCATTTTAATCATATCCCGCCTCCTTCAGATTTCAATCCACGCACCCCTTGCGGGGTGCGACGGCTCTACAATGTCTCTTGGCGGAGACGCTGGGGATTTCAATCCACGCACCCCTTGCGGGGTGCGACAATGCATTTTTGAGCGGCTTCTACACCCCATGTATTTCAATCCACGCACCCCTTGCGGGGTGCGACAAACATTCCGGCGCTATATCGCGGAGATTCCCAATTTCAATCCACGCACCCCTTGCGGGGTGCGACCATTGCGCGGTTCCGGATCTTCCCAGAGCCAACGATTTCAATCCACGCACCCCTTGCGGGGTGCGACCCACATCATCCTCAACCATTATCCCGGCGAGACGATTTCAATCCACGCACCCCTTGCGGGGTGCGACAATCAGAGTTCCTGCATCTCTTGCGGATGCGTGATTTCAATC
>CALCJW010000030.1:0-2319 GCA_937967235.1 uncultured Clostridia bacterium
GAAATAAACAGGGAGTACTTCCAGGCCACTTACGAGGCGCAGTACTCGGACAACTGGCGGCTGTCAGAAACGATCCGATGAATATCCGGTATACGTATCATATCGCGTTTCCATCGGAAATACAAGCAGAAAAGTCTGTTGATATTCATGGATTTTCCTCTTTGCACTGCGTAGGGCCGATTGCACACATCAACTTCCCTCACCTCGTAGGGGTCGATTGAGCACATCGACCCAAGGGTACCATCGAATTCGCCGCAGATTTCCGTAATATCGGCTCGTTCTGCCGGGACGATGTGGGCATCGTCCCCTACGCACAGATTTCGGAACTCCCGCAGGGGCACCTGCCCACATGGGAAAAGGACGGCTTAGCCGCCCTTTTCCTCACGTTGCATGTATCGGGCTCAGCAGCAGCCGTTGTCGCACCCGCAGCCGCAGCTGTTGCCGTTACCGTTCCAGAGTACGAAGATAATGACCAGAACAATGATCCACCACCAGCTGTTGCCGAAGGCGCAGATACCGGAAGAATTATTGCAAGACATAACGAAACCTCCTGAAATATAACGTAGCGTCTGTCGCTCGCTCATTCCATGTTATGCAGCGCCCCGCAATTGGTTCCATTACCCGGCGGTCTCGAAAAGCTCGTCGAGGCTCGCGAACCGGTAGCCCATGGCCTCCCACTTTGTAAGAAGCGCATCGAGAATTTCCGCGTTCGTGCTGGACGTCGAGTGCAGCAGCACAATCGCGCCCGGATGGATGCGCGGAAGGAGTTTCGAAAAGGCCTGCTCCTTCGTCGGCTGATCGTCCTGATACCAGTCGACATACGCTAAACTCCAAAATACCGTCCGGTAGCCGAGGTCCTTGGCCATTTTGAGATTTTCCTCACTGTAAATGCCCTGCGGCGGGCGGTAGTATTTTTTCATGACCTCGCCCGTCGTCTGCTCGAAGAGCGTCTCTACGTCGGAAAGTTCTTTTCGGAAGCTCGCCGGGTCCGAGATCTTCGACATGTCGTAGTGGTGGTACGTGTGGTTGCCGACAATGTGCCCCTCGTTTACCATCCGGCGCACAAGGTCCGGCGCGGTCTCGAGATAATTCCCGACGACAAAAAAGCACGCGGGCGCATTGTGCGCCTTCAAAGCGTCCAGAATGCTCGCTGTATAGCCGTTTTCATACCCCGCGTCAAAGGTCAGGTAGAGGACCTTTTCATTTCCGTCTCCCACATACACCGCATCATAGCTTTGCAGAGCCTGCTTGCTTGCGTTTCCGACAGGCTCTTTTCCCTCCGCGCGGAAGCTGAGCCCCCATGACCCCGTTTCGATTGCCTGCCCCGCCGCAAACAGCCCCGGCAGCGCCGCGCAGAACAGCACGATCACAAGCGCCGCCAGCAGCAGTCTTCCGTTGCGCCGTAAATATTCCCCCATAAAAACCGCCTCCCCTGTCCAAAGCCTATGCAGGGCAGGGGAGGTGCATGTTCATTTTTTGCAGGGCGCGTTTCCCTTCGTGCAGCCCGGGCAGCCGCAGCCGCATCCGCCGCCGTTCTTTTTCCGCTTCCGGACGGCAAATACGATCCAGAGCACCAAAAACGCTAAAATCAGAACTCCCATCGCACACTCCTATAAATTCAGGATCGCGAACATCGCAAACGCCGCCAGATATGCCACGCAGCACTGCGACAGCGCGATGATCCCTGCACGGACCGGCGAGCCTACCTCCCGGCGAATAGCCGCGATGGCCGCGACGCAGGGAGTATAAAGAAGCGTAAAGACGAGAAAGCTCGCGGCGCTTTTTGCCGTGAAGAGCGCGGAAAGCGCGCTCGTGCCGAGCAGGATCTCCAGCGTACTTACCACAGATTCCTTGGCGATGAAGCCGGAAATAAGCGCCGTTGCGCACCGCCAGTCGGCAAAGCCAAGGGGGGCGAAAACAGGCGCGAGGAACTGTCCGACCATGGCAAGGAGGCTGTCTGCGCTGCTTTCTACCACGTTCAGCCGCGCATCAAAGCTCTGCAAGAACCAGATGACGATCGTCGCGAGAAAAATGACCGTAAACGCCCGCTCCAAAAAGTCCTTCGCTTTTTCCCAAAGAAGAAGGGCCACGCTCTTGACCGACGGCAGCCGGTAGTTGGGAAGCTCCATCACAAACGGCACAGGCCGGCCACGGAACGCCGTTTTTTCCAACACCAGCGCAGCCAAAATTCCCATGAGAATACCGAACACATAGAGCGCAATCATCACGAGCGCTGCGTGCTGCGGGAAAAACGCTGCCGAGAAAAAGCCGTAGATCGGGATTTTTGCCGAGCAGCTCATAAAGGGCGTGAGCAGGATC
>CALCJW010000031.1:0-6877 GCA_937967235.1 uncultured Clostridia bacterium
GAGCGGCGGTCTCCAAAACCGTAGGCTCAGGGTTCAAGTCCTTGTGCCCCTGCCATGATTGCCGAACACTATAGATGAAATGGCGAAAAAGCCAGTCATCTCAATGGGTTCGGCAATTTTTTATTCTCAAAATTCTTAGGTAACTCCATAGATGAAATCGCAGCTTGCAGAGGTTCAAACAGGATTTGAACCTCTGTTTTTCCATATTCAAGCGGATTTTCAGTGGCAGCGCCCTTTTTCAGAGGGCTGCGGCGGCTGGATTTCAGAAAAATCGGAGAAAAATCTTTCACAAAGTTATGGGCGCTGGATTGTTGGTTTTCACGAACCAATGACCAGCGCCTTTTTGCGCTCAAAAAGGGCGCTACAGATTGGAGGTTAGAAATGAGCGAAGAAAATGCACCGCAGAAAGAAAGATATCTGCGAGAGGTAGAACAGAAGCTCCTGCACAGGGAGCTGGACGCAAGGCTGCTGGAAGAGGGTCTGGTCCACGTCAGATGGCACGAAAAACCGCTCTGCTCGGTTGACAGAGACGGTATTGTCCGTTTCAGACCAGCGGATATTACGGGGGCGGAAGTAGACCGGCAGCTTCGGACGGTCACGCAGACTGCCACACAAGTCAAGGAGTATATGCGGATCTTTGAATGTGCGCCTGCGCTGAAAGCTGTTGGCCTGGAAGATACCTACAAGGTACTTGCGGATTTTGGTGACGCGGTGCTGGCTGGGCAGCTCGGCAAAAAGGGCGCTCGGTTCGTGACATGGGAATGGGACTTCGACCGGCAAGGCGTTCACGTTGGGCACTACTTCATGGAGAATTACGAAGCGGCAAAGCAGGACTTCGCCGTCCGCGCCGGTCTTGTGGAAAGCCAGCGCCTTTTTTCGGACGAGCAGCTTGCCGTGATCCGGGATGCCTGTGAGTTTGCGCTGGAGGATGACGCGACACTCTCGTATGCCGAGGAAAAGCAGCTCCAAAGTGTGCAGGAGCAAATCGAACTTCTTTTGCCGCAGCAGACGCAGGAGCAGCGCCCAACAATGGAACAGACAATGTAATATTTGCAAAGAGCCGAGATTTCGTTTGGAAGTCCCGGCTTTTTTGCGTTCAGGGAGGAATTTCATGAAACACAGTCAAGAAGAATATTGGCGGCCGCGTTTCCACGCGCCGCCGCTGCGGTCGCATCCAGATCCGCCGCCAACGATACAGTGCAGTTGGTATCCGCACGAGGGCCAGTGTCCGTATATGCGCCTGGCTCTGATTTGCTGGCGCAGCAATGGCGAGTGTACCTTCACGGATATGCAGAAAATTGAAAAGCGAGGTGAACAACGTGTTTGAAGCAACGCTGAAAAACAGGATCAGCGCACATTTCGCGCCGGTCACGATCTCGTTCCCGATTCCCGAAGATCAATATGAACAGGCAATTCTCGCATTGGAGAAAAGTCAAATCGGCGATGCCAGGGTGCAAGACTGCCTTGTTGAGAATGTTTCCACGCCAAACTGCCCTGCTCTGCTCAGAATGACCGGCACGATGGCGAATGTGGACGAGCTGGATTGGCTCGGAAAGCAGTTGGAGAGCTTCGACCGATATGAACTGCTGCAATTTAATGCAGCGGTGGAGCGATTCGGATTATCCGCAGCGGACGAGCTGATCGATCTTTCCTTCTGCGCCAGAGAGGTGACGGTCGTTTCAGACTTCACCGACTTGGAGAAGGCCGGCAAACGCCACTATCTGACTGTCCACGGCGCCTGTGATCCGAAAGAACTGGAAAATCTGGATGGAAAGGAGACGGCTTTGGCGCTGATCTCCGGGCAGCCGGGGTATGTGACACAATTTGGCGTCGTGTACGACAACGGTATGAAGCTGGAGCAGGCGTATGACCGCAAGCATCTGCCCCAAAGCTGGATGGCAGAAAACAGCATCCTGGAGCTGAAGCTCCGAGCCACAGGTGAAGATGATCCAAAGAAACAGGAGTGGGTGCAGCTCCCAACAAGCCAAATCAAGCTGGAACGCGCGATGCTTCGCGTCGGGATCGCCTCTTGCGGCGAAATGCAGATGCTGGTCACAGATAGCCGCTTTCCGGACGAGGTCGATTGCGCTTTGGACTTTGAACACGAATCGCTCTTTGAACTGAATCAGCTGTGCCATGCGTGTTCAAATTTCAAGGAACAGGATCTCGAGAAGCTCGGCGCGGTCTGCCAGATGGCGAAGCCAACGTGTGCAGCCAATATCCGCCAGCTGGCAGAAAACCTCGATCAATTTGATTTCGCACCAAATGTCCACACGCCGGAGGAACTTGGAAAATACATGATCCAGCAGTCCGGTCATTACGAATATGACGAGAACCTTAAAGATTTTTATAACTATGGCGACTACGGTGTCAAGCGAATACTTCAAGATGACGGTGTATTTGTGGATCGTGGCTACGTTTCCTACCACGGCACATTGACGCTGGACGAGCTGATGCGGGATGACCCGGCAGAGAAGTATCAGCAGGAGCAGGAAATGCAAATGATGTAAAGGAGGAAAAGTTTTTGAAAAAAGCAATCGTAATCACGCTTGGCGTGATCATCGGCGTGACCGGTGTTCTTGCCATCTGCGCGCATCTGGCAGATGCCGCAAGGCTGGCGCTGTATGCGCCGGAGGATGACGATGACGAAGACATCTACTGACGCGCAAATTGTGGGAAGTGTCAGCTTTATCAATGGCGATGCGCAGCAGTTTACAGATGCCAACGAATATCTGGACTGCATCCGCGAAGAACTGCCGCATGAGGCGACAACTGGTTTCCGGTTCCGTACAATCACGCAGGCCCCAGCCGTTCGGAAGGCGGTAGATGATATCGTGTTTGATTTTTACGGCGAAGAAAACCCATGCTGCGAAGAAGATTATAATTTGGTCCCATCTAAAGAAATGCAGATGGGCGGAATGTAAAAGGAGGAACGAAAATGGAATTTCAGGTGATCAACCGGAACCGCAATGCCGTCATCCCGGAGGGGATGTTCAAGCTCTGCGGGATGGAGGATGCAAAGTTAATTTCTATGGTGCAGCTCAATGGCGGCATTCTGCTTATGCCGGAGAGTGTGAGCACCTATCAGCTGCTCATGCTCATCGATGCGTTGAACGAGCAGGCATGCGAGTTTCTGGAGGCAGTCGCCGCAGAGTGCGGTCCGGCAGAGACAGAACACCGGGACATGACGCTGGACGAGGTGCTCCGAGAGTTTACGGTTGCCGTGCCGGACTGGGCGCGAGAAAAGGCTGGGATCACGGCAGACACCAAACTGGATTGCGAGGCCAGCGAGGATGCTGGCGTGATTGCCGTCTATCCGGCATCGTACAGGCATGATCTGACGGATGTGCCGCGCTCGATCCTGCAATGCCTGCTGGCCTCCGGACACAGCCTGTACGCGCTGAACGATATTCTGACTGTAGAAAGCGAGAACAGTGATGCAGAGTAAGGTCCCGCTTTATCCGTATTCGGCAAAAGACGCAATGAAGCGCGGAGAGATCGAAAAATGGCGCGAGAGCTTCCGGGAAAACTGTGCCTGCGCGGGTGGGATCGATAAAGCTTTTTGGAACCACCGGCATTGCCGGTGGTTTTCTTTATACAAAAAAGGGGATTCCGGCAATTCGCCGGAATCCCCTTTTTATCCAGGTGTTGTTTTCTTGCGGCGTAAGCGTCAAACCACCCCGCGCATGGACAGGCATGAGATAATAGTATCAATTCCAAACGAGAGATCCGGGAAAGCTGGACGTGCAGCAATGCAGACTGTGGCATTCGGGTGCGGATCAGCGACGGAGAGCTGCTCCAGAAAATTACGCTCCTTATGAACCGCGTCATCGCAAATGCCGATCTCATGCTTCCTCATCCGAAAGTGAAGCCCAGGGATTCCGCTGTGGTGCTGAATTTGCAGCAGCAGATCTCCGATGAAATGGAGCAGGAGCGTCCCAGTGAGGAACGGATCGCTACGTTGCTCTGCGAAATTGCAGGTCAGCTTTACAAAGAAACAAGCGCCAAAACGCAGATCGCCGCGCAGATTGCCAGAAAGCGTGCCTCTCTGATGAAGCCGCAGGATGCGTTCAACGCCGCATATTTTTCCGAACTGATCGACGCCGTCTCCCTTCATGTGGGAGGCGGCGTCGTTTTGCATACAAAAACAGAAACCGATATTTGCGAAAGCGAGGATAAACCGAATGGAAGTCCAGAAAATTCCGAAACGTACAGTTTCCGTAATTGAACCCCAAACGTCCATCCTTGTGGACAAGGAGAAATACCATCAAAAGCGGGTGGCGGCCTATCTACGAGCAGCTTGCGCAGCTCAACAAGCAGATCCGCGCCGAGCGGCAGAAGATCAAGCTGTGCCGAGCGATTGCGGATTCGGCAGCGGTCATACAGCGGGATGTCACTGCACAGGAAAAATCCCTACATGAAAAAGAAACAGCGCATTTACTCACAAACAGGAGGTGATTCCCCATCAACGTAGGAAACAGCGAAGCCGCCGAGCAGGTCGTTCACATGATGCTCTCCGGCGGCGAGGTTGCAGTCAAGCTGGCAGGCTCTGCGGCAAAGAATGCCGCGGCGATGCTGCTGGCGTTGGCGCGCAATCATAAAAAGGTCTACGGCAAGACCAGTCTCAAGAAAATTCTCCAGCAGACGCGCGACATCCGCACGTTTTCCCTGACACCAGAGCAGTACCGCGAGTTCAGCCGTCAGGCGAAGGACAAGGTACTGTTCGCCGGCATCCAGGACAAGGAGCAGCCGGACGCACCCATTGATCTCGTCATTCCAACGCCCGATCTGGAACTGGCAAATGTCATTTTCGAGCGTCTCTTTGGTTCGCTGGAAAAGTCACAGGAGGAACGCTCATCAAAAAAAGAGTCTCGGTCGGAACGCTCCTCGGACGATATCGCCAGCAGCTCGCCTACGAGCAGGAAGAACTCGAAGAATGAACGCCCGTCAGTTGGCGAGCAGCTTCAGTCCTTCCGTGAAAAGCTGTCCGGTGTCGAACCGCGCGTCCCGGCCAAGGAAAAAGCATTAGAAAAATAGGAATATCCTTAAAACAAAAGCACTAATTTGCAAATTTTGCGGAAAGAAAATTGACAATTTTATGTGTGTTCGATATGCTATTTATAAAACTGGAAGCATTATAGTGAAAGGTCGTTTGCAGATGGACTGGAATAGAATCTGGGATATACTTAACAAGATTGCAATTGTTGGGACGATTATAGGAATACCTGCAACGTTATATGGAATCTACACGCTTATTTACAATTCCATTGTAGTTTATGATATGTATCACGAACCAAACGATGCAGGCGGCATGACCCTATGCATAGGTAATTTTACAAGGAAGGATTATTGGATTGGAAAGAAGAAAAACCCAAATCGAGAGTACCACATAAAAGGGAAAAGTGAAGAAGATACAAACTGGAAGTAAGAACATTCCTGGTCAGACTGTAAAACGGTAATAATTATTTGCCTGTGTATTGAGAGGTGATGCCTATCCGAAAATCAAATGATACGCTATTTTATCTTTTTGGCACAATTCCCGTCATCTGGCTTGCCCTGCTGTTGGCGCAGTCCCTTGGCGGCGGGCTGCCGGAGCTGCTGCGGAATCTGACCAGCGCATTGGAGCAGCCGACGAATATCGTGTGGACGGATAAAAGCCTGCCCACAATTCTCATCTGCCTTGCCGCTTACGGCATGGCAGTTTTGCTTTATCGGACGAATCAGGGCAGGACCCGCGACGGCGAGGAACACGGCTCCGCGGCGTGGGCTACGCCTGCATCCGTCAACGCGCAGTTCGCACAGAAAGACAGCATCCCGCTGACCCAGCACGTCCGGCTCGGTTTGGATACGCACAAACACCGCCGCTCGCTCAACGTGCTGGTCATCGGCGGCAGCGGCGCGGCAAAAACGCGAAGCTTTGTGCTGCCGAATATCCTGACCGCAAACACGAACTACGTCATTACGGACCCAAAGTCAGAGGTGTTGCTTGCCACGGGCGGCTATCTCAAAGAGCAGGGCTACGACGTGCGCGTTCTGAACCTTGTGAATTTGGAACAGTCGGACGGCTACAATCCGTTCTGCTATCTGCGCGACGAAAAGGACGTGCTGAAGCTGGTCAATAACCTGATCCAGTCCACCACGCCGAAGGGCAGCCACGAATCCGATCCATTCTGGACCAAGGCCGAAACCGCACTCCTGCAGGCGATCATCCTCATGCTGTTTCAGGAAGCGCCGGAATACGAGCAGAACTTCTCTATGGTCATGCGCGTACTGGAATATGCCGAGGTGCGCGAGGAAGATGAAGGGCATGTGTCCCCACTCGATCTGCTCTTTGAATCCATAGAGCGCAGAAAACCGGACAGCGTCGCTGTCCGGCAATATAAGGTTTTCAAATTGGCCGCGGGCAAGACTGCAAAATCGATCTTGGTGAGTACGGCTGTCCGTCTCGCGCCCTTTAATCTGCCGCAGATCCAAGCCCTGACCGACCATGACGATATGGATCTTTACACGCTGGGAGAAAAAAAGGTCGCACTCTACGCTGTCATTCCAGACAATGATAACACGTTTAATTTCCTTGTGAGTCTGCTTTACGCGCAGGCGTTTCAAGCCCTGTATTACAGCGCAGACCAGATCCACCACGGCCCGCTGCCGCGCCACGTTCGCTTTGTGCTGGACGAGTTCGCAGCCATGCCGCTGCCGGGATTCACGCGCGAGCTTGCGACGATGCGCTCGCGTTCCATCTCGGCAAGCGTTATCATACAAAACATGGCGCAGATCAAGGAGCTTTACAAGGATAGCTGGGAGACGATTCCCGGTAACTGCGATACCATTTTGTATCTCGGCGGCAACGAATCGTCAACACACAAATACGTTTCTG
>CALCJW010000032.1:0-6880 GCA_937967235.1 uncultured Clostridia bacterium
CCATAAGTATCAATGGAGCAATAGGTGCGGAAGGTCTCCATCATAGCCTGCTGGGCCCCTTCCGTTTCACGATGCACACGGCACGCAGCGGGAGGGGCTCTTGCAGTTCGATGCGGCGCACATTATCAGACGGACGAATGAACGCCTCCGGCACGATACCCACGCCGAGCCCGGCTTCTGCCATAGGGATGATCTGGTCAGCCGTGGCGGCTTCGATGGCCGGACGGAAGGCAAGATCATGCGCGGCAAAAACGGAGGCATAGAACGCATGAGAGGTCGTGCCCGCGCCGAGCGTGATGAGTGGATACGCTTCCAGCTCGGAAAGCGCGACGCTTCGTCCAAGCAAACCAGAAAAGGCCGGCGCGCAGATCGGAACCTCCCGAATTTCTTTGACGATCGTCTGCGTGAGAGACGGCGAGAGCGTAACCGGCGTTGTGATGACCGCAAAATCTGCCGTCGTCTCGTGCAGCGCCGCGACGGCCTGCGGCGTGGAGTGGTTGCTGATGCGAAGATGCACGCCGGGGTATTTTTCCTGATATTTTTTGAGAACCGGCAGCAGCAGACACCGAAGTGCCCCTTCGCTGGCAGCTAAAAACACGTTCCCGCGCTCGAGCGTCCGGCTCTGCGTCACGGCGGCTTCGCCCGCTTCAATTTCCGCGCACGCGATTTGAATGTGCCGGAACAGCTCCTCGCCCTCCGGCGTCAGGATCATGCCCCGGTTCGTGCGCGAAAAGAGCGGACAGCCGATCTCAGACTCCAGGTTCCGAATCGCGCGCGTCAGATTCGGCTGGCTGTTCTGTAACGCTTCCGCCGCCTTTGTCAGATTGCCGCACCTGGCGACGTGATAGAAAATCCGGTAATACTCGTAGCTGATATACATGGCACCCTCCGTGCATTCGTTTCTCTTCTGCCATTCTATTTTGATATATCGGAAATGTCAAATATAGATTTTACATATTTCATATTTCTGCTACGATAAGGGGCGGTCAAGAGAAATCATGTAAGACAGGAGCGAAAAATGATGAAACGGACGATCATCTGCATCAGCCGCCAATATGGCAGCGGCGGTCGGGAAATCGGCGAAGCGGTCGCAAAGAAGCTGGGGATTCCCTGCTATGATAAATGTCTCATTCAAAAAGCTGCGCAGGAAGCGAAGCTCTCAGCAAACGTTGTCGAGGAATATGACGAAAAGGGGGAAGACTTCGGTCTTGCCGTCTCGGGCAATCCCTTTGCCGATACGGCGGCTTTAAGCGAGTCGTTCTACTCCGAAGAAGCGCGGGTCTTTGACGCAGAGCGGCGCGTGATTCTGGAGCTTGCGGAAAAGGGCGACTGCGTGATCATTGGCAGATGTGCCTCCGCGATTCTGCGCAGCGCAGGCTATCATCCGCTCTCCGTCTTTATTTACGCAGACAGCGCCGACCGGGCAAAGCGCATCGCCGCGCGGAATGGGCTGGATGAAAAACGCGCCCTTCATAAGGCGCAGAAGGTCGACCGGATGCGCAAGCACCACTTTGATTTTTACGCGGACACACTCTGGGGCGAACCGGAAAGCTACGATCTGATGCTATCTTCGAGTGAGTATGGCATCGACGGCGCAGCGAGCGTCATTGCATCCGCGCAGGAGGCGATGCGCCATGAATAAGGATTTGACGACCGGCAAGCCTGAAAAAGTCCTCTGGCAGTTCTGCCTGCCGCTGTTCGGCAGCATCATCTTCCAGCAGCTTTATAATATCGCCGACAGTTTCGTGGCGGGGAAATTCATCAGTGACAACGCCCTTGCCGCCGTCGGCAACAGCTACGAAATTACGCTGATCTTCATCGCCTTTGCCTTCGGCTGCAACATCGCGTGTTCGGTTCTGGCGGCGCTGTTTTTTGGAGCCAAGCAGTACAATGACCTCAAAACGACGGTCTACACCGCGCTCATTTCCAGCTGCGTGATCTGCGCGATTTTGATGCTCGTGGGAACGCTCTGCTGCGACAGCTTACTCCGGCTCATCAAAACGCCGGAAGAGGTCTTCGCGGACTCGAAATTATACCTCGACATTTACATTTACGGTCTGCCGTTCGTGTTCCTCTACAATGTCGCAACCGGCATTTTCTCAGCGCTGGGCGACTCCAAAACGCCGTTTATCTTTCTTGCCTGCTCGTCCACGTCTAATATCGCGGTCGATATTCTGTTTGTTACGGCGTTCAACATGGGCGTTGCCGGTGTTGCCTGGGCGACGTTTTTGTGCCAGGGAATCAGCTGCGTGCTGGCGCTTGTGGTCGTCTTCCGCCGCTTTGCGAAAATCCCGACGGAAGGAAAAGTAAAGATCTTCTCGTGGAACCATTTTGGACGGTTCGCGGTCATCGCCATTCCGAGCATCTTGCAGCAGAGCTTCATTTCCGTCGGCAACATCATCATCCAGAGCGTCATCAACAGCTTCGGCGCGGCCGTCATGGCAGGCTACTCTGCGGCGGTGAAGCTCAACAACATGGTTATCACGTCCCTTACCACGCTCGGCAACGGCATTTCCAACTACACGGCGCAGAATCTCGGCGCGGCAAAGTTTGACCGCATCAAATCGGGCTTCCGCGCTGGGATCAAGCTCGTCTGGGCGCTGTGCGTGCCGCTGGTGGCGCTGTATGTATTCGCCGGGCAGCCACTTGTACACATCTTCCTTGAGAGCCCCACGGGGCAGGCAATGGATACAGGCGTGGCGTTCCTGCGCATCATCGCGCCGTTCTACTTCATCGTGTCTGCCAAGCTCGTCTCCGACGGTGTGCTCCGCGGCGCGGGCCTTATGAAGAAGTTCATGATTGCGACGTTCACCGATCTGGTGCTCCGCGTGGCGCTGGCGGAGGTGCTTTCCCGCACCGCGCTCGGCACGACCGGCATCTGGAGCTCCTGGCCCATCGGCTGGACAGTCGCCGCCGTGTGTTCCATCGCGTTTTACGCGACTGTCCGCTGGGAAAAGGTCTATACAGCGGCATAAACCAACAAAACTGCCTGTGAGAGAAGCGTCTCACGGGCAGTTTTTTAAGTTCACTGCGCAGGAGATCAAGATCTCTGACGTAAAATTCGTGCTGTAGGAGATGTTACAGCGGACTATTTCATTTTTTAGATGAAGTTATGCAAAATCCAATATATCGCGCAGAAAAATGATATTAGTAATTGCGTATTTCTATGTTATAATGATAAAAAATGAATATCGGGTAGTTCGCGTAAGCCATGTGCTTGCAGGTGGAATGGGGTGAGAAGCCCCGCGAGTTGGTCACTGTGATGCCTGTTTCTCAGGATAAGTCAGGTCTTCCGAGAGCTGCCCTGCGTCCTGCCACGACCGGGACCGAAATGCTGCGTTCCTTTCCCGATCCGGGTCAGGGCTTCGTTTCCGTGCGGTCATGCTGGCTGCGCGGATTTTTGTTTTTATATGCATGCAATCCCTGCACAGGTGGGATGATAGTTTCATCCCTGCCTCTCTTTCTAACGGCGGTCCCAATCCGCCCATCCTCCCGCCGGGCGTCCGTACCCCTCTTACCGGACGCCCGACACTCCAAAACTATTTACGCCCCGGAGGTCTTTTTCTTATGCGCGGCATCCCTTCCCTGATCACCGATATCCGAAAAACCGTCTTTGCGGAGGTCGCCCGAATGGCATATTCCGGCGATTGCAGCCAGATGGAGGATATCCCATACCGCATTGTCCCCGGCGACAGCCCCCTACACCGGGAGTCGGTCTTTCTGGAGCGCGCCATCGCGGGCGAGCGCGTGCGCCTGGCGATGGGACTATCGCTTCAGCCCGTGCAGACGCGGACGCTTCTCACCGAAGGGATGGACCACGCCGCCATCGCAGAGCAATACTACGAGCCGCCGCTGGTCAATATCATTCCTTACGCCTGTCATGCCTGTCCGACGAAGCGTTACAGCGTGACCAATATCTGTCAGGGCTGTCTGGCAGCGTCGTGCCAGAGCGTGTGCCCCAATGGCGCGATTTCCTTTGCAAACGGCAAGAGCGTCATTGACGAATCGGTCTGCATCCGATGCGGCAAGTGCGCCAGCGCCTGTTCGTACCACGCCATAGCGTTCATCGAGCGCCCGTGTCAGGCGGCGTGCGGCATGGACGCGATCGGACTGGATGAAAACGGCAAGGCGCGGATTGATTATGACCGATGCGTCTCGTGCGGGCAGTGCCTTGTGAGCTGTCCATTTGGAGCCATCGTCGATAAGAGCCAGATTTTTCAGGTCGTCCGCTCCATCGCGGAGGGAAACAACGTCGTCGCCATCGTCGCGCCGTCGTTTGTCGGCAGTTCGGAAAGAACGTGACCGTGCCGAAATTCGTCGCGGCGATGAAGAAGCTCGGCTTTTCCGACGTGGTCGAGGTCGCGGCGGGCGCGGACGTGTGCGCAATTGAAGAAGCGCGGGATTTTGTAGAAAAAGTGCCCTCACGGCAGAAGTTTCTGGCGACGTCGTGCTGCCCGTCGTGGCGAATGATGGCGCGCAGGCTGTTTCCGAACGAATCTGGCAACATTTCTATGACCTACACGCCGATGATCTATAGCCGCCCTTGCCGGACTGGTCGGTGCTGCTGTAGATATTTTGCTCGTTGGAGTACCTACCAAAACTCCCGAGGGTTTGAAGGGTGGGACACTTGCAAACTATGTACGGGACTATTTTGACAAAAAGTTCCCCGAAGAAGAAATGCAGAAACTCGCAAACTCGAAGTTCAGCAAGGTTCCGTATGATGCCCAGGATAACCGGCACACCACCATCCAAGTATCATAACCATATCTATACGGAAAAGGGGTCTTTGCTATGACCTATAAAACGATCGTAACCGGCTACGCGCCGGAGGCAAAGAAGATGGCAGCGGAAATCGAAGAAGTGATCTGTCAAAAGGCGTTAGAAGGATGGGAGTTCGTGACGTTCTCCGTGACCAATTCCTGCAAGGCGATTCTGGTATTCGGCGCACCGGAGGATGCGGAAAAATGATCAAAAAGCTGAGTCCCCGCCGGGTGATTCTGATAGCTGTCGCATTTTTGCTGCTGGCCGGCGTCTGCTATATGCTCTGGCCGCACCGCTTTGCCGATTTGCAGCCGGAATGCGATTCGGTCACACTGATCTGCATGGTCGATACACCGAGGAGGACGTATTCATCCCTACGCAGGAGATCTATCAGGAGACCTATTCTTCCGATTCCGCGGAGTTTGCGCAGACCATGGACATTCTCTCCCGCTATACCTACCACCGTTCCTTCCGGACTCTGACGGGCGCACACCAGATAGATGGCAATCACGCAGGTTTTTGGCTCCATGTTTATCTGGATCATGGCAATGACCGCGTGGACTTTGCCTGCGGCGGTACCGGCGAGATCCTCATCGACAGTGCATGGCGCGTCGGCTATTGGGGAGACCGCGCATCCCTGTCCATGATGGCAGAGCTAACGGAAGTATTTGAAAAACAGCTTACCGAAGGGAGGACGCTATGAAAAAAGATAAAAGCACGTTGAACAATCTCACGCAAAAAGAGCCGGTTTCATCTAATGACAGCGGCAGCGCTCTTGCCGTTGGTCTAAGCCTTGGCGTTCTCTTCGGAATCGTGATGGACAACATCGGTCTTGGCATGATGTTGGGCGTTGCCGTGGGGCTTTGCACCGGTCCGGCAATCAGTGTGCTGAAGAAAAACAAGAAAGCAGAGGAGCAAACGGACGATGAGAAGCAATAAGAGCCTTCGCAAATATGTGCCATCGCTGCTGCTGTTTCTGCTGTTTGAAGCGGTGGCAGTTACGCTGTGGCTGGCAAAGGACAACCTGTTTTATCTGCTGAACTTCAGCTATATCGGCGGTTGTCTGGCATTGGGGACAGCACTGTTTCTCGCCGGAAATGTGCTTTACTACATTGCAGGCATTACGCTTGCCTTTATCTTCAAGGATAACCGGGCGTTCTGTAAGTATCTGTGCCCTATCACGGTGTTTCTCAAGCCCATGAGTTATTTCTCGCTCTTGCGCGTTCATTGCGACGAGAGCAAATGTGTCCATTGCGGCAAATGCCTGCGCGTCTGCCCCATGGATGTGGAGGTCAATAAAGAATCCCGCAAGCAGAAAAACGGAACGGAGAGCATCTTTTGCTACGAGTGTACGAAAGCGTGCCCTACAAAAGCGCTGCATTAGACCGCATTCCACGCAAATTCTACCGCCGGGGGATGTTTTTTCTCCCGGCTTTGCCGTATGCTCAGAGCATCTTCAACGCAGGAGGCATTCCGAATGAACCAGACAGTCATCGGCAGCTACATCGCGCACAAGCGCAGGGAACAAAACCTCACGCAGGAGCAGCTGGCGCAGCAGCTCGGCGTGTCCAACAAGACCATCTCCAAGTGGGAGAACGGAAAGTGTATGCCGGATTACAGCATCATTGAGCCACTCTGCGACGCGCTCCATGTGACGCTCCCGGAATTGATGGACGGCGAGGATGCAGCAGAGGACAGCATGCGCATCTACGACGATGAACAAATTCTCGACCTGCTGCGCCGTACGCAGGAGCTCGAACGGCAGAGAGACGTCCTCTGTGGCTTTGTCCTCATCGTCCTCGGCATCGCCAGCGGTACCATGTCCAAAACAACCGGCGGAACGGATGTACAGGACTTCTTCTCCGGTATCCTGATGGGGCTTTCTGTTGTGGAGATTCTTGCAGGTCTCTGTGTCGCCGGGAAAGCGCTCCTGAAGCAGTAAAAAACACCGCCTTCTTCGAACCGATTATTCGGTTCAAAGAAGGCGGCGCGTTTATTTTGTTTATTGCTTTGGCGCGTCCTCCAGCCCAAGCAGCCACGCCGGGAGCGTGCGCGTCATGGCTCGTATCTCGCCGCTGCTCACGCCGTGATCGAGCATGAATTGCAGATACCAGGTACT
>CALCJW010000033.1:0-6174 GCA_937967235.1 uncultured Clostridia bacterium
TCCTATGCCATATAAAAAATGGTAGTAGGGGGGGGGAGAATTTCCTTAAAAAAAAAAAACAAACCCAAAGAAAAGGGGGCGGGGTTTGGAATAAAGGTTTTTAAGAAGTTGAAAAAAAAAAAAAAACAATATTAAGAAAAATTTAAAAAGAGAAAGTTGTAAAATAAGTAAAGGAAAAAAGTTGGGGGGGGGGGTTGAAATCCTTGTATAAATGTATATAATATAAAAAGAAATATCTGAAAATGTCGATTTTTGTAAGGTAAATTTTCCCATAACCATGGAGCTCGGCCTATGAACGATTTTCTTTCACACGATGTTAAGAAATTCCAAAAACGTCGCGTCCGCCGCCGTGTTTGGCATAGCGTGCTGACGGTTCTTGCATCCGTCGTTGTCTTCGCGACAACATACGCGCTCATCTTACCGGCCATTACAATGACCGCTGTACACGTACACGACGAGAGCTGCTACACACAGGTCACGGAAACAAAAAAGGAACTTCTTGCCTGTCCCGTTTTGACGGAGGACGGGCTTGTTGTCGTGCACCGGCACGATTCGCGCTGCTATGACGAAGACGGCATGCTTGCATGTCCTTTGCCGGAGCTTGCGGCGCATGTACATACCGAGGCCTGCTACGACTACCCCGAAGCGCATGTCCACACAGATGCGTGCTATTCGGAGGAAAGAGGCGAGCTGATCTGCGGTCTGGAAGAAGGAGAGGAGCATACCCACACGGACGATTGCTACGCGTGGGAGACGGTTTTGTCCTGCGGCCAAACGGAGGAGGAGCCTGCCGAGCCGGTGCTCGTCTGCGGCAAAAAAGAGATCATTCTGCACCGGCACGACGAGGATTGCTACGCCGCGGACGGAACGCTTACCTGCGCGCTTCCGGAAGTGATCGAACACCAGCACACGGAAAAATGTTTCAAGACCGTTCAAGTCCCTGTGGACACGCAGGCGCTCACCTGCACGAATACGGACCCTGACCATGTGCACACCGCGCTGTGCTACGGCACGTGGGTCCTGACCTGCGATCAGGGAACCGACGATACGACCCCGGACACACCTGCGGACAAGGAACCGGGCACGGAAGGGTCTGCGGACAAGGAACCGGGCACGGAAGGGCCTGCGGACGAAGAACCGGGTGCGGACGAAACGCCTGCGCCCGACGCGGACCGATCCGAGCTGAACGGCGGGACGTCGGATGGGACGGAGCCTGCGCCGGAGGACGGGATGGACGTTACGACGCAAGACGAACGCTCCGCTGCAACAGTCACCCTGAAATATTACGTTTACCTCGACGGCTCGCTGGATCCTGTTTTGGAGGAGTCCAGAACGCTCGAGCGGGAGAACGGACGCTATTACATCACGGCGCAGCAGCTGCAGACCGTGTACGGCGATTTTGGTTTCGAGGCGGACAGCTATCAAGGAGAACGCTTCTTCCCGCATACTGATCTGCACGGCACATCGCTTATCTGGGCGGACGCGCTGGCGTATCCGGCCGAAAACGCGGACGGAACGCAGGAATGGCGCATTCCGCTCAGCCGCACCACAACAAGCTATATCTACTATCTGCCCCACAACACGCAGGACTACGGCAGCTACTTTGAAGGCAGTGCCTCCAACACCAATGCGGCGCTCATCAGCGACAACACGTTCTACACCGTGAACATTTCCGCGCCGCCCGATGCCGCGTCGGAGAGCAAGATCTATCACGTACTGAACGGAGCGACGTTCAGCGTCGAGCTGTCTGTGTTCGACGACTACACCTGGAGCTACACCAACCTCGCCGATGGCAGCGAGATCACGCCGAGCGATGTGCAGGAGCTGGAAGGCGGCAAGCTTTTCATCAACTTCCGGAACGTCTCGCATCCCATCAAGGTCACTGCGCGCAAAACGAGCGCCGGCGAACAGATCTATACCATCCGCTACCATGCAGATACGCTCGCCGAGTGTCTGGAACGAATCAGCAGTGCGGTTACCGCCAACGCGCAGAGCGTTATCACCGACGGCAAGGTCGGCGGCATGGCGACGCTTACCGAACAGGTAACGGTCACGGCGGATACGATCTATCCGCTCCGTTCGCCGGATTCGCTGCGCGTGGTGTCGCAGGCAGACCCGACCAGACAGGCCAAGCACTATTTCTACACCTTCCGCGGCTGGCGCGTCAAGGCGACCAACACCGTTCTCGACCCCGCGCAGCCGCTGACGGCGGTGCAGCTGGCGGGCTATGAAAACGGCGGCGTGATCGAGCTGGAGGCGGTCTGGAGTGTAAAAGACGCAAATGGCAGAGCCACATCCGTCAACTTCTTTATTAACCTTTTCTGTGAGATCAAGGACTTCCACAGCAACGGCTTCGCCAGCAACCCGGTCGGTGACTATACCAAGTCCCTGTTCACCACGACGCTGCTCGGAACTGATGCACTCTTCTCCTCGTCCGATAACCTTCTGGTTCTTGCGCCTCCGACGACTGACGCAACGGCCTACGAAACGGATGACATCCTGCGCACCATGACGGATACGCCCTACGATGGCCTGACGATGGAAGCATTTCCCTCTGACCGCGAGATGTTCGCCCTGCTCCGCGAGAACAACTACACCATCAAAATCGGCAATAGCACGATTCCGCAAAGCAAGCTGACTTCAGACTATTTTCAGGTTCGCTGGACCAACCTCAAATACGATATCAGCGACGGCTGGCATGTCGACGGTGTGCTTGTAGCGAAGGAAGCAAAGCTGCGCGTAACGAAGACATTCCTCGGAAGCGCCGCAGCCATTGCAAGCGTTAAGGCGCAGACCGGCGAGATGGAATACGGAATCCGGATTCAAAACACGACGATGAATGCCGAAGAGCTCCTCCTCACGCTCAACCCTGCCGAGCAGGAGTCGCGCGCGGATTGCGTGGGATATGACGACTACGATGCCGCCAGCAATACCTATACCTGGATCGCCAGCGGGCGCATCGACAGTATCTATGCGCTTTCCGAGCAGAACTATCTTTTGCAGGATGTGCCGTCGACCTCCTATTACCGCATATTGGACATGGCAAAACCGGGTGACTGGCAGAACTATGACGAGGACAGTCAGCTCACCACAGCTATGGTCTCCTACGCGACGGATACCCCGGAAAACAGGTACCGCACGGTATCGTTCCGCAACAAGTATGTCGATGCCGGCACGTTGACGCTGCGAAAGTTTGACTCCTTCACACACAATGGCATCGCAAATGTGGAATTTCTGCTTACCGCAGATGACGGCGTTAGCGGCCAGCATCTGCACCGCAAGCCGGGGACAAGCATGTATACCAACACCAGCACCTCCGGTTCGGAATATACCGAAGCGACGGGGAACAGGATCGTGACGGACGTGAACGGAGACGCATACCTTCGCCTGACACCCGGCGCATACACACTGCAAGAGACATTGCCGACCGGATACAGCGGAGCTGCGGAGATCCGGTTCACCGTCGACGAGGCGGGCAGCCTGACCGCGCTGACCTTTGACGGCGCGCCGGCCGCCTCTTCGCCCGGCGGCGTGGCATCCGGTGTGGGAACCACGCTTCTGGCCATTATGAATGATTCGCAAGTTCTGACGACAGTTACCGCAGTGAAGGATTGGGGCGAGGTGCCGGACGAGTGGCGAAAGCCGGTGAAGGTCACGCTGATGTGCGACGGAGCGCCGCTCGGCGGTGCAAACAGCGAATATACGAGGGTTTTAAGCGCAGACAACAACTGGACGTGTGTCTGGGAGAATCTACCGCTGTTTTTGGACGGTAAGGTTGCGGACTATACCCTCAGGGAGATCATGATCGGAGATACGCCGTTCGATTCGACCTTGCAAGATGGCTATAGTGAATACGCCGTGACGCACGAGCCAGCCAGATACCGTGAGGGTGACGCGGGAGATTACAAGGATCCTGCTACGTGGGTCGACGGGAGCGGAGAGCGGCACTACGCAAAGCATGTACTGCTCACCGTTCACAACCGGCCGGACGGCGATGTGGGTAAAATCACGGTCACGAAGCTGTTTGCAAGTATCGACGGAAAAGAGCTGGAGAAGATCGACGGCACATACACCTTTGCGCTTTACAAATCGCCGGATGCAGCCGGAACACCGGTCGCGACTGCGTCCGTGATCTACGGAAACGGCACGATCACGCCAGAGGACGGCATTGTGCGCTTTGAAGGCCTCACACTCGGCAAAACGTATTACGTCTTCGAGCTCGACGACAGCGGCCAGCCCGTTCCGGATGGCGAGACCAGAATCATCAGCGGCATGCCCTGCAGCGCCGTTGGCGGCGGAACGGCCGTGGCGCTCTCCCCGGAGCATCCCGGCGGCGAGGCCGAAATTACGAACCGCATCAACTACGCCGAGCTTCCCGAAACGGGCGGCCATGGCGCGCACGCGATTTACGCGGCGGGAGGAGTTCTCCTTGTCTGCGCGCTGACGCTTCTGCTGCTGCAAAAACGGCGCAGAGGGCGCGGATAACACACAAGACGGTGGTGAAACCCTATGACCAATAAGGAGCTTCGAAAGCTCAGCCGCGCCGAGCTCATCGACATTCTCTTTGAGCTGCAGACGCAGAATGAAAATCTGACTGCGGAGAACCGGGAGCTCGCCGCGCAGCTGGAAAGCCGGCAGCTTCAGATCACTGAGGCTGGCTCCATCGCGGAGGCTGCGCTCCGGCTCAACGGCGTCTTTGAGGCCGCGCAGGCCGCGGCGGACCAATATGTGCGCTGCACGAAGGACTCTTTGACCATTGCCGAACGGACGCTCGCTGCGGCAAAACGGCAGGCCGATACCCTCGTGCAGGAGGCGACAGCGCAGGCGCAGAAGCTCCTTGCAGATGCAGACGCGCGCCTGGAGAGCAGCTGGCCGCAGTTTTTGCTGGATGACAGCGCACAGCAAACAAAGAACGGAGAATAAGCATGCCCCATACCAAAGAAACCTCGCTTCCGACGGCGGAGCAATTAGATATGGAGCGCCGCCGTCTGCGCTATAAGCGCCGCTATAACCGGACGCTCCGGAGCACGGTCGCGATTTTGATCGTCGTTGCGGCTCTGGCCGTTCTGGCGGCGACGCTCTGGATGCCGGTGCTGCGCGTGTATGGAAGTTCCATGGCGCCGACGCTTCATAACGGGGAGATCCTCGTCAGCGTAAAGACCAAGGACTTCTCTTCCGGCGATATCATCGCCTTTTACCACGGCAACAAGCTTCTCATCAAACGCTATATCGCGGGCTCGGCCGACTATGTCAACATCGACGAGGACGGAGCCGTCAGCGTGAACGGAACGCTTTTGGAGGAACCGTATCTTGCGGAAAAGGCCTATGGCGAGGCGGATATCGAGTTTCCGTATCAGGTGCCCGATCAGCGCTATTTTGTGATGGGCGACAACCGAAGCGTGTCCATTGACTCGCGCAGCAGCATCGTCGGCTGCATTGCCGGAGACCAGATCGTCGGCAAGGTCGTCTTCCGCGTCTGGCCGCTGAGCGCCTTCGGTCCCCTGAACTGAGAAATATAAAGGATGCGCCTAGGGTGTATCTGAAAACTCCCAACGCACCCGGACAGCGGGCCTTTTAGCGGTGCGCCGCGTCATTTTTCCTTGAAATACGTCAGTATTCCTGCAAAAAAATGTCTTGCGCAACGCAAAAATCCCTCGCTGCCGGTCACATCGTGAGTTTTCAGATACACCCTAAAACACGCGCTGCTTTGCCCTTACGGAAACTCTGAAACCAACGCGTAGGGGGGCGATGCCTACATCGCCCCAAGGGTACCAACGAATTCGCCGGAGATTTCCGTAAAATCGGTTTGTACCGCCGGGTCGATGTGGGCATCGACCCCTACGAATGGCCCTGAGGGTCTACAAAATCGCCAGACGCAAAAAGCCTCTGCATACCAATTCGGTACGCAGAGGCTTTTGATTTATGCGGTGATACGCTTACTTGAGGCCAGCCTGCTCGAGAAGCGCGGGGACCTTGGATTCCCAGCCGAGGGACATGATGTGAACGCCCTGGCAGTAGGGCTTGCACTCGCGGATGATGCGCGCGGCAATTTTCACACCTGTGATACCGGCCTTGGTCTTTTCCTTGTCGGCCTGAAGCTCGGCGATCAGCTCGTCGGGGATATGCACGCCCGCGACGTTGTTGTTCATGAACTTGCACATACCGGCAGACTTG
>CALCJW010000034.1:0-6660 GCA_937967235.1 uncultured Clostridia bacterium
AACAAAGTACTGTCTTTCCGCAAGTTGCTCAAAAATGGCAGCCGAAGTTTGTAGTATTTGGCGGGCAGAATTTTTTTGATGACGCTTGAAAAATTTTTATGAGGCAATTATAATTGAATTACAATCTAAGATTGGTAGCTGTAAGGAAGTGTCTCGCACACGGGCTGCAACTATCACTCGGCTGATCTGGTTGAGTGTTTCAGGTATTTCACCTGAAGCACTTTTTCATATCCAAAAACCCGGGTGAACGCATCAAAACAAGGAGGAATCAGTATGTATTTACTCACAAACGGTCGCCTGATTACCAGAGATCCCAACGGCAAAGGCTACTACGAAAAAGGCGGTGTCGTCTTTGAAGGCACGAAGATCGTAGAAGTCGGCGAAGAAGCAGCGCTGCGCGCGAAATACCCGCAGGCCGAGATCATCGACGCAAAGGGCAACGTCATTATGCCCGCGTTCATCAACGCCCACACCCACATCTATTCCGCCCTCGCCCGCGGCCTTTCGATCGTCGGCAATAACCCCACTACTTTCTACGAGGTGCTCGACGGCACGTGGTGGGCAATGGACCGCAAGCTGACACTCGAGGGCACGAGAGCCTCCGCAGACGCACTCTACATCGACTGCATCAAGCAGGGCGTCACGACGATCTTCGATCATCACGCGTCGTTCTGCGAAATTCCGGGCTCTCTGTTCCAGATCGGCGAGAGCGCCAAAAAGTTCGGCATCCGCTCGTGCCTGTGCTACGAGGTCTCCGACCGCGACGGCGAGGAAAAGAGCATCCAGGCCGTGAAGGAAAACGCCGACTGGATCACCTACTGTCAGGAACACAAAGACCCGATGCTCGCCGCAATGTTCGGCGGACACGCGCTGTTTACCATCTCCGACAAGACCTTTGACCGCATGGTTGAAGCGAACAACGGCCGCACCGGCTATCACATTCACGTCTCCGAGGGCATGAACGACGTTTATGATTCTCTTCAGAACTATGGCCGCCGCCCTGTCCAGCGCCTGCACGACCACGGCATCCTGGGCGACAAGACCATCCTTGGCCACTGCATCCACGTGAACCCGGCGGAAATCGAGCTTATTAAGGACACCGGCACGATGGTCGTCAACAATCCCGAATCCAATATGTCGAACGCAGTCGGCGTCTGCCCGGTGCTGCCGCTGACGAAAAACGGTATCCTCGTGGGCCTTGGCACCGACGCGTGGACGAACGATATGATCGAGTCCCTCAAGGCTGCGCTCTGCGTACAGCGTCTGAACGCCTGCCTGCCGAACGTCGCTTGGTGCGAAGTGACCGACATGCTCTTTAAAAACAACGCAAAGATCGGCGCGAAGTACTTCCCGGACGAGCTCGGCGTTCTCAAGGCCGGTGCTGCCGCCGACATGATCGTCATGGACTACAAGCCCTTCACTCCGTTCTCGGATGAAAACATCGACGGTCACATCCTGTTCGGCATGACCGGCAAGCTCTGCCGCACGACGATTGCAAACGGCAAGATCCTCATGAAGGACCGCGAGCTCATCGGCATCGACGAGGAAGCCGAAAACGCGCACATCCTTGAAGCCGCCAAGAAGCTCTGGGGCGCGCTGAACCACAGAGAATACTGATTTATCAATATTCGCCGTAGGGGACGATGCCCACATCTTCCCGCGCGGGGTATACCCGCAAAAATGCGGAACTCTGCGGCGAAACCGTACTGCCCTTGGGTCGATGTGGGCATCGACCCCTACGCACTCATAGGGCGGACAGAGTCGTCCGCCCCTACGAAGCCGCATGAATCCTAATTCTGTCCAAAGGAGGCAATTTCATGTCTGAAAAAATGTATCCGATTCCGTTCAAGTCTCTCATGAACTGGATCGTCACCGAATACGCGCGCGAGGGCGAGATCTTCGGCGTGCACACCCCCTACTACGCAACCGGCAAAACGCTCCCCATCTTCGGCGAGCGCATTGAAACCCCGTTCGGTCCCGCGGCCGGCCCCAACAGCCAGCTGGCGCAGAACATCATCGCCGCGTACATGGCGGGCGCGCGTTTCTTTGAAGTGAAAACCGTACAGAAGATGGACGGCGCGGAACTTGCCGCGTGTGTGCCGCGCCCCTGCATTCTGGCAGCCGACGAGGGCTACAACCAGGAATGGTCGACCGAGCTCGAAGTTCCGCAGGCCAGAGATGAATACATCAAGGCCTGGTGCGCACTGAAGGTTCTCTCCAAGGTCTACGGCTTCGGCGACCCCGACGGCTTCGTGTTCAACATGTCCGTCGGCTACGATCTCGAGGGCATCAAGGGCGAAAAGGTCAACACCTACATTGATCATATGATGGACGCTTCCGAGACGAAGCAGTTCAAAGAGTGCCTTGAGGTCCTCGCGGAGCTCTTCCCGACAGAGAAGGACTATATCGCTTCCATCTCCCCCAGAGTCTCCCGCAGCGTCACGGTCTCGACCCTTCACGGATGTCCGCCGCAGGAGATCGAGCGCATCGCATCGTACCTTCTGACCGAGAAGCACCTGCATACGTTTGTCAAGTGCAACCCCACCATCCTCGGCTACAAGACCGCGCGCACGATTCTCGACTCCATGGGCTATGACTACATCGTCTTCGACGAGCATCACTTCAACGAGGACCTCCAGTGGGTCGACGCAGTCCCGATGTTCGAGCGTCTGCAGGCCCTCGCCGACTCCAAGGATCTGGAGTTTGGCCTTAAGCTCTCCAACACCTTCCCTGTTGACACGACGAGAAACGAGCTGCCCGGAACCGAAATGTACATGTCCGGCCGGAGCCTGTTCCCGCTGACGATTGAAATGTGTAACCGCATTAGCCGCCAGTTTAACGGCAAGATGCGCATTTCCTTCGCGGGCGGCGCGGAATTCTTCAACTGCGATAAGCTGTTCGCTGCCGGGATCTGGCCGATCACCGTCGCGACCACCATTCTCAAGCCCGGCGGATACAACCGCCTGCACCAGATGGTCGAGAAGACCGAGAAGCTTCCCTACAAGGCCTTCTGCGGCACGGACTCGAGCGCTATCAGCGACATGTCCACCGCCAGCCATTCGGACTTCCACCATCTCAAGCCCATCAAGCCCGTCGCTTCGAGAAAGTCCGAGGAAAAGGTGCCCTGGATCGACTGCTTCACGGCCCCCTGCAAGGGCGGCTGCCCGATCCATCAGGACATCCCCGAATATATCGAGCTCTGCCGCAAGGGCCTCTATGGTCCCGCCCTTAAGCTCATCACCGAAAAGAACGCGCTTCCGTTTATCACCGGCACCATCTGCGCCCACCGCTGCCAGAACAAGTGCTCGCGCAACTTCTATGAAGAATCCGTCCAGATTCGGGACACCAAGCTCGTTGCGGCCACGAAGGGCTACGGCGCACTGATGGCCGACATCAAGGTTCCCGCAAAGGTCGAGGGCAAAAAGGCCGCGATCATCGGCGGCGGCCCGACGGGTATTGCAGCTGCGTACTTCCTGGGTCGTGCCGGTATTGAGACCACGATTTTTGAGCGCGAAGAAAAGCTCGGCGGCGTGCCGCGCTACGTCATCCCCGCGTTCCGTATCTCGGACGAAGCCATCGACAAGGACGTCGCGCTCATGGAGCGTTATGGCGTCGAGGTCAAGTGCGGCGCTCCGGCTCCGTCGGTTGAGGAGCTCAAGAAGCTCGGCTATACGCACATTCTGATCGCTACCGGCGCATGGCAGGCTGGCAAGCTCGACATCCCCGGCAACGTCAAGGGCGTCATCGGCTGGATGAAGGAAATGAAGACGCAGGTCAAGCCCTGCCTTGATGGCCACGTGGTCGTCGTCGGCGCAGGCAACACCGCGATGGACGCAGCAAGAGTCGCCAAGCGCATGGGCGCTGCTTCCTCCACAATTGTTTACCGCCGCACCAAGAAGGAAATGCCCGCCGACGAGCATGAGCTCAAGCTCGCGATCGACGAGGGCGTGAATCTGGTCGAGCTGGCCGCGCCTGTTGCGCAGGAAAACGGCAAGCTGAAGTTAGAGAAGATGAAGCTCGGCGAGCCCGACGCTTCCGGCAGGCGTTCCCCCCTCGCTACCGGCGAGTTCTTCGAGATTCCGTGCGACCTCGTCATCTCCGCGGTCGGCGAGAAGGTCGACGCCAAGCTCATGGCCGATAACGGGATCGAGATGGAGCGCAAAGGCCCCGCCTTTAAGACCAACGTCGAGAACGTCTGGTGCGCAGGCGACGCACACCGCGGCCCCGCGACGGTTGTCGAGGGTATCGCCGACGCGGCCAGCTTTGCAGAAGCAGTCATCGGCGAAGCGCACACCTATGATATCCCCGAAGCCGCTTATCCCTCGAAGGCACAGGCGATCGCCAAGAAGGGCATTTTGAAGATGGCGAAGGACGCCTGCTGCGAAGGCTCTCGCTGCCTCGATTGCAACACCGTCTGCGAAAATTGCGCCGATTCCTGCCCGAACCGCGCAAACGTCGTCATCAAGCTCTCCGACGGCCGTCATCAGATCCTGCACATCGACAAAATGTGCAACGAGTGCGGCAACTGCACGCAGTTCTGCCCGTACGCATCCGAGCCCTGCCGCGACAAGTTCACGCTCTTCCAGACGAAGGAAGACATGGAAGACAGCCGCAATGCCGGCGTCCTCTTCCTCGGCGGCGACAAGGTGCTCGTCCGTATGGCGGAGGTCAAGGAATACGATCTGTCCCAGCCCAACGAGCTGCCGAAAGAGATCGAGAACCTGATCCTCACCGTCCGCTCCAAGTACGCCTATCTCTTTAATTAACCAATCCCTATATCCCTTTCCGCAGCGCCCGCCGCAGGATACAATCCTGCGGCGGGTCAGTTTTTCCAAAAAGCTGCTTCTTCCTTGGGAAATCCCCCTGTCATGGCGTGTTATTCCTGTTATATTCGGCAATTTCCACAATTTTTTCCAGCCATTAGTCTTTTTCCCTTGCATTTTTTGCTGCAATGCGCTAAAATAAAAAAGTGTAACTTGCGCACAGAAATTGTGAAAGACAGGTACTTTAATTATGCAGCGAGAATCATTTCGCTCCCGTCTGGGATTCCTGCTCGTCAGCGCAGGCTGTGCCATCGGCATCGGCAATGTCTGGCGCTTTCCGTACGTCGCCGGTCAATATGGCGGCGGTCTGTTCGTTCTGATCTATCTCATCTGCCTGCTCGTCATGGGCGTTCCGGTTCTGACCATGGAGCTGGCGGTTGGGCGCGCAAGCAAAAAAAGCGCCGTTCTGGCCTACAAGGCCTTAGAGCCCAAGGGCTCGAAGTGGCACATCCACGGCTGGTTCTGCCTGCTTGGCTGCGTGATGCTGATGATGTATTACACCACCGTCACGGGCTGGATGGTCAGCTACTTTGGAAAATTCCTCATCGGCACGTTCCACGCCGGGATGAGCACCGAAGAAGCCAGCGGCGTATTCGGCACCATGCTCTCTCAGCCCGGTAAGATGGCGTTCTGGACGGAAGTTGTCGTCATCGCAGGCTTCCTCGTTTGCAGCTTCGGTCTGCAAAACGGTTTGGAGCGCGTGTCCAAGGTCATGATGCTGGCGCTTCTTGGTCTGATTCTCATTCTGGCGGTCCACAGCCTGACGCTCTCCGGCGCGGCAGAGGGCATGAAGTTCTATCTGCTGCCGTCTGCCAAGAGCATCGAGCAGTACGGACTCGGCACGATCATTACGGGCGCGATGAACCAGGCGTTCTTTACGCTGAGCCTTGGCATTGCGGCGATGGAGATCTTCGGAAGCTACACGGCAAAGACCCACACCCTGCCCGGCGAGGCCGTGCGCATCTGCGCGCTCGACACCTTCGTCGCCCTCATGGCAGGCACGATCATCTTCCCCGCCTGCTTCTCCTTTGGCATTGAGGCCAATCAGGGCCCGTCGCTTATCTTCCAGACCCTTCCGAATGTCTTTGTCAATATGGCGGGCGGCCGCGTCTGGGGCGCGCTGTTCTTCCTGTTTATGATCTTTGCGAGCTTCTCTACGGTGCTTGCCGTGTTTGAGAACATTCTTGCCATCTGCATGGACACCTTCGGTCGGAACCGGAAAAAGGCAACGCTCATTGGCGGTGTAGCGCTTCTCGTTCTGAGTCTTCCGTGCGTGTTTGGCTACAACATCTGGTCGAATGTCCACGTCATCGGTGCGCGCGATATTTTGGACAGCGAGGACTTTATCGTCTCGAACCTGCTGCTTCCGATTGGTTCGCTGGTCTACCTTCTGTTCTGCGTCTCGAAGTGGGGCTGGGGCTTTGACAAGTATCTGGCCGAGGCCAATGAAGGTCAGGGGCTCAAGTTCTCCCCGAAACTCAAGGTCTACTTCCAGTGGATTCTCCCCATTCTGATCCTCATCATTCTCATTCAAGGTTTACTTTAATCGGTTGGACCTACAAGCGCCCGCGGCTTTGCCGCGGGCGCTTTCGGTGCGCGGAACGTAAACAAAAAAGCTGCAAGCCCTTGAAAACAAAGGTTTGCAGCGAGTTTTCTGGCGTCCCAGAAGAGATTCGAACTCCCGACCCCACGCTTAGGAGGCGTGTGCTCTATCCAACTGAGCTACTGAGACATTTATAAGTTTTATGCAATTTTCAAGGCTCGAAGGAATCGAACAATCTGCCGCTTAGGAGTAGACCCGATACGACATCGGGAAGTGGCATCTAATGCTTAAAAA
>CALCJW010000035.1:0-6662 GCA_937967235.1 uncultured Clostridia bacterium
TCCCAACTACAACACCATGGTTAACACCTGCGGTGCGCACATCCGTCCCATCCCTACCTGCCCCGAGGAAGGCTATCACTACGCCGACCGCGAGAAGGTCGAAAAGGGAATCAACGAGCACACCCGCGCCATCATGGTCACGAACCCCGGCAACCCCACCGGCGTTGTCCTGACGCCGGAAGAGATGCGCATGATGTGCGATATTGCCAAGGAGCACAACCTGTTTATCATCGGCGACGAGGCGTATCGTGAGTTTGTCTACGGCGGTGAGCCGCTGCAGTCCATGGGTGAGTTCGCAGACGCGGCTGATAATGTTGTCGTTATCGACACCGTCTCCAAGCGCTTCTCCGCGTGCGGCGCGCGTATCGGCTGCATCCTGACCCGTAATCATGAGCTCCTCGGCCATGCGCTCAAGTACTGCCAGGCGAGACTTTCCGTCGCAACGCTCGATCAGGTCGCTTCGGCCGCTCTGTATCAGGTTGACCCGTCCTACTTTGCGGCTGTCCGCGAGGAGTATAAGCGCCGCCGCGACACGGTCGTTGCCAAGCTGCGCGAGATCCCCGGCGTTGTGTTCGACTGCCCAAAGGGCGCGTTCTATCTGATGGCCGCTCTGCCCATCGACGACGCGGACAACTTCCAGAAGTGGCTGCTCGAGGAGTTCGACGACAACGGCGATACCGTCATGTTCGCTCCCGGCGCTCCGATGTACGCAACGCCCGGCAAGGGCAAGAACGAGATCCGTATCGCTTACATCCTCAAGCAGGATAAGCTTGAGCGCGCGATGGATCTGCTCGCCCTCGGCATTAAGGCTTATAACAATAGATAAATGCGATGAAAAAATTGCCGGACTTGCGTCCGGCAATTTTTTTGCTGCTTGCAGCGGCAAGGCTCTTTATTTTTCCTGCCGCCACGGTAAGAAGTAAAAATCAGTTACTGCGCAGCAGCCTTCAGGGTAGAATTCCCCAGCAACGCAGTTACTTCCTCGCTCGAGAGCTCGTAGCCCCAAAGGGTCTTGTAGAGCTCCTGCGTCATGGTCTCCATATCGTAGTCATAAATCTCCGGATAGATGAGGTTTCCGAGCCACCACACGCCGAGGATCATGTTCATCGACGGAGGACCGGACAGCCAGCTGTAGGGCGAGCCGGGAACCTCATAGTACTTGCCGGTCGAAATGGCCGTCAGCTGCGACCACGCGGAATCACCTGCCACGGTGTCATAGATGCTGCCGTCGGCAAAGAGAATCACGTCGGGATCGAAGTTATAGAGCTGCTCGAGGCTGATGATGTTGCCGCCGCCCTTATTGCTCACGTCCTCAACCACGACCGCGTTCTCCACGCCGACCATGTCCAGAACCTGTGCCTGCATGGAGCCCGCCGCGTTCGTGCCGAGGCCATCTTCGCCAGTGGTGTACATGGCGCGCACGCGCATATCGTCGGTAATCTTTGCGGCATTTTCTTCGGCTATCGCGGTGGTGCGGTCAACGAGCGCAGCCAGTTCCTCGCCGCGGTCCGACTTGCCGGAAAGGAGGCCGCCCAGTGTGCGGAAGGCTTCCGCCATGTGCGGAAGGTCCGCTTCGATGAAGATGACGGGAATGCCGATCTGCTCTTGCAGCGCGTCGAGGTCTTCGGTCATGTCACCCTTCTTGTCGCCAAGGTCAATAACGACCTGCGGGTCGGCGGCCAGCAGCGTCTCAAGGTTCAGATCTGCCTTGCCGCCATGCATCTGGCCGGTCTCGGGGAGCGCGGCGAGGTTTGCAGGCAAGAAGGCCATCTGGCTTTCGCTGGGCGCGGTGTTGATCGTGACCATGCACTCCGGGGCGATCGCGGCAAGGATCATCGTTGCGACGGCGCCGCTGGGCGCGATGCGGGTGATATCTGCCGGGAGCTCGACGGTCCTGCCGAGGCTGTCGGTGAAGGACACCGTCTCGGGTTCGGCCGGAGCTTCTTCCTCGGCGGGCGAGTCTTCCGTCTGTTCCGGTTCCGCTGCGGTCTCTTCGGCGGCGGGGCTTTCGGGCTGCGCGGTTTCAGGCGCAGCGGCTTCCTGCCTGCCGGATGCGCAGCCGGTCATGAGACCGGCAACCATGACAAGGACAAGCAGAAGCGCGAGAATTCTTCTGTTCATTTTCGTGCCTCCTATGGTATAGTTATTCTGAACATAGAATAACGAAGACGGAGCAAATTGTCAAGGCGTTTCGCCTGCGCCGTCCGGTAAAAACGAAAATATTTTTTAATTTTTCGGTATAGGCGAACAGTAGAGCGCAGTTGCTCGGCACAAAAAGGACGAAAAAAAAAGTAGCGCTGGGGCGAAAATGCTGGTATACTATATAATTAGAGATTTGGTGCTTATATGGCGCGGGAAGGAGCAGACGGATGGACTTTGGCGCATTTCTTGGCAACGACGCGCTGAAACGGCGTTTGCAGGAGAGCTTCCGGCAGGGGAAAACCTCGCACTGCTACCTTCTTTGCGGCGTGGAGGGCTCGGGACGAAGAACGCTGGCGCTTCAGATGGCGGCGGCGCTCGAGTGTAAGGATGAACGGAACCCCGGCTGCGGCGTTTGCCCCGCGTGCCGCAAGGTCCTCGCGAAGCAGCACCCGGACGTGATCACGGTCGACGACACGGAGCACAAGAACGTCGCGGTCGACATTGTCCGGCAGGCCAGAAGCGACGTGTTCATCCGACCAAACGAGGGCCGAAAAAAGGTCTATATCATCCCGCGCGGGCAGGATTTGGGCGCGCCGTCGCAGAACGCGTTACTCAAAATTCTCGAGGAGCCGCCCGAGTATGCGGTGTTTCTGATCCTCACGACGAGCGCGGAAAGGCTGCTGCCGACGATCCGCAGCCGCGCCGTGCAATTGCAGCTTTCGCCCCTTTCCTACGAGCAGGCGATCCCGGAGCTCAAACGGCGCTTCCCGGATAAAAGCGATCTGGAGCTCGCGGACGCGCTGGAGCAGGCCGAAGGGTATCTTGGCCCGGCGTGCGAGGCGCTCAGGGATGGGCTTTTTTTGCCCCAGGCGCTGGCTCTGGCAAACGGCTTTGCCGCGCGGGACGGGCTTGCTGTTTTGCAGACGCTCGTTCCGATGGAAAAATGCAAGCGCGAGCAGGTCCTGCCGGTTCTGGAGCAGACGAGGCGGCTTTTGTGCATGGCCCTGCGCGCGAGAGCCGGAAGCATTGTCCCGGGAGACACGGTGCAGGCGCTTTTACGCGGAAGAACGGGCGCGGAGCTCTTGCAGGCGGCCGAGACGCTGCAAACGGCGGCGGATGACTTGAGCTCCAACGTTGGCGTTGGAGCGGTCGTCGGCGGGCTTTGCGTGCAGCTGAAATAAAATATTGGGAAACCTCAGATAGATGGGAGACACTATGGACGAACAGAAGAAGGAAGTGTCCGCGCAGGCGCAGCCGGAGACGGCAGAGCCCATGCAGACGGATGAAATAAACGAACAGATCGTACAGATCGAACAGGCGGAGGTCGAAATGGCGGCGGAGCAGGCAGTAGAAGCCGAACAGAGCGCGCAGCCGGAGAAAACCGAACCGCAGGCAGAAGCGCCCGAGCAGAAGGCCGAGCCTAAACAGACAGAGCTTTCGCAGGCGCAGGCGGAATTGCAGGCCGTGGCCGATCAAACGACAAGCGTGCAGGAGGAATTGCCCGAGGAGCCCGAGCGTGTGACGGTGGTGGACGTGCGCTTCCGCAACAATGCGAAGACGTATTTCTTTGACCCAGGCGAGCTTCGGCCGGGCCTGGGCGCGCATGTGATCATTGAGACGGCGCGCGGCGATGAATTTGGCATCTGCGCCGGGATGCGGCACGAGGTGAAAGCGTCGGAGATCGTGCCGCCGCTTCGCAAGGTGCTGCGGCTTGCCACCGCGCAGGATGAGCGCATCAACCGCGACAATCAGGAGAAGGAAAAGCGTGCTTTCGAGGTCTGCCAGCAAAAAATCGCGGACCACAAGCTGGACATGCAGCTCGTCTCCGCCGAGGTTGCGTTCGACGGCAGCAAGATCCTCTTCTTCTTTACTGCCGAAGGCCGCGTCGATTTCCGGGAACTCGTCAAAGACCTTGCGTCTTCCTTCCGCACGCGCATCGAGCTGCGGCAGATCGGCGTCAGAGACAAGGCGAAGATGGTGGGCGGACTTGGTGTGTGCGGAAGACCGTTCTGCTGCAAGGAATTTTTAGATGATTTCCAGCCGGTCTCCATCAAGATGGCGAAGACACAGAATCTGAGCCTCAACCCCACGAAAATTTCCGGCACGTGCGGCCGGCTTATGTGCTGCCTTAAATACGAGCAGGAGGCGTATGAGGACCTTCTCAAGACCGCGCCCAAGAACGAGTCGTTCGTCGACACCCCCGATGGCCGCGGCACGGTGACGGAGGTGAATCTGCTTCGCCAGTGCGTCAAGGTGCGCATGGAGGAAAGCCCCGACACGATCGGCTGCTACAAAAACTGCGATATCTGCGTGCTTCGAAGCGGCAAGGCGCGCAAAAATGACCCGCCGATCCCGAAGGACCTTGCTCCGATCTCCTCGAAGCCGCGCAAGGTGCAGCCGAAGGAAGAGGGCCTGTTTGAGCCTCTGCCGGAGCTGATTTACCCGGATCAGGTGAGCGAGTTTGACCAGCGGAGCGCCTTCGGCGCGCAGAACGATCTCCTGAGCGGACGGGATATTCCCTTAACGCCGGAGGTGCCGGAGCAGCCGGAACCGGGCGACAAGCCAGCCGGTCAGAATCGCCGCCGCCGCAGAGGAAGAGGCCGCGGCAAGGGAGCCGAAGGTGCGCCGGAAGCAAGAGCGCAGGGTGAATCCTCCGAGAAGCCGGCGCAGAAGCCCGACAAGCAGCCGGGTGAGCCGAAGCGCGAAAAGCGGCCGAACGACCAGAAGCCGCGCCCCCCGCGCCAGAATCAAGAGCGCAAGCCGCAGGGCGAGAAGCAGCCTGTGGAGAAGCCCCAGGGCGAAAGACCGGAGGGAGCCGCGAATCCTGACGCGCCTAAGCGTCCGCGCCGCCGCCGCTATCGCGGAAACAAGCCCGCAAACGGCGCGCCGCAGGCCCCGAAGCAGGGAGAATAAAAAACGAAGAGCCTTCCCATGATCGGGAGGGCTCTTTTTCTGCCCGGTGGTTTATCGTGCGCACCGCAAAAAATCCCAAATTTGCGTAGGGGTCGATTGCGTACATCACCCGTCTCCCTACGAACGCTTGGTGAACGGGCGCTTACAGATCGGCGTTCTCAAAGCGGCGAACGCTGATAGAAAAGCTGTGGACGGTCAGGAGTACGAAGGCGAGAAGGCCTCCGAAGAGCACAGGCAGTTGGCGCAGCTGGTCGGCCGCTTCATAGCTGTCGCACACGTCCTTCAGGTAGGGCAGCACGTGCTGCAGCGTCTCTAAAATGACCATGCCGAGCGCGAGCGTGATGCTCGAGATGACGAACGGCTTTCCCAGATCGTAGGCGTTTTTGTAGTGCATTGGGAAAAAGATGCGGTTAAACAGCCCGAGCAGCACGAGAGAAAAACCAAGAAACGCGACGTTCGCCTCGACGCCGACGGCGTTCTTGACTTCCCCATAGCTTGCCCGGAGGAGCATAAACGGGAGGCAGACGAGGACCTGCATGGCCTCAATCGTGAGCACGAGCGAGAAACGGGCCTTGACCATTTCGCGCTTGGTGATGGGCAGCAGCGCCATGTAGTAAAGGTCGCGGTTTTCCCGCGCGGACTGCATCATGAGGAAAATGCCGAGCGTCGTGTAGAAAAACGTGACGTAATAGGGGTAATTCGGAATCAGCACCAGTCCGCTCAAAAGCAAAAACAGCAGCGGCACCGGCATCATCACAAGCTTCCACTCTTTTTTGAAAAGCGTCATCTCTCCTCCACCTCCCGCTCTAAAAACACCATCACGCTCTGCAGATCCGCCGCCTCTTCCCGGCATCCCGAAGGGCAGGCAAGTGCGCTTGGGAAAAGCCCCTCAAATTCGCCCCGATGGACGCGAAGGCCGCGCAGCGTCTTTTTGAGCTCCGGCGTGAGAGAAGCTTCCGGCCCCGTGAGCTTTTTCCACGGCGCGGTGAATTCCGAAAGCGGGCAGCTGGCCGCGACGGTTCCGTTTTGCAGATACGTCACATCGTCGGCGCAGGCATCTAAGTCCGTTGTGATGTGCGTGGAAAACAGGATGGACACGCCGTCTTTTTCGCAGAGCGTGCGCAGAAGGTCCAACAGATCATCGCGCGACACGGGGTCCAGGCCAGAGGTCGGCTCGTCGAGAATCAGGAGCTTCGCCCCATGCGACAGCGCGCAGGCCAGCTGATACTTGACCTTCATGCCCGCCGAGAGCTCGCAGATGCGCTTGCCTTCATCGAGTGAGAACCTGTGCAGCAGCGCCTCGTATTTTTTGTCGTCCCACGAGGGATAAAAGCTTTTCGTGACGGCGGTCAGCTGCGAAAGACGCTTTCTCGGATAGTAGCAGAGGTCGCCCGAGACGTACCCCGCCTCCCGGCGAAGCGCAGACGCGTCCAGATCCAAAGGTTTTCCCAGAAATTGAACCGTTCCACCGTCCGGGCGCACGAGGCGCAGGATCGATTTGATGGTCGTCGTCTTGCCCGCGCCGTTGCGGCCGATGAGCCCCATGACGCGCCCTTCTTCGATCGAGAAGCTGACGTCTCTCAGACAGAACGCGGGATAGCGCTTGC
>CALCJW010000036.1:0-13179 GCA_937967235.1 uncultured Clostridia bacterium
GGGAAATGGCTGGAAGGTTGTCGGCGGGCTGGGACTGGTGCTGGTGGCTGTGGGGTTCTGGTCAAAATCCGTGGTGGTGATCGTGCTTGGGATCGTGCTGACGCTGGTCGGCGAACGGCAGGGTGCGCGCGCAGCAAAGGAAAAGCACGAGCAGCTCGAGGGCGCGGCGATCCTGCCGGCCTTAAAGGGCGTGTTTGATTCGGCGGCGCTTCAGACAAACGAGCGCCTGACAAGACAGGATATTGACGCCATGCAGCTGCTTCTGCATCAGGATTTCCATTATGTCGATGGCTGCGACAAGGTCACGGCGAAGTATCGTGGAGTAGAGGTTCTGCTCGGAAACGTCCGGCTCATGCAGACAGATACCTACCGCGAGGAAGAAACGGGCATGGAGCGCTCGACGGAAAAAGAGGTCTGGCAGGGACTGATGCTCACCTGCAAGGTTGGCCACGCGTTCCCTGTCGGCCTTGCCATTACGCCGCGCGGTAAGATCGACGGCCTGCTTCGCTACGCCGATGTAAAAACCGGAAATGAGGCCTTCGACAAGCGCTTTACCGTCAAGACTGACAGTGCCGACGCCGCACTTTTGACGCTGACGCCGCGGATGCAGGAAAAAATCCTCGCCGCCGCGAATGCCAGCCCCGGCGCGTTCTTTGTGACCTTCTGCTGCGATGGCCGCGTGTCGATGGCTGTCCGCACGGGGCGGAACTTCTTCGTGCCCGAGAAGAACGCCAATGACACAGAGGCTGTCCGGAAAAACCTACAGGAAAATCTGCGCCGGATGCTTGACATCATCGACGAGACGAACCCCATCGCGCCCGCAAAGGCGCAGGAAGAGGAGGTGTAAGCAATGCCGGTCGGACTTGCCTGTCTGCTTCTGGTTCTCGATCTCGCCACGCTGGCGCTGCTCCCCCAAAAGCTGCGCAGAAAAAAGAGCACACGGATCGCCGTGATCTGCGTATGCAGCGTCATCGCGATTGCGCTGGCCGGTTATCTGCTGCTCACCGCAATTTTCCTCGACGCGGCTTACCATCACTGAACACATGAGGGAGGAAGAGCCATGTCGCTTCCGCTGACTGAGCTGCTTCTGGGCCTGGATTTGGCCACAATGGTGGTTTTTGGAATGCTGCTGCGCCGAAAGAAGGGTTTGCGTGCGGCTGTAATTTGCCTGTGCGCCGCATTGGCCGTGGCGCTCGCGGTCCATATCGCAAATCTGCTGCTGGATGACATCTGGCCAAACTGCTGGGGCCCTCTCCCGGAAATTCAATAACAAAGCCGCCCGCCTGTTATGGTTTATAACAGGCGGGCGGCTTTGTTGTATAAAGAAAACCACCGGCACGGCCGGTGGTTATGATTACAAACCGTTCAGACCTGTTCGTAGGGGAGGACGGCCTATATCGACCCCTACGCATAAACCGAGAGATTTCAGAAAACCCGTAGGTATGTCTGTATGTATGAGCGGTTTGGCGACACAAAAAGCGACCCGGATTTCCGGGTCGCTTTGGGGGTACGATTGAAATTAAGCCTTGCCAGCGCAGCCAAGAACGTCGCGCAGCTTGTGGCGGACGAGCTCCTTGATGTTGGCGCGGGCGGGCTTGAGATACTCGCGCGGGTCGAACTTGTCGGGATGCTCGTTGAAGAACTCGCGGATGGTGCCGGTCATGGCCAGACGCAGGTCGGAGTCGATGTTGATCTTGCAGACGGAGAGCTTTGCAGCCTGACGCAGCTGATCTTCGGGAACGCCGACAGCGTTGGGCATCTTGCCGCCGTTTTCGTTGATGATCTTCACGAAGCTCTGGGGAACGGACGAAGCGCCGTGCAGAACAATCGGGAAGCCGGGCAGACGGCGGGAGACCTCTTCGAGGACGTCAAAGCGCAGGGGAGGCGGAACGAGAATACCGTCAGCATTGCGGGTGCACTGCTCGGGCTTGAACTTGTAAGCGCCGTGGCTCGTGCCGATGGCGATGGCCAGAGAGTCGCAGCCGGTCTTGGTGACGAACTCCTCGACCTCTTCGGGGCGGGTGTAGGAGGCCTCGTGTGCGGCGACCTTCACGTCGTCTTCGATACCGGCGAGCGTTCCGAGCTCGGCCTCGACGACCACACCGTGGTCATGTGCGTACTCGACGACCTTCTTCGTGATCTCGATGTTCTCAGCGAAGGGCTTGGAGGACGCGTCGATCATGACGGAGGTAAAGCCGCCGTCGATGCAGGCCTTGCAGGTCTCAAAGTCGGGGCCGTGGTCCAGATGCAGAACGATCGGAATTTCGGGGCACTCGATGACAGCCGCCTCGACGAGCTTGACGAGGTAGGTGTGGTTCGCGTAGGCACGCGCACCCTTCGACACCTGTAAAATGACAGGAGCCTTTTCTTCCTTGCAGGCCTCGGTGATACCCTGCACGATTTCCATGTTGTTGACGTTGAAAGCGCCGATGGCGTAGCCGCCGGCATATGCTTTCTTGAACATTTCGGTAGAAGTTACCAGTGCCATATTGGACATCTCCTTATTCATATCAAATTCTACAAAAGATTCTAGCATTCTTCCATTATTTTTGCAATAGAGTGAATTTACAATTTCTTTGTTTTATGTTATATTTTCTTTGTTCAGTATTTTTATTCAACGAATTTTTTCGTCTGGAGGTTTGTTTTATGTCTACTGCTTTAAAAGGTTCCCTGATCATCGGCCAGTCCGGCGGCCCTTCTTCCGTTATCAATTCGTCCGCTTACGGCGTCATCCGCACCGCGCTTGATTCCGACTGCATCACGAAGGTCTACGGCGCGTACCACGGCATCAAGGGCGTTCTGGACGACCAGCTTCTGTGCATGGACGAGGAAGACCGCGCAGAGCTCGACCGCCTGCCCTATACCCCCTCCTCCGCACTCGGCTCCTGCCGCTACAAGATTGCCGACCCCGATGTCGACGACACCGACTACAAGCGCATCCTCGAGATCTTCAAGAAGTATGATGTGCGCTACTTCTGCTACAACGGCGGCAACGACTCCATGGATACCTGCAACAAGATCTCCAAGTATATGAAGAAGGTCGGCTACGACTGCCGCGTCATGGGCGTTCCCAAGACCATTGACAACGACCTTTTCGGCACCGACCACTGCCCGGGCTTTGCCTCTGCTGCCAAGTATATTGCGACCTCTGTCATGGAAGTTGCGCGCGACTCCCGCGTCTACAACATCGGCCAGATCACCGTCATCGAGTGCATGGGCCGCCACGCAGGCTGGCTGACGGCTGCGGCTTCGCTTCCCAACACGAAAGAGCCCTGCTGCGACTTTATTTACCTCCCCGAGGTCGATTTCGACATGGACAAGTTCATCGCCGACGTGTCCGAATGCTACAAGAAGAACGGCAACTGCATCGTCGCCGTCTCCGAGGGTATCCACTATGCCGACGGCCGCTTCGTCTCCGAGGCGAAGACCGCGGCAACCGACGGCTTCGGCCATGCCCAGCTGGGCGGTCTGGCTGCCATGTTGGCAAACGTCCTGAAGGAAAGAACCGGCGCGAAGGTCCGCGGCATTGAGCTCTCGCTTCTGCAGCGCTGCGCCGCGCACTGCGCATCTCAGACGGACATCGACGAAGCCTATCTGTCCGGCAAGACTGCCGTCGAGGAAATGCTCAAGGGCACGACCGACAAGATGGTCGGCTTCGCCTGCGACCGCACGAACGGCTACAAGTGCGAGGCCAAGCTCTTTGATCTGGCGGACGTTGCGAACTTCGAGAAGAAGTTCCCGCGCGAGTGGATCAATGCTTCGGGCAATAACGTCACCGCCGACTTCGCGAACTACTGCCTGCCGCTCATTCAGGGCGAGACGAAGCTTGAGAAGGAAGACGGCCTGCCCCGCTTCGCGCGCCTGAAGAAGGTTTTCGCAAAGTAATTTTAACCGCATCTACCCCCAGTTCCCCGTCCGGGCGCGTCCCGGATGGGGAATTTTTTAACTTGACTTTGGTACGAATTCGTACTATAATGCCTTTCACTGCGCAGCCGCGCGTTTTACAGAGGAGGGCTTCCCTTTGGACGACAATGTCACGCAATTTAACCGGCGCATCAACTATCTGATCGAGGAAACCGACGCGGTCTACCACGAAATCGCGGTACGTCTCGGCCTGTCGGACAGCGTCATGCTGATTTTATACGCACTCGAGGACGCGGGCGGTCAGATTCCGCTTACAACTATCTACCGCCAGACCGGCGCAAGCAAGCAGACTGTCAACTCGGCGCTCCGCAAGCTGGAGGCAGACGGAAGCATTTGCTTGCGCATGGCCGACAGGAAAAGCAAGATTGTCTGCCTGACAGAATCCGGGAAAGCGCTTGCCGCGCGCACGGCTGGATGGCTTCTGTCGGCGGAAAACGATATTTACGCCGGGTGGCCGGAGGAAGACCTCGAGGCGTATCTGCGTCTGGCAGAAAAATATCTCACGGAGCTGCGCGAAAAATCAAAAGAATTGGAGAACTTACGTTTGTGATACAATTATCCGATCATTTTACCATCCGGCGGCTGCTGCGCTTCACCGCGCCGTCGATCATCATGATGGTCTTCACATCGATCTACGGCGTGGTAGACGGCTTCTTCGTCTCGAACTTCGCAGGCAAAACGCCCTTTGCCGCCGTCAACTTCATCATGCCGGTTCTGATGATCCTCGGCTGTCCGGGCTTCATGTTCGGAACCGGCGGCAGCGCGTTGATCGCAAAAAAGCTCGGCGAAAAGCTGCCCGAAAAAGCAAACGGCATCTTCACAATGCTGACCGTCTGCGCGGCCGTGCTGGGCCTCGGTCTCGGCGCGCTCGGCATTGCGCTTTTGCCTGTGATCGCCCAGCTTCTCGGCGCAGAGGGCGAAATGCTGAGAAACTGTGTGCTCTACGGAAGGATCGTTTTGCTGGCCACGCCGTTTTATCTGCTGCAATATTACTTCCAGTGCCTATTTGCCACGGCGCAGAAGCCGAAGCTAGGGCTCTATGTGACGGTCGCCGCCGGCGTGTGCAATATGGCGCTCGACGCGCTGTTTGTAGGTGCGTTCCGCTGGGGACTTACGGGTGCGGCTACGGCGACGGCGTTCAGCCAGTTTGTCGGCGGCGTGATTCCGCTCATCTATTTCGCGAAGCAGCGCAGCGGCAGTCTTCTCGTCTTCACGCGCTTCCGCTTTGACGGACGGGCCCTTGCCAGAACCTGCACCAACGGCTCGTCGGAGCTCATGAGCAACATTTCCATGAGCCTTGTCAGCATGCTCTACAACGCCCAGCTCATGCGCTACGCGGGCGAAGACGGCGTGTCGGCCTATGGTGTTCTCATGTACGTGAGCATGATCTTCATCGCGATTTTCATCGGCTACTGCGTGGGCTCGAGTCCGATCGTAAGCTATCACTACGGCGCGGAAAACAAACAGGAGCTCCAAGGCCTTCTCAAAAAGGGCTTGACCGTCCTGTCCGTGACGGCAGTTCTGATGTTTGCGGCGGGAGAGCTCGCGGCAAGGCCATTGGCGAAGCTCTTTGTGGGCTATGACGAAGGGCTTTTGGATATGACAGCGCACGCATTTTCGATCTTCTCGTTCTCGTTCCTGCTTTCGGGATTTTCGATTTTCGGCTCGTCGTTTTTTACCGCGCTCGGAGACGGGCTCACCTCGGCGCTCATTTCGTTCTTGCGGACGCTGGTGTTCCAGATCGCGGCCGTGCTCCTTTTCCCGCGCATCTGGGAACTCAACGGGATCTGGCTGTCGATCGTCGCGGCGGAGGTCATGTCTGTTCTGGTTACGGCGCTGTTTCTTATCGGCAAGCAGAAAAAATACGGCTATTGAAAATAGAAATCCGGCCTGTAGAAAAGCATCTACAGGCCGGATTTTTCAAGTTGCATCAGTAGAATTCGTAGGGGTCGATGCCCACATCGACCCAAGGGTACCATCGGATTCGCCGGAGATTTCCGTAAAAACGGATCGTTCCGCCGGGGCGATGTGGGCATCGCCCCGACGCAAAATTCGGAGATTTTATGCGAGATTTGAAGGTTTTCCGAAAAAATCAGATGTTACGAAAGAAAGCGTGATTCCAATGTGCGCACCATCTGCGTATAGCGCTCCTTACAATCAGCCATTCTGCCGTTTTGCAGATCGTCGTAGCAGGGAGCGAGCCAGGTGTCGCGGATCTCGCGGTACGTTTCGTGCCGGTCGGAGGCCAGATTGATGCACGTGACGATGCCGGGGGCAATGTCATAGTATTCGCGAATCAGCGCTTCGCCGTCCGGGCAGGCCCTTAAATACCCGTCGCGAAAGGCGCGGAAGGCGGTGAGCTCCTCGCAGTCGTCCGGTTTCCCCAGCTCCTCGCAGACGGCGGTCGTGATAAAGCACAGACCGAAGAGCTTTTTGCGGAAGCCTGTGGAGATCGCTTCGTAGTCTCCCAGGTAGAACGGCGTTTTGGGGTACCGGCGCACCCACTCAGCCTGCAAGGCTTTGCAGAACGCTTCGCTTGTCGGAAGCTCCAGCTTCCGGATGGCGGGCACCAGGAAGATGGCGATGACCATCTTGTCGTCGTCCCGCGCACCGTTTCGGTTCCGGTTGGCCGCCCAGTCGAGCTCCAGCTCGTCCAAAAACGCGTTTGCGCTCTCCAAAAGACGCGCGTCCGTCTCGTCCGGCATGGCGCAGACCGCCTCGTCGAGCGAGCGGAAGACCGGTTCCGTCATCGCATAGACATCAGAAAACGCAGCCTCAAATTCGCCCTTCGTAATTTTCTTCTGATAGCCCCGGAAGCTTTGCACGCAGCCGGGCAGCCGCTTTTTTGCCGCGTCAAAGCGCAGTACCGCCTCCTCCGGCGCAAGCGAAACGGAGCCTGCGGGCTTGTCCAGCAGCTCGTCTGCCGTCAGCCGCGCGCCGCAGTACATGCAGGAAAACTGCGAAAGCTTCGCCGGTACCTTCAGACTCTCGCCGCACTTGGGGCAAAACCCGCTCAAAAATTCCTGTTCACTCATGAAGATACCTGCTTTCATGTAAAATTCGCGCCGCACAACCGGCAATGGTAGGTTGTGCGGCGTAGGTCTATTTTTTCATAAAATGCGCGGGATGTCAAGTCAATCGGTGCACAGAAGGTACGCAGAATCCTCCGCTTCGCCTTTTGCGCCGCAGATGATCATGGCGTAGCTGCTGTCTAAATTTGCTTCCAGCTCATCCAGCTCCGCCTCGCTGAGCTCCCGGCGGTAAATGCCGTTATCGAGCTTCGCAAAACCGCCGCCAAGTGCTTCCGGCGTGCAGTGCTCAACCAGAATGACGCGGCAGCCGGTCTGCTTGGAGAGCTCCTCCGCGTACTTTCTCGCGCTGTCCGTCTTCGGGAACAGAGAATCGCCCATCGAGACGGCAGCCTCGCCGTGGTCAAAGCCGGGGAGGCTTACAAGCTTGAACCCCGCCAATACGGCAAGCAGCGCGGCGGCCGCGGCCATCACGCCGACAAAGTGCAGAAGCGTCTTTCGCTCCTTTTTCCGTCTCGTCTCGCGGCGGATCTCCTGCATGACCGCATCATGCAGGAGCTTCGGCGGCTCCTGCTGTAGCTCAGGCAGCGCTTCCTCTGCCATCTTGAGCTCGCTTTGGATTCTGCGGCACTCCGGGCAAGCGGCCAGGTGCTCCTGCAAAGCGGTTTGTTCTTCTATTGTTATCGCGCCATCGAGCTGCACGCTCAGCAGCTCCAGCGCTTCATTGCATGTGATCATAGACGCACCTCGCCTTCTACTGGTTCAGACGAAGCGGAATCGAAATAGTTCCCGGTTTTTAAAATTTTTCTTAAAGCAAGGCGCGCTCGGGCCAGCCGGGATTTTACCGTCCCCACGCGCACGCCTAAAATATCCGCGATCTGCTCGTATTGCAGATCCTCGATCACGCGCAGCTGCAAAATCTCCCGGTGCTCCGGCGAAAGCTGCTCCATCGCGCGGGCAAGCTCGATTTTCGTTTCGTTCGTCATCGCCTGCTGCTCGGGCCCCGGCTGCGCGTCGGGAACGGAGAGCTCGGCTCCCTCGTCGCTGTCGTCGTAGCTCTCGGTGAGAGAGGTTTCCTGCCGCCGCTTTTTCCGGCGCAGAAAATCGATGCAAATGTTGCTCGTCAGGCGGAACAGCCATGTCGAGAAGTTCGCCTCAAACTGATACTGCCCCAAAGAGCGCCACGCGCGCAGAAATGCCTCCTGCGACAGATCTAATGCGTCGTCCGGATTGGCGCTCATGCGCAGACAGAGGTTATAGACCTTTTTCTGGTGCAGGAGCAAAAGCTCTTCAAACGCGCCGTTGTCGCCCTGCTGCGCGCGGCGGATGAGTTGTTCTTCTGACATAGGCTTACCTCAAATCGTGCTTGATGCCGGCGGCAATGGCGGAAATGTTGTCCATGGTGGAAATCTTCGAAATTTGTTCCTTATAATACCCGCTGTGAGAAACGCCGCGCAGGTACCACGCAAAATGCTTGCGCGCCTCTAAGCACGCGATGTGTTCGCCCTTGTCCGCTTTCGCAAGTTCAAACTGATGGAGCGCCACGTCGACCCGCGAGGTCAGCTCCGGTCGCTCGGGGACAGGCTTTCCTTCGATCGCCGCCTTGCACTGTAGTAGCAGCCACGGGTCGCCGAACACGCCCCGGCCAAGCATCAGCCCGTCCGCTTTCGTCCGCGCCATGCAGCGTACCGCATCCTCGGGCGAAAAAATATCGCCGTTTGCAATCACGGGGATATGGACGGCGGCTTTTACATCGTGGATGATGTCCCAGTCGGCAACGCCGGAATAGAGCATTGTCTTCGTCCGGCCATGCACCGCGATGGCGCTTGCTCCCGCCTGCTCCAACATGACGGCGAGCCCGACCGCATTGACGCTCCCCTTGTCCCAGCCCTTTCGCATCTTGACTGTAACGGGAACCGGCACGGCTTTTTTGACCGCTTCGACGATTCTTGCCGCTTTTTCCGGGTCCTTCATCAAGGCGCTTCCGTCTCCGTTTCCGGCGATTTTCGGCATGGGACAGCCCATGTTGATATCGATGAAGTCCGCGCCGGAGTGTTCCAGCGCCAGCGCCGCACCCTCCGCCATCACAGACGGGTCGTTTCCAAAAATCTGCGCGCCGCAGATACCCGCATCGGTCTTCCGGAGAAGAGACAGGCTCTTTTTGTCATGGTAGACCAATGCGCGCGACGAAACCATCTCCGTTACGGTGATGTCCGCGCCGAGCGAAGCTGCAATGCAGCGGTACGCCCAGTCGGTCACGCCCGCCATCGGGGCCAGCACGATGGGATTTTCGATCTGAAATATTCCGAGCTGCATGCGCGCGCCTTCTTTCCGGTTGGTGTCGTACTATCTATCATACCACAAACCGGCAAAAAACGCAACAAAGCCGCGACCGCCCCCTACAGGATTTCCGAAACCAATGCGTGGGGATGTCTGCCCCTACGGAATTTCCACACCCAACGCGTGGGGACGTCCGCCCCTACGAGGCTTCTGAAAACTTCCCGTCTTGCGTAGGGGTCGATTGCGACTGCGACATAGAAAAAACGCCATCCGGATGGATGGCGTTTTTTCATGGAGCGGGGTACGGGAATACTCTGGCGGCTTTGCCGCCTCCGTGCCGTCTCGGCAATTGTTTTGACCTTCGGCCAAAACCGTCGGTATTTCATACCGCCGCCGGTCTTGCGCCCGGAATTGCCGGACGGTCGAACCACGGGTTCGTTGCGGGACCCTTGCAGCAAAAATCAGCACCCATCTAAAAGATGGGTGCTGATTTTTGTGTTTTCACTACACTATAGATGAACACACGTCTTGTCGGAATGACTCCAATCAACTACAAAATCAGGCACGCTTCTGCAAAAATGTTTTCTCTGCCATATGGATTACGAAGTTGCGTTCATCCGAATCGGCTTTTGCAAAAACAATCTGGTACCGCTGGCAGGTTTTGCGGAAGTGGACGACGTAAGCCAGCTTCTCTTTCGTCGGAGGCGCGACATAGCTGTCCGGCGCAGCAAGCGCGTCCAGCTCCAGATATTTTTCGTTCTGCATCTGTCAAACCTCCGTTTTGGCTTCGCTGCTTTACTTGATCCGTTTCTGGATATCCTCCACGGACGGCAGCTGTTTTTCCAGCTCCTCCGGCAGCTTGCTTGTGACCTGATAAGCACTCACGCCGATGGGCTTGCTCATATCCTTCAGCGAGTATTCCGCGACCAGATCATTTTTGCTCTTGCAGAGCAGCAGTCCGACTGACGGATTGTCCTGTTCTTTTTTCAAAATCCCATCAACTGCGGAGAGATAAAAATTCAACTGTCCCGCGTACTCCGGCTTAAATTCACCGGTTTTGAGTTCAATCACCACGTAGCAGCGAAGGTTCAAGTTATAAAACAGCAGGTCGATATAAAAATCGTCGCCGCCGACGTTCAGGTGATACTGATTTCCGAGAAATGCAAAACCGGTTCCAAGCTCCAACAGGAGCTTCGTCACGTCCTTTACGAGCGCTTCCTCGATCTCCCGTTCCAGCATATCCGTTTTGAACGGAATGAAGTCGAAAATGTACGGGTCTTTCATCGTCTGGATAGCAAGCTCACTCTGCGGAGAAGGTAGCCGCAATTCAAAATTGGACACCTTTTCGGCTAAAGCCTGCCGCTGATATAGACCGCTCTCGATCTGATGGACAAGGACATTGCGCGACCAGCCATTCTTTGCAGCCTGCTCCGCATACCAGATATGCGCTGCCGGTTCTTTTATCTTGTCCATCAGTGTGATGTGATGGTACCAAGTGATTTGTGCAAGCGGCGCTTGCACAATTTCATCAGCTGGAAAACGCGCCGCAAACTTTGCCATATACTTGATATTTCGGGCAGAATACCCCTTCATCTCTGGGAAGGACAACTTGATATCCGCGGCAAGGTTTTCGACAAACTTACTGCCCCAGACCTTATGCGCGTTGATGACCGTACCGATGGCGTGATACAGCCGAAGCAGCTCGCAGTTTACCTGAACCGCCGCGCGATACTGCGCCGTGCGGATCTCCTGCTTGACTTGCTCGACTGTTTCCAGATATTCGTTTGCATTCATCAGCATCATTCATCCCTCCCTACAGACTTATTGTAACAGAGGAAAACGGGAAAAGCAAATGTACAATGTGTGCTGCCCACCCAATCAAGCACATTGGAAATACCAATTATGCCTTTAACCGCCCACTATCCAGTGACAACTTCAGCAACAGCATCTTGAATTCCGGCGATATCCATGACGCGAATTCACAGCCAATCATCGGATGCGCAAATGTTCCGCCGCCTTTACCTTGTTTGGAAGTGATACCGATCGCCTTTGTTTTCTCAATCCATAGCTTTGGCGTCAAAGTAAACGAGGCTGTTTTCTTTTTCTCTAAAAGTTCAATGTAGCCCGCTTCTCTATAATTGGGATTGTTTTCCTGCTCCCACAGATTTAAAAAGGCTAGTGTGTTTTCACTGCGCAGCCAACTCTGTATCACATATCCCGAAGCAGCCTTGCTGTGATTTAGCGCAAGCTCAGTCAGCGAAATGTAACTATCATCCTGCTTTTTGGGCTGAGCCTTCGACTGCTTTCTCCGTTCCACGCGGGCCAATACCTCTGCCTTACTCCTTCTATAGCCGGCAAGAACAGAAAGCCTGTATTCGTCGATCTCATTATCCTTCGCAATTCGCAATATAATTCGGTCCCGCTCCTCACAGGTGATGATATCCTCAGCTACGAGGGGCTCCAACAAGTTTCCGATACCGATCATATCCACCAAACTAAGTTTCTCTGCCACATCTCTCACCTCTTAAGGTTATTGTAGCATAATGTACAGAAATATAAAAGATGGATCAGTTCTGAGCCATAATATGCGAAACATAGCGCGTACTTTTTCTCGGCAAGCCCTCCTTGTCATAATCAATGTTACAGCGTGCCACCTTTTCAAATTGTACATCCAGAAACTTCTTTAGCCCGATGATCGCCGCATATTTTCCGTTAGAGAGAAGATGGTCTACCGCGGCACGAGTCCATTTCGCCTTTCCGGTCGGAGACGGTATTTGTTTTGCATAAAGCATATCCACAACCTTTCCCAAACTTGCCCCTGCCATATAGAAGTTAAAAATCAAGGCAACATTTTCTGCTTCGCTCTTATTGGTTTCAAGTCCCCCACTGTTGGTCAAAGTAAAACCATATGGTATTCTCATGTTTTGTTCCTCCTAAAATAAAAATTCCTATGTTTGCTATCTCATCCAAGAGATAAAACATAGGAATAAATGATATTTTGTTACCTTCTGCGTTGCCATTCTGCACAGCTTTTGAGTTATTTCATGTGATTCTCCAGCAGAAAAAGCAAGAGCCGTGTATAACTCAAGTTATACACGGCTTTTGTCTAATTTGGAGCGGGGTACGGGAATCGAACCCGCCTCTGTGGCTTGGGAAGCGACCGTTCTACCGATGAACTAACCCCGCGTTCAGTTGTGCTGCTACTATAGCACGGGAGCGGGAAAAATGCAACCGTTTTTTGTCGCGGCTGGCGGAGAAACCCAGATATGGTAGAAAAAGAAGGTGCGGATGCAACATTTTGCGGGATGGGCGGCGGATGGGCGGCGGATGGACGGGGCTGAAAAATTTTTTACCGAACTGGAAAACTTTTTTCGGTCTGGGAGGAAAAAAGCGCCGGTTTTTCTTTCCGGAAACAGCAAAATTAACTTGAAAAGGGCGGAAGATTATGTTATTCTATGTAAAAGTCCATAAGGCGTATTCTGCCCTTCGGGGTGTGCGCCGGGCTTGCGGTCAACGGTTGTACGGGGATATGCAACATTTGTTGCGGTTCCTTCGCCGCGCGGCGAAACTGGAAAATTCTATTCGGAGAACCGGATTTTATATAAATATTTCAGAATTTGGAGGAAAGAACGATGAAAAAACGCGTTTTAGCGGCGCTTCTGGCGCTGGTCATGCTCTTTGGCGTGCTGCCGATGTCGGTTTTCGCGGAAGATCTCGAAACCGGAGACGAATTCAGCGACACGTATGAAGAACCCACAGCACCCACAGAACCGGACGATAACGACCTGAAGGACACGCAGCAGCCTCAGCCCGATATCACCGACCCGACGGAGTTTATAGGCATAAAGACTGTACCTGTGCAATGCGACAATAAGGCCGGCCATTATATGGAGTATGCGATTGATGGCTTGATTGAAAAGAAGTGCGCGGAACTCGTTTGGTCGAC
>CALCJW010000037.1:0-7402 GCA_937967235.1 uncultured Clostridia bacterium
GCACACACATGACGGCTGCTAGTCTCCATAAACAGCCGGATGCACAGCTTGAAGCCTACCGCACGATCATCCGACAGTCTGACATGGTGCTGGCTGTCTACGATCCGGCATCGGCGCGCGGGGATGATACAGATAAGGCGATTTCTTATGCGAGAGAATTGCACCGCCCCATGCTGATGATCCACCCGGACACATTGAAAACGACATACTCCTGCGTGGAAGTCTGATGTGTCAGCACACTGTCCTTTGCTATAATGAGCATAGAAAAGACTTCGTAAATTTCTGCAAATTTACGAAGTCCTGAAAACACAATAATATGGTGGGGATGAAACAAGTTGGACAGTGTGGCGGTACGTTGAAAATGCAAATGAAAAAGTTTGACCGAGATTTTGTTGAACGCACAAAATGAATCATTCAGAACGTGAAGTGTCCATTTGAAGTGACGTTGCTGCTGAACTGTATGCTGGGACTGGTGAATCTGCCGACAGAAAGAGCAAAGAATGCTGAGAACAGTGGAGATTTTCAGGATGCCTGTGCTCAAAAGCTCGAGGAGAGGAACGTAATAAAGAAAAAAGCTGATAGAGGTAGATTATTTCGTTCTCCGAGAAATGCCGTGTCGCATCTGTATATTTGCCCAACCAGCATAGGGGATTCTATTGAAAAAATCATTCTGAGCGATAATGTGTTCTGAAATTCGTACCCACTTTTATTTTCAACTACCGAAATACGGTATCTTCGGGCGCAAGAAGCGCAAGCAAATGCTTGTAATATCAATAGAATTTCGGTTTTCAACAAAAAGCATCATGCTTCGAATCCACCTTCCCCCACCAGTAAAAAGCCTTGAAATCACACGATTTCAAGGCTTTTTGCTTATCTACTGTACCCACTTCTGAATACGTTGCCTGAAACGGTGCGTGTAGACCGCACGAATGGTGCAGCCAAACCGCTAAAATGGTGCAAGGTCACCGCAGCCATGGTGCATTGACAGGGTAGCCACTAAAATGAGTTCAGCATCGTCAGATGCAAATTCATTTGGGTTTATAGAAAATTTGGTGACTACCAAATTTTCTATAAACCCGTTCTTTTTTGCGCTGTGTGATACGATTGTTTCGTATCCGCACAGCGCGTTTTTTCGCATAAAGCTCAAGCCCATGCGCACATGGTTTACTTGGAAATGGACGAATGAATCCACAGAAGCTGCGCGGGCTTCGGCGAAATATTCTGCCAGCTATGGACATCGGAGCCCCGGTAGAAAAACGTATCGCCGGGATGCAGGATATAGGGCGGATCGTCGTTGAGGCGCACTTCCACGACGCCGGAGAGCATATAGATCAGCTCTTCTCCGTTGTGTGTGTGCGGCGTCAGATTGCCGCAGCCGGGCTCGACCACGCAAAGAACCGGGTACATCGTGTGTTCGCGCATGGCAATCAGCGAATACATTTCAAGGCCGGGATCGCTTTTAAGCTGAATGGGCTCTCCGCAGCCTTTGCGGACGAGGCGATTTTCCTGCGCCGCAGGCTCCATAAAGTACAGCGGGCTCTCCCGATAGAAGTGCGCCAGCTTATTGAGCATATCCAGCGAAATATTGCCGCCGTTTTCCAGCTTGCTCAGATGCGCCACGGAGATACCGACCGCACGGCTGACCTCTTCGAGGGTGTAGCCCTGCTGCTTTCGGATCTGACGCCACTTTTCGCTGATGAGCTTCTTGGAGTAAAACATTTCTTTCTGCTGCTGCACGTAAGATTCCAGCGCGCTGGTTCCTGGCGACGGCAGCAGCATTTTGATCGCCTGCGTACCCATGTGCTTGTCGACGGAGTATTCCTTGATTTTCTTGAGTGTTTCAATGTCATCGAGCGTAAAGATCCGGTAGTTGCTGGCCGAACGCTTGGAGGAGATCATCCCGTTCTTTTCCCAGTTTCGGATCGTGGCCGGGACGACGCCGAGAATTTTTGCAACCTGATTGATGGTAAATGTTACTTTATCTTCATGATTCATAAATTCCATTCTCTTTCCGGGGATTTGGACTTCTGCGTACAGATGCAATACGATAGATTCTCCCTAATTGTAGGTGGATTTGCGGGAAAAGTCAAGCAAAGGCAGACCGCCCATCGCAGAAAAATCTGCGATGGGTGGTCAAAAAGAGAGGACAAAAAAGCTCAGGAAATCTTGATGCGCGCGTCAACGGCGTAGAACGCACCGCGGGTCTCGTCGAAGATCAGCGGGTTCATATCCATTTCGCAGATTGCAGGGAAATCGAGCAGAAGCTGATTGACCTGCATCAGAATCTGTCGGAACTGCTCGATGTTGGCCTTTGCGCTTCCGCGATAGCCTTCGAGCAGGCGATAGCTGCGAAGCGAACGGAGCATCCGCCCAGGGTCCTGTGAGGACAGCGGCACATGGCCGAAGGAGACGTCCTTGAGAATTTCAACCAGCGTGCCGCCCAGACCGGTCAGAATGCTGTGGCCGAGCGCCGGGTCAACGGAAGCGCCGATGATCATTTCCAGATTGCCGCTGATCTGCTGCTGCACCTGAATGCCGCGCAGGCCGGGGAATCTGGCCGTCCATTCTGCCAGCAGCGCATCCAGCGCCGCGGCGTCCTGAATGCCGAGCCGGACGCCGCCGACATCGGATTTGTGGATGATTTCCGGATGGTCCACCTTCGCGACAACTGGATAGTCGAGCGCCAGAGAAGCCGCCATTCCGCCGACCGGTAAATACGCGCTTTGCGCCATCGGCACGTTATAGAGCTTCAGCAGACGGAAGCAGTCTTCCGCCGGCAGATAGGCGTTTGATTCTGCATGTTCCATCAGACGGCGCGCTTCGGTGCGGCTTTGCGCGCAGATATGGCAGTCATAGCTGTCGCAGGCCGCTTCTTCGGGCTGCACCATATAGCGCATGGTGCGGACCATCTGATCCGGGAACGAGAAGGTCGGGATTCCGCCCTTTTTCATCACGGCACGGCCGGCTGCGCCAAGCGTCGGGCCAAAGAAGCACGAGAAGATCGGGATGCTGGTGGACTTGAGAATATCGACCATGGCCTGCGCCACTTCGCCGGTATCAATGGTTGCGGGCGGGACGCAGTCGACGATGATCGCGTCATATTTGCCGCTGTCGATCATGGCGTGCGCGGCGATGGCATAGTGCGCAGGAGGCGCAGGCGCCACAAGATCGAGGGGATTGTGTGTGGAAGCTTCGGGCAGAAGCTTGGCTGCAAGCTCTGCACGTTCTTCACTGCTCAACTCCGGCAGCTCAAAGCCGTATTTGACCAGAGCGTCCGTGGTCAGCGTGCCAAGGCCGCCTGCGTTGGAGATGATGCCGACGCGGTTGCCGCGCAGGCGGGGCATCTTCGTCATGCTGGAGGCAAGCAGGAACGCATCTTCCAGATTTTCCGCCCGGATGACGCCGCATTTTTTGAGCAGCGCGTCGGCCACGTTGTCGTTGCCGGCAAGAGAGCCTGTGTGCGAGCTTGCCGCGGCGGCGCCCTTTGTGGTACGGCCGGATTTGACAACGATGACAGGCTTTGTCATCCGGGACATGACGCGCTCAAAGCGATAGGGCTCCGGAATGGTCTCCATGTACATGCAGACGATTTTGGTATTTTCATCGGCTTCCAGCATCGGAAGAAGGTCGCACGGATTGACGTTTGTCATATTGCCCATGGACACGACGACAGAGAACCCGACGTCCAGCTCGCCTGCAAAGTCGATCAAGCTTGCGCCAAGCGCACCGGACTGCGTCAGAAATGCCACGCTTCCGACAGGCGGCGTCTCGGAGAGAATGGTCGCGCTCAGGCGCACGCCGGGCGCAGTGTTTGCAACGCCCATGCAGTTCGGGCCAACTATGCGCATATTGTATTTGTCTACAATGCGCATCAGTTCTTTTTCACGGGCCGCGCCTTCCGGACCGATTTCACGGAATCCGGCGGTAATGCAGACAAGCGCCGGAACGCCCTTCTGGCCGCAGGCCTCCGCAACATCCAGAACGCCCGCCGAGGGAACGGAGAGAACGCCGAGGTCTACGTTGCCGGGAATTTCCCGCACATCCGTATAACCGGGTACGCCCAGAACGTCCTCGCCTTTGCGGTTGACGGCGTAGACCTTGCCGCAATAGCCCATGTCCAACAAATTTTTTACGATTGCGTGGCCGATGCCGGGACGGTTGGATGCACCGATCACGGCCACGCTCTTAGGGTTTAGCAGTTTGTCATGACCGCGCTGAAACGAAGGCTTGTTTTCCTCCCAGCTTTCGATGCTCAGACCCTGCGGAGCGGGTTCTCCTTTATAATATAGATGGTTTTCGTCATCGACGCTGAAATTGCCCAGCGCCAGCTCGAGAACCGCGCGTGCGCCGACCAGTCGGTTCTGGTCGTTGACGAGCTTGAGATAGTGGCGGAAGCGCGTCTCATAGTCCTCGTGCAGCGTATAGTCCACGGGAACCTTCGGGGAACGCACCAGCAGAGGGCCTGCATCGAGCTCTTTCGTTGCCAGATGTGCGCTGGCACGCAGATAATCCATGTTGCGGTCAAAGGCGGATTTGATGCCGTTTGCCCCGGCAAGCAGGCGGTGGCCGGTTTCGTCCGTCACGGCAAGATCCGCCGGGTGAACGTTTACGACCAGATAGTTGTCGAGGACAATATCCGTTGTGGCCCAGACATATCCGGCAAGCAAAATCATATCGGCGTGGAACTTTTCAACAAGCGCCATCGCTTCCTGATCATATGCGGCGCGGACTTCGCGGTCCTTGAGCGGCTTTTCCCGGTCGGCATAATACTTGCGGATGTCGATGGCTTCCCAGGGAACATCATACTGTTTGGCAGCGGCGACAGCCTTGGAGTCGGGGTTGTCTGCAAAAATGCCGACAATCTCAAATGGGCAGCCCTCGATGCTCTGCTCCATTTGCTTCTGGAGCTCGTAGGCTTTCCAGAGCGTGTTGCCGGATCCCGAGCAATAGCCGAGCACGCGGAGCTTGCCGCGGGCCGGATTGATAATCGGTTTGAGATTCATAGCGTTGCCTCCCGTTCTTATTTGCCAGCCAGATATTCAGAAACTGCGTCGCACAGGCGCAAAATGCCCTTTTCCATATTCTCATAGGTCGGGGTGGAGAAGTTCAGGCGGAACGCACGGCAGGGTGCGGCGCTATCGACCATAAAGTCGCGGCCCGGCACAAAGGCAACACCCTTGCGCAGCGCGAGGTCTGCAAGCTCCTGAGAATCGCAGCCTTCCGGCAGCGTGCACCAAAGGAACAGGCCGCCGTCCGGACGTGTGTAGGTGACGCGCTTATCCATGTGCTCGTCGAGCAGCTTGAGCATAAAATCGCAGCGCTCGCGATAGATTTTGCGGATTTTGGCGATATGCGCGTCGACATCCGCCGTGCGGAGCCATTCGTCGGTGACGATTTGGAAGAAGATGTTGGAGTGGCAGTCGCTGAACTGCTTGGCGACGGTCAGACGCTGCAAAACATCCTTCTGCGCCATGACAAAGCCGATGCGCATGCCGGCGGAAAGTACCTTGGAGTAAGAGCCGTTGTAGATGACAATGCCCTCGTCGTCCATGGATTTGAAGGTCGGAATGTCCTCGCCGCGGAAGCGAAGCTCGCCGTAGGGGTTGTCCTCGAGAATCATAACGCCGTATTTGACGCACAGCGCATAGATCGCCTTGCGGCGGGCAAGGCTCATGGTTTTGCCGCTGGGATTCTGGAACGTCGGAATGACGTAGAGCAGCTTGACGTTCGGCTCGGTTTGGAAGGCACGCTCAAGCCCAGCCAGCTCCATGCCCTCTTCGTCCATCTCGACGCCCACGACGTTTGCGCCGTGAATCCGCATGGCATTGATGCCGCTGACGAAGGTCGGAAGCTCCACGATGACCGTGTCGCCGGGGTTGCAGAAGACGTTCGGCGTGAGGGACAGGCCCTGCTGGCCGCCGGTGGTGATGATGAGATCGTCAAAGTCGCGGCCAATGCCGAATTCCTTCTTCAGCCGCTCCTTCGTAGACGCACGCAGGGGCGGATACCCTTCGGTCATGCTGTATTGCAAACCGGCCAGGGGCTTCTCCTTAAAAATACGCGCAGAGATTTCGCTGATTTCCTCCACGGGAACGGCCTCGTTGGCGGGGCTTCCGGTCGAAAGTGCGATGACTTCGGGATGCGATGCGGCGTATTTCAGAATTTCGCGGATCGCAGAAGGGCGAACATTGGAAATACGATCAGAAAAATGATACTCCATACGTTTGTAACAACCTTTCTTTATGTGATGTTGGCTTCTGGTTTTTATAGTTTTGAGTATATATGAATCTTCTAACATTGTCAATTTATTTAACAAACTACACGAAAAATATTTTTAAGACCCCAAAAAATCTGTTCAAAAAAATCAGGATTCCGTGGGGAATGTGTTTGGCGTTTGCGGAATCTTGCTGTTTTTATCTCTGATTTATCAAAGTTTGACAATAAATAGAGGGAAAGCTTGTGCAAACTAATGGATTGCAAATTACGAGAACATGGTATAGTGTATTTATAAGGTTGAAATACACTGGGATTCAAGAGCTTTGAGACAGAGAAGGGAGACTGAGGCAGCATGCAAACCGTACCGGATAGCCTTTTCCGGCCGGATTCCGTCGCAATTATCGGCGCCGGAGAAAAACCGGGACAGATCGGAAGCGGGCTTGTTCTGAGCATCACCGATGGCTTTGCAGGCCCGGTCTACTGTGTCAATCCGCAGTATGAGAGGCTTTTTGGAAAACCCTGTTATGCCTCGGTCTTGGATTTGCCGCAGAGCGTGTCCCATGCAGTAATTGCCGTCAACCGCAACCGCGTGATGGATTGCATCCGCCAGTGCGCACAGACCGCTGTTCGTCATGTTATCGTGATCAGCGCCGGTTTCAAGGAGACGGACGCGGTAGGCGCGGCATTGGAAGAGGAGATGGCGGCGTTTTGCCGGGAACATGAGATTGCGCTGCTCGGGCCAAACACGTTGGGCCTGATTAACACGGCCTGTTCTTTCAACTGCACCTTCCTGCCAGACCGGATTGCACAAGGCAGCGTCAGCGTCATCAGCCAGTCTGGCGGCGTCGGCATGGCCATTTTGGCCTCCCTGCGCGATCAGCACTGCGGTGTTGCCAAATGGGCAGGCATCGGAAATCAGGCGGTGCTGGACGCAGAAATGTTTTTGCGGTATTTCGCCCAGGACCCACAGACAGCGGCGATTGCAGTCTGTTTTGAAGGCCTGCGGGATCTTCCAGGGTTTTTGCGTCTGGCAGCAGAGGTCAACCGGACAAAGCCTGTTGTGTTGCTGCGCGACGGAAAGAGCACGACCGGGAAAAAAGCGGCCGCGTCTCATACGGGCGCACTGGTGCAGAGCAGCCGGGTGATGCACGATCTGGTGGAGCAATACGGGCTTCTGGAAGCGGAC
>CALCJW010000038.1:0-7396 GCA_937967235.1 uncultured Clostridia bacterium
TGAAACCGGCGTGCAGACGCTGAAAAATTTCTGCTATCTTCGGGCGCAGAGTGTGACGGGGCAGCTGGACGGCTCGATTCCATCGACCAGCGAGGCACAGAAGGAAAACAGTGAAAGCCTCGTGGACGCGTCGGGCATTACGATCTCCGACATGGGCAGCATGGGAAATACGATGGGCGGCAAGGGCGGCTTCGGCGGCAGGCAGAACGATGACGCGGATAAATCGGACGCCGCGGATACGGAGGGCTTCACTCCGCCCCAGCGGCCGGATTCCAGCGCGGATGCCGGAACAGATTTTGAGGCGGATACGCAGGGAGGTCCGCCCCAGAGCCCGCCGGACAGTCAAAATGGTACGTCTCCCGGACAAACAGATGGGCAGGGGAGCAGCCGTACAAGCGGCACGCAGACGGTTCTGCTCGCGGCCTGCGCGCTGGTCCTCGCACTGGGACTCGGGTTTGCGGTTTTCTACAAGCGAAGATAAAAAACAGGACGGTTCCGGGCGGGACCGTCCTGTTTTTACAGAATTTCAGAGCCTGCGTAGGGGACGATGTCCACATCGTCCTGTGCGGAAGCCGGTATTTTGACGCAGATCGGTTTCTGCCTTAAGGGAGATACTTGTCCATGGCCTGCTTGGCGGCGCGGACGATGTCTGTCAGAATCTGCGTCTGCTCCGGCGTGGCCTGATCGAGCAGCGCCGCGATTTCCCGCACACAGACGGGCTTCACGGACGGCGGCGCGTCAAAGAGCAGGTCATCGGCGCTGACATGAAGCGCGGCGGCTAGGTCCGCAAAGACCTGCAGACTCAGCTTCGTGTTGCCGGTCTCAATGTGGCTAATATGCGTCGTGGAGATATTTGCCTGCTCGGCAAGCGCCTCCTGCGAGAGATTCTGCGCCTTGCGAAACTTCCGGATGCGCTGACCGATTGCGTAGTAGTCCATAATTAACCGCCCATACAAGTTTGATATACTTGAATTGTATAGACAAGTATGATAAGATTTAATAAATTACATAGGCTAAAATATAGCTATATAATTAAAATGTGGAGGAAGCTATGGAATATGTAGAGAGAGTGCCGCTGCCGGAGGTTTGCTTAGGCTGCGAGGACCGGGCGGGGTGTCTTGCGCGCGGGGAAGGAGAGTGGTGCTGCGAGGAGTGCGAGCATCTGCTGGAGCGGTTCGTCTGCGTGGAGAGCAGAGCGGAAACAGACACGTGACAGACGCGCGGACGGAAAAGCTTGTGCGCTTTCACAGCTTATTCCGATTTTTAGATGATGCCATGTAAAAACCGACATAATATACAGGAAAATGATATTTGTATTTGTGCGATTTTGTGCTATAATAACAGCAATTAAATATCGGGTAGTTCGCGCAAGCCTCGTGCTTGCAGGTGGAATGGGGTGAGAAGCCCCGCGAGTCGGTCACTGTGATGTCTGGTTGGTCAGAATAAGTCAGGTCTTCCGAGAGCTGCCCTGTGTCCTGCCATGACCGGGACCGAAAGGATATGTTCTTATTCTTTGTTGGGAATAGGACTTCGTTTCCGTGCGGCCATGCAGGCTGTGCGGATTTTTGTTTGCAGCGCATCCTGCGTCTGTATAGATGGGATGAGGCATCATCCCTGCCTCTTTCTGACGGCGGTTCCCAATCCGCCATCCTCCCGCCGGGCGTCCGCCCCCTCTTACCGGGCGCCCGGCACCTCCTCCAAGCGCAGCGGGGGCTGCCTGCCATCAAAATTCTGATCACGCGCACGAAGTTGCGCAGGAAGGATATTCTGTTATGCTTTGTCTCGATCATACCATTACCAAAAAGATGCGTGAGCCGGCATTTGCCGCCGAGTGGGATTCGCTGGAGCCGGAGGAGCAGATCGTCCGGGCCATCATCGAAGGGCGCGAGGAGCGGCACCTGACACAGAACCAGCTGGCCGATGCGACCGGCATCCACCAGACGAATATCAGCAAGCTCGAAAGCGGAACGGCAAACCCGTCGCTTCGCACGCTCAAGCGTTTGGCCGCGGGGATGGGAATGCGGCTCAAGCTGGAATTTGTTCCGGTGCAGCCAGAGAACCGGACAAGATAGGACAAAGCGGCAAGTACCGTTATCCGCATAAGAAAAAACGCCAATGAAATGCTCCGGCGGCTTGACTTTTGAGATGCTGCTTGCTATGCTTGGTTAGAGAAAACTAACTAAGTATAGCAAGCTTTCATATCGCTTGAGACAGGAGATTTGAATATGAAGATTCTGGTGTTTGGCGCGGGCGTTCTGGGCTGTAATCTGGCGAGAAATCTTTTCCGCGCCGGGAAGGACGTAACGCTGCTTGCGCGGGGAAAATGGGCGGGGGAAATCTGGGAAAACGGGCTTCGGATCAAGGACAAATTTTCGCCCCGCGTGTCGGTCAGCCGGGTTCCGGTCGTGACAGCGCTGAAGCCCGAGGACAGCTACGACGTGGTCTTTGCCGTCCTGCGCTATACGCAGCTGGACTCGATTCTCGACACGCTGCGCGAAAGCCGGGCGAAGAATCTCGTCTTTGTGGGAAACAATGTGCGCGCAAGGGCGCTTTCCGAGGCTTTGCCGGATAAGAATGTGCTGTTTGCCTTCGCGCTTTCGGCGGGACACCGCGAGCAGGATAAGGTCTGCTCGATCGACCTCAAGAAGATCACCATCGGCCAGATTCCGGGCGCAAGCGCCAACGAGCCGCTCATCCGGCAAATTTTTGACGGCACAAAGTACAAGGTGGTCTACGAGCCCAATATGGAGGACTATCTGCTCTGCCACGCGGCGTTCGTGATGCCGGCGGCCTTCGCGTGCTACAAAACGGACGGCGAGCTCAAAAAGCTCAAGGGGAACACGGCGTATTTAAGCTGCCTGATCGACGCGAACATCGAGGGCTACCGCGCCATCCGTGACGCCGGACACGAGATTCTGCCGAAGGCGGATGCGGAGTTTGAAGGCGCAGCATACCGCAAGACCTGCCTGCGGTTTTTTAAGCTCATGTGCGCAACGAGCCTCGGGAAACTCTGCGCGTCCGACCACGCGATGAATGCGGTCGATGAAATGGACGCGCTCAACCGGGACTTAAGGCGCTTTTTTGACGCGCAGGGGGCGGAGTATCCGGTCTGGCAGGCGCTGGAGCGGGAGTGCGGCAAGTATCTTGGCAAGCAGTAAGCGCCCGACCTGCCAAAGAGGTGGCCAGATACAGCCGCACATAACAGGAAAAGCGAGGCTTCCGCAGGTGGAAGTCTCGCTCTTTTGTTACCGTATCCTGCCGTCGCCTGCCATACAGGCCGTCAGCTCTTCGATACGCTCGATGGGGAACGGCGGCTCACACAGGGGCTTCATGGCAATCGACATGAGCTTCATGGGGTTGTCATCCGCCGCGACGCGGTTGGAGTGGAGCACGCCGCAGCGTTTGCAGCGGTGGATGATCGCCCACTCGCCGCCCTTTCTCACCCAGACGGCCACGGGCTCCATGATCCCGCCGCAGTCGGACGCGCGGTCGCCGGGGTCAATATCGACATGCAGGCTCGAGAGGCAATTGGGGCAATGGTTCCGGTGGCCAGAGCCGGCGTTTTCCGGGATGACGGTCCGGCCGCAGACCTTGCAGACGAAGGTGTCGCTGCAGGCGTGGGTTTTATAGTAGCCTTTTTCAAAGATTTTGCGTTTGTTTTCGCGGTTCATTTAAAATCCTCCTGAAGATGTGGACCAGGGCTTCGGGAGGAATGGCGTGTAGCAGATTTGCCAGACCTCCCGGTCAGGCCACACGCTCCAGTGATAACATTGTAAGGTTCAAAAAGTTCTCCTTTAATTTTAAATTCGGCGCGGGGGCCGGAAATGGATGCGCGGCAAAAGCCGCTTATGCGTTGGATGGGCTGTCCTCCGGGCAAATGAACGCGTACAGCAGAACGAGTCCGGCGCTGAGGAAGACACCGCCAAGAATATCGCTCAGCCAGTGCACGCCCGAAATCAGGCGGCCGACGACGAGTATGGCGGTAACGGCTGCGAGGAGGCAAAGTACCGTTTTGCAGACAGCCGCGCTTCGGATGCGCCCGCGCAGCTGCAGCATGGCTGTCGGAAGGATGCACAGCGCGAGCCACAAAAGCGTAAAGTTTCGTTTTTTCATGCTTGTGTTCCTTTTTGAGATGGATTGCCGCTTGCCGACAGGTTGAAGGTGCGGAAGAAAAGGCCCACGTGTGCGCGCAGCTTCTCTAAGCACGCGGCCTCCTGTTCGGGCTCGCGGTCGCAGATGCCAAGGAGGGTGATGACTGGTGAGACATACAAAAGCGCCAGCGTCTGCGGATTTTCGTGCCGGATTTCGCCCGCCGCAATGAGGCTTTCGAAAAGCCCGGCATGATAGCGCACGACGCGCGTGATGTAGCGCTCGGTGTAGAGCCGGGAGAGCTCCGGGGAGCGGAACTGCTCGATGGTCATCATGCGGCGGAAGCGGCGGATGGTCTCGTTGTGGAGCGAATACTCGAAAATCTGCCGGACCTTGTCGAAAAGCGCGTCCTCGGTGATCGCAGTGAAAACGGGGATATCCTGCGGTGCGTTCTGGACGTGGATGGAGATTTGATCGGTGTCGCGTGTGTACTGCGCGGCGACGGACTCCACGAGCGCATCGAAAATCGCCTGCTTGCTCGGGAAATGGTTGTAAAGCGACGGCGCCTTGATGCCGACGGCCTGCGCGATTTCGCCGACGCTGACCGCATCGTAGCCCTGGCTCGAGAACAGCGCGAGCGCCTTGTCCAAAATTTTTTGCTTTGTGTCTTCCTGCTTCATACGGCCTCCTAAGGACAACTAACGAACGTTCGTTAACTAATATAGCGCGCATGGGTGTGTTTGTCAAGCGGCGTAAAATTTTTTTGCTCCCTTGCCTTTTTCTTCCCGGTCTGATATAATCTTGGCATACATGCCAAACACGAAGAAATCCGGGGAAGGGGAGTGATCCTATCGCAATCACAAGCGCAAGCCTGCCATCGAAAAAGCGCATCCTGACGGTCTGCGTCAAGCTCTTTTTGGAGCAGGGATACAAGAAGACGACGGTCGCACAGATCGTCCACGAGGCGGGCGTTTCCAACAGCACGTTTCAGAATATTTTCCGCGCCAAGGACGGCGTTCTGACAGAGCTCGTCGAGTTCATGTTCGGCAACCAGTTTGCCATGGCGCGCCAGACGGCGGGGCAGACGCTGCCGCCCATCTATGTCTACGCGGTCGAGACAGCCATTCAGATGACGCTCACAGAGCTCAACGAGAATTTGCGGGAAATTTATCTTGAGGCCTATACGCAGAAGGAAGCGTCCGAGTATATCTTCCGCGAGACGGCCAAGGAGATCCAGCAGATTTTCGGCGCGTACCAGCCGGGGTTCACGGCGGCCGATTTTTACGCGATGGAGCTCGGCTCGGCGGGCATCATGCGCGCGTATATGGCGCAGCCGTGCGATGAAGCGCTGACGCTCGAGCGGAAGATCCAGCTGTTTCTGACGATGAGCCTGCGCGCCTACCGCGTGCCGGAGGAGGAGATCGAGAAGACGCTGGCGTATATCGCGGGGCGGGATATCCGCGCGGTCTCGGAGCGGGTCATGCACATCCTGTTTCAGACGCTCGCCATGCGCTACGAATTTTCCCTCAGCGATCTGACCCAGCCGGGTCTGGAATAGGAAGCCAAGGGAGTACTCCCTTGCATGTGGATGATATCCACATGCAACGCTCCTTTGACATGCTCTTTCGCGGGGTACGGAAGAGCGCGAGAGGAAAGGAAGGACACGATGAAAAAACGACTGCTCTGCCTGATGCTGCTTTGCAGTACGGCACATTTGACAGGTCGTATTGGGAGGACTATATCGCGTTCCCGGAGGGCGCGGATGTTCGGGTCAAGCTTGTGATCAAGGTGCAGCCTCCCGTACAGGCTGAGACGGAAATCACAGAGCTTCCTACCTTCCAGTGGACAAAAAGACTGGACAATGGCAGCACGTTCAAGCTTCCGGAAAACACCATCTTTGTGGACGAGAAATTCACAGTCGGAACCTATTATGGTCAGACCGGCACGCTGACCGGCGGCAAGGCCAGAATTAAGGGCACGGATACCGAGCTTTCCGGTACATTCGCCCTCGAGTTCCCCTACGGGCAGACGGAAACGTTCTACAGCGAAGCGGGCACGAAGGAAGTAACCGTGGTCTTCAAGCCGGAAAATAGCCTGTTCTATGCCGAAGCAAGAGCGACGCTTTCCGTTGAGGCAATCAAGCTCACGCTGGCGAAGATGTACAACACAGTCTCCATCACGGACAAGGACGTGGGAACGCAGTTCGCAAATCTGGGGCTTCCGACATCTGTAGGCTTCGAGACGGAGGACGGCACGGTGAAGTTCATCTCTGTGGAATGGAATGCGGAGGAATATAACAGGAATTCTTCTGCGGAGCAGACCATTACGGGAACGCTGAAATACGACTCGTTTGACGAACGCGAACTCAATCCCACTACGCTCACCGCGACGGCAACGGTCAAGCTCATTCCGCCGGCGCATGTGCACGCCTACACGCAGAAGGTTCAGAAGGTGGAGACTCTGAAAACGCCCGCAAGCTGTACGGAAGACGCGGTGTACTACCTGTCGTGCGAATGCGGCGAGATCAGCCCGAACGAGGCCGATGTGTTCATCGCCGAAAATACCGCCCTAGACCATGACTTTAGCGACTGGACGTCGAACGGCGACGGCACGCATACGCGCACCTGCAAACGCTACAACTGCACGGCTTCCGAAACCGACAGCTGCTCCGGCGGCACAGCAACCTGCGTGGAAAAAGCGGTCTGCAAGGCCTGCAAGGCGGTCTACGGCGAGCTCGGCGCGCATGTGTTCAGCGACGAATGGACAATCGACAGATATCAGCATTGGCACGTCTGCGCAGTTTGCAGGGCGAAAGAGACCGAGCGGCTGAATCACTTCGACCAGGATGACGATCATCTGTGCGACACCTGCGGCTATCAGATCACGGACCACACGTTCGGTACCGACTGGTCGATGGATGAAACGAGCCACTGGCATGCATGCAGCATGTGCGGCGCAAAATCAGACGAGGCGGTCCACACGGACGAGAATAAGGACCACGTCTGCGACTACTGCGAGAAGACGATTTCGAACCATGTAGATGCGAACAAGGACCACGTCTGCGACTACTGCGAGAAGACGATCTCGAACCATGTAGATGCGAACAAGGACCACATCTGCGACTACTGCGAGAAGACAATCTCGAACCATGTAGATGCGAACAAGGACCACATCTGCGACTACTGCGAGAAGACGATCTCGAACCATGTAGATGAGAACAAGGACCACGTCTGCGACTACTGCGAGAAGACAATCTCGAACCATGTAGATGAGAACAAGGACCACGTCTGCGACTACTGCGAGAAGA
>CALCJW010000039.1:0-7001 GCA_937967235.1 uncultured Clostridia bacterium
AGGCAGATCAGTGTGAGACTGTTGGAGCAATATTGCGAGAATATGATAGAAAAAGCGGCGGGCATGGAGCCGGTCATCGGCCGGGAGCGCGAGCTCTGCGAGGTGGAGCAGATTCTCTGCCGCAAGAATAAAAATAACCCCGCCCTGATCGGAGAGCCCGGCGTGGGCAAGACCGCGATTGTCGAGGCCTTAGCCCAACGGCTCGCCTCCGGTCAGGCGCCGCAGGGACTGCTGGGAAAGAAGCTCTACCGGCTCGATATGGCAAGCGTCCTGGCCGGGACAAAATACCGCGGCGAGTTTGAAGAGCGCATCCGGGACATTCTGGCGGAGATCCGCCGGGCGGGGAATATGATCCTCTTTGTCGACGAGATGCACACGATCGTTGGCGCGGGCAGCGCGGAGGGTGCGATCGACGCGGCAAATCTCTTAAAGCCCGCCCTTGGCCGCGGTGAGGTGCAGATCATCGGCGCGACGACGCTCGAGGAGTACCGCAAGTACATTGAAAAGGATGCGGCGCTGGAACGGCGGTTCCGGCAGGTCCTCGTGCGCGAGCCGACAAAAGAGCAGACGCTTGAGATCTTGCGCGGCCTTCGCCCGGGGCTTGAGCGGCACCACCGCATCCGCATCTCAGACGAGGCACTGTCTGCGGCGGTCGAGCTCTCGTGCCGCTATCTGGCCGACCGGTTTTTGCCGGACAAGGCGGTTGATCTGGTAGATGAAGCGGCGGCCTCCGTTTGGCTGACGGGCGGGAATCCCGATACGCGGCTGGAAGAAAAAAAGCGCCGTCTTTCGCAGGAACTTGAACAGGCCGTGCGCGATGGAGCGTATGAGCACGCGGCGGCGCTTCGGGACCGTCTTCAGGAGCTCGTGCGCCGTCAGGCCGAGTCCAGCCGCGCGCAGCGGATGCTGCTTGTCACACGCGAGGATGTGGCAAACGTCGTCTCCCAGCGCACAGGAATCCCTGTAGGAACGCTCAGTCAGACGGAAAAAGAGCGGCTTTTGGCTTTGGAAGATGCATTGCACGCGCGCGTTGTGGGGCAGGACGCGGCGGTGCGGGAGGTCTGCCGGGCGGTACGGCGGGGAAGAAGCGGCATGGCGGACGAGGAGCGCCCGGCTGCGTCCATGCTCTTTGCGGGCCCAACGGGCGTCGGCAAAACGGAGCTTTGCAAGGCGCTGGCGGACGTTGTATACGGAAGCGCGGACAGTCTCATTCGCATCGACATGAGCGAGTATATGGAGCCCGGCTCCGTGACCCGCCTCATCGGAGCGCCTCCGGGGTATGTCGGCCACGGAGAGGCGGGCGCGCTCACGGAGAAGGTAAGAAGAAGGCCCTACTGCGTCGTGCTGCTCGACGAAATTGAAAAGGCGCACCGCGACGTGCGGAACCTTCTTTTGCAGGTCATGGACGACGGCGTGCTCACGGACTCCATGGGGCGCACGGTGAGCTTTAAAAACGCCATCGTCGTCATGACCTCGAACGCGGGAAGCGGCGAGGACCAGAAGGGCGGACTCGGATTTTTGCCGCAGGGAGAAACGGCGCGATTTACCCTCGCGCTTCGGCAGCTGTTCAGCCCGGAATTTTTAGGACGCATCGACTGCGTGGCCTGCTTTGAAAAGCTGGGGCCTGCGGAGCTTACGCAGATCGCGAAGCGGCAGCTGGAGGCGCTCTCAAAGCGGGCAAAATCGCGCGGGCTAACGCTCGAGATCGCCCCCGGCGCGGCGGAGGAAATCGCCCGGCAGGCGATGGAAAAACCGGGCGGCGCGCGCAATATCCGGCATTTGCTCCAGACGCTGGTGCAGACGCCGCTTTCCGATGCGCTGCTTTCCGGGACGCCTCCGAAAGCGCTTCAGATTCTGGCGCGCGCGGGGGAAATTGTCGTATCGGTGACAGACGGTGACAGATTGGAAACACCGGAATAGAACATCTGTTCAAAAATTGCGAAATTGCCGAAAAGGGGTTAAATTTTGTAAATATTTTCTCCGGACGATTTTGAAAAAAGGGGTTGCATTTTATGTTAACGCCCCTTATTATATAAGTGAAGTGGAGCTAAGTGGAGCGGAAAAGATGAAAATGGAGCGAGGTGAGAGGGAATGTACGGAAAATACAAGCACACGGTCGATCCGAAGGGCCGTCTGTTCGTTCCCTCGAAGCTGCGCGACGAGCTCGGCGAGGCTTTCTATGTGACATTAGGCCTCGATCACTGCCTGTCCGTCTACACGGAGACCGGCTGGCAGGCGATCCTGGATAAATATAACGCGCTTCCCATCTCGCAGGCGCGCAAGATGCGCTTTCTTTTTGCCAACGCCGCCAAGTGCGAGCCCGACAAACAGGGACGCTTCCTCATTCCGACCGAGCTTCGCCAGTATGCCGGCATCCGGCAGGAGGTCACGTTCATCGGGCAGGGCGGCCATGCGGAGATCTGGGACAGCGAGGCCTACGACAAGCTGGAGCAGGAGACGCTCACGCCGGAGAATCTGGCGCAGGTGATGGAGGAATTGGGCTTCTGATGGAGTTTTCACATAAATCGGTTTTGCTTTGGGAGTGCATCGACGCGCTCAACATCCGGCCGAACGGGATCTATCTCGACGGGACGCTCGGCGGAGGCGGGCACTCACTGGAAATCTGCCGCAGACTGACAAACGGCAGGCTCATTGGTGTCGACCGCGACGAGGTCGCGCTCGAGGCGGCAAAAAAGCGGCTCAGCCGTCACGCGCGCAAGGTGACGCTGGTGCATGATAATTTTGAAAACATCGCGCTGATTCTGGATGCGCTGAATCTCGATAAGATCGACGGCATGCTCTTTGACCTGGGCGTTTCGTCTCCGCAGCTGGACGACGGCGCGCGCGGCTTTTCGTATATGACGGACGCGCCTTTGGATATGCGCATGGACAGAGGCAGCAGCCTGACGGCCTATGAGATCGTCAACAACTATCCCAAGGACGAGCTCCGGCGGATTTTGTACGAATACGGAGAGGAGCGGTACGCGCCCCAGATTGCCGCGGCGATTGAGCGCGTGCGCTCCGACCGGCCGATCGAGACGACGTTAGAGCTGGTGGACATCATCAAGTCCGCCATGCCCGAGCGGGCGCTGCGGGAAAAGCAGCACCCCGCCAAGCGGAGCTTTCAGGCCATCCGCATTGCCGTCAACGACGAACTCGGCGCGGTCAGCCGCATGATGCGCGCGTCCATTGACCACCTGAATCCCGGCGGCAGACTTGCCGTCATCACGTTCCACTCATTAGAAGACCGGATCGTTAAAAACGCGATGCTTGATGCCGCAAAGGGCTGCACGTGCCCGCCAAGCTTTCCGGTGTGCGTCTGCGGCAGAACGCCCAAGATTCAGGTCTTAACGAAAAAACCAATCATCGCTACGATGGAAGAGGTGCGGGAAAACCCCCGCGCCAGAAGCGCAAAGCTTCGTGTAGCGGTCAAGCTTTGAACTACCCCCAGGCGGGAAAGCCTTGAGAAAGGAGAGCACCCATGGCTGCGGAACGCAACCCCTATTACAGCACAAACGGCGCGGCAGCTTATGACGTGTACTCCGTAGAAAATACCCTCCGGCAGCCCGTTCGCGAGCCGGAACGCCATGAGCTTCCGCAGGAGCAGGAGCTTCCCCGGAAGCGGCAGCGCGTCCGGGCCAGAACCGCTGTTGCACCCTTTACGATTCTCGGTGCGGCCATCTCGGCCTGCATGATGATCCTCGTGATCTTCGGCTATGTGCAGCTGTTTGAGGCGACGAGCCGGGTAAGTAAGCTCGAAAGCCAGCTTCAGAGCTTACAGGAAGAGCAGCTTCTGCTGCAAAGCAAATACGAAGGAAAGATCGATCTGGCCGGAATTGAGGAGCAGGCCGAGACGCTCGGCCTCAAAAAACCCTCGCAGGAGCAGATCGTCTATGTCAATCTCGCCGGTACCGATCAGGCGGAGATCTACAAAACGGAGAAGAGCAGCATTCTCAGCGAAATCATCGGCGCGGTCGAGCAGAGTATTTCTGACTTGATTGCATATCTGCATCCGGCGGCGGCATAAAGTAGGACAGAGCCCCGCGGAACACAACTACAAAGCTTTGCAGGGGCGGTTTCAGATTGTTGTAAACCGTCCCTGTTTTCACAGTTGACGCCATCCGTACAGTTGGTACAATCTGGCAGAAAGGCAGGAGCATGGCACGCAAAATCATTCCCCTGAGACGGAAAAAGCAGGAACCAAAGCTATCGCGCGCCGAGCAGTCGCAGCGTGCCAACCGGACGATTCTCAGACGGACGCTTGTTCTGATGGCTCTGTTCGGCGTGGTGGTATTCATACCGCTCATTGTGACGCTCTACAATCTCATGATCCGCGACCACGACTATTATGAGGCGCAGGCCATTGACAACCAGACGCGCTACACAAGTTTATCCGCCTCGCGCGGGCAGATCTTCGACCGGAACATGAACGTGTTCGCCTCGTCGAAGACGGTGGAGACGGTCTTTATTGACCCCAATGAGATCGCGCAGGAGATGGCAAAGCCCGAAAACAGCAATCTTCTGGACCACATTGCGCGCGGCTTATCGGAAATCTTAGACGTGAGCACCGATTTTGTCTACAAGCAGGCTTCGGACAAGGCGTTCCGCTACAAGGTCATCCGTCGGAAGATCCCGGAGGAGCTTGCCGACGAGGTGCGCAATTTTGTCTCGGAGAACGAGATCAAGGGCGTGTACCTCGAGACCGACGCGCAGCGCTATTATCCCTATTCGTCGCTCGCGGCGCAGGTGATGGGCTTCGTGTCGACGGACAACGTCGGCTCCGAAGGCCTGGAGGCGTACTACGACTCGTATTTGCAGGGCACGGCCGGCAAGGTCGTCACGACGAAGGGCAACTACGGCTCGGAGATGCTCTATACATATGAAAAATACTACGACGCGTCCGATGGAGACAGTCTGGTCACGACGATCGATCAGACCGTGCAGCATTATTTAGAGAAGAACCTCGAGACGGCGATCGAGAAATATGATATTCTGAACGGCGCGTTCGGTATCGTTATGGACGTGAATTCCGGCCAGATCCTCGCGATGGCGAACCTCGGAAGCTACGACCCCAACAATTATCAGGAGATCTACGATCAGGAGCTTGCTGAGCAGCTGGAGGAGCAGTATCAGGATGCGCTCCTGCTTGATAAGGACTCGGAGGCTTACAAAGAGGCGATGAGCGCCTACAATCAGGCCGTCGCGACCGAACGCTTGAGACAGTGGCGTAACCGCTGCGTCTCCGACGGCTATGAGCCGGGCTCTACGTTCAAGCTTGTAACGCTGGCGGCGGCGCTGGACTGCGGCGCGGTCACAGAAAACAGCACCTTCTACTGCGGCGGCCATGAAACCTTCAATGACCGCGAGCAGGAGGTCAGCTGCTGGAAGGCGGCAGGCCATGGCATGCAGACGACGATGGAGGCTTTGGGACATTCCTGCAACATCGCCTTCGGCCACATCGGAGTCAATATGACGAGAAAAACGTTCGTGGAATACTTCAAGGCGTTCGGCTTTCTGGAGAAAACGGGCGTTGATCTTCCGGGCGAGGCTTCGGGCCTTTTCTGGGATGAGAACGACTTTTCCGTCGCGAACCTCATTTCCGCGTCTTTCGGCCAGACCTTCCGTGTCACGCCAATGGAGCAGGTGCGCGCGATCGCGGCGATCGTCAACGGCGGATATCTTTTAAAGCCATATGTTGTCAGCCAAGTGTTAGACAGCGACGGCAGCGTCGTGAAGACCAACGAGCGCACGGTCCTGCGGCAGGTCATCAGCGAGGAAACGTCGAAGACCATGCGCAAGATGATGGAGTACGTCGTCACCGACGGCACGGCGGGTTCGGCCAAGACCCCGGGCTACCGCGTGGGCGGCAAGACCGGTACGTCCGAGAAAATCGACGTGTTTGATGAAAACGGCAATCCGGTCGAGGACAAGATCGTCTCGTTTATCGGTGTTGCGCCGATCGACGATCCTAAGTACGTCGTGCTCGTCGCGCTCGATACGCCAAATTACGTGGCTGGAACGAGCTACACTCCGCATAACCAGTATATTTCGGGCGGCCTTATGGCGGCTCCAACGGTGCGCGATGTGTTCCTCGATATTCTGCCGTATCTCGGCGTGGAGCCCGATTACTCCTCCGACGACATCCGGGGCGTCAACATTACGCTTCCCGATGTGATCGGCATGACGCAGGACGAGGCCGCAAAGCTGCTTTCCGACAAGTCCATTACCTACCGCACCGTCGGTCAGGGCGATACCGTCACCGACCAGCTTCCGAGCCCGGGCGCGGAGGTTCCCGGCAATTCCGAGATCATTCTCTACTTCGGAAACGCCGTCAAGACGACCGAACAGGTCGAGGTACCGAACTTCGTGGGCTACGGCATTGCAGACGTGGACTATCTGGCGACAAACGCCGGACTTTACATTCAGGCCAAGGGCACCGATCACCGCGACGAATACGTCACGGTCGCATATCAGGACATTGAGCCCGGAACAATGGTTGACAGAGGGACTACAATTACGGTAGAATTTACTACCGGCGGAGCCTCCGACTAAGGACTCCCAAAAACAAGAAACGAAAGGAGCGCGGCGCATGAAGCTTGCGGAACTTCTGAGCGGAATCGAGATTATAGAGGGCTGCTACGACCCGGAGCTGGAGGTGACGGGCGTGAGCTACGACTCGCGGGAGACAAAGCCCGGCCAAGCCTTTGTCGCCATCCCCGGTTTTGCCTCCGACGGCTACCGGTTCATCCCCAAGGCGCTTGAGCGCGGCGCGGGTGTGATCATCTGCGAGCGAGAGCCCGAGCAGAAGGTGCAGTATGTGCAGGTTGCCGATTGCAGAAAGGCACTTGCCAGGCTTGGCGCAAACTGGTTCGGCCATCCGGCGGATAAAATGACGATGCTCGGCGTGACCGGAACGAACGGGAAGACGACGATCACGTATCTTCTCAAAACAGTGCTGGAAAAGACGCTCGGCGCGAAAGTGGGCCTCATCGGCACGATTC
>CALCJW010000040.1:0-29422 GCA_937967235.1 uncultured Clostridia bacterium
CATTTCCCATAAAATCCTCCTAATAAAGTCAGTGATCCGAAACCCGCACAGAGTCCCGAATCCAACAAAAGCCTCGCAGAGTTTTGCACCCGCAGGCGCAAAATAAATTTTCAATCTATTTTATCCGGCGGCTCCGCCGACCGGAAAAATTCCACTCGCCTTGCAAGTGTAGAATTTTTGTTCCTTCGGGACAAAAATTATGCGCGCAGTCGAGGTGCATCCTTTTGCCAGAGAAGCAGCAGCTTTTCTGGCAGGCGTCTCGCTTCCGGGCGCGGGCTGCCTGATTCCCGCACCCGGCTGCCGGTCAAAAGGCTCGCCGCCCCTGCTCTGCCATGGTCATAAGCTCGTCATGGCTGAGCTCCACAGAGCCGAAGCGAACAAAAACGCCGTTGGTTTCCGCGCTCTTCCAGACCTCGGGGCGCCGAAGCGAGCGGAAGCGGATCGAATCCAGATGCGGCTTCATGTCCAGCAGCAGACGACTTCCAGAGGTAAAATCGATCAGCAAAACAAAGTCGTCCAGCGGCTCGACCGTCTGAATATACTTCCGATACATCTTCCAATCCCCCTTTGATCCGGCAACAAAGGAAATCCACCGTACGATGTCATTGTACGGTGGATTCTTCAAAAACGCTATTAACCAAAGTTAGTACTTTTCAAAAAGGGCGATGAGCGCGCGGCGCTTTTCCTGCGCGGAGCCGGTAAGCTGTAATTTGGAGTAGATGCGGTTGATGTACTGCTTGACGGTCCCCTCGGAGAGATAGAGCGCTTCGGCAATCTCGCGGTTCGTCCTCCGTCCGGCCATGAGCCGCGCCAGAGACAGCTCCCGCTCGGAGAGCTCCCGCAGCGCCGGGTGCAGTCTCTGCATCTCGCCGGAGGCTTGCCTCGTGGAGAGCCAGCGCTTTGCGCACGCGCAGACTTCCTCCAAAAGAGCCGACGGCTTTTCGCGGCCGAGCGATTCATAGTGCGCCATCAGGTACGGCGCGTTCTCGGCAAAGGGGAGAAGGAAGTGATCGGGCTCCGCGTCACAAAGCAGCCCATCCAGAAGCCGCCTTGCCTCCGCACGGTTTCCGAGCATCTCGTAAGCGCTTGCGGTCTGAAGGCGGATATGCAGCGCGACGAGCGCATAGTGAAGCTTATCGCACACCGTGAGCAGCGCCTCGCTCCGTCCAATCACGCGCGCGTACTCGCCCTGCGCCAGCAGCACCTGATTTTGGGTCAGCTCCATCATGGGCCTTCCGGGCGCAAAATAGTTGACCGTATCGAGCCGGTGCAGCCGGAAGACCTCCGGGATACGCGCAGTATCCTGAATCAGGGCGTAGTAATAGGCATAAATCGCATCTAACATATTGAGCAGCACCACGTCGTGCCGCGCCTGAAGAGATTGCTTGCGGCTTTCCATGTCAAGAAGCCGCCCCTTTCCCGCCGCGAGGCGCAGCCGGAGCTGAAGAAAATCGCAGCAGAGCGCCATGTTTTCCTGCCCGCTGCCCGCAATTTTTGTCCGCGCGCACTCGATGCCGATCTCCGCCTCGTGGAGCCTTCCCTGCATGAAGCTGGCCTCTGCTGCCATGACAAGCTCCGCACCAAGGCCGTGGCCGTTTGTGATCCGATAGTAGTGCGGCATGCACTCGTTCATCTCGTGGAGCTCTTTCTGGAGCTCTCCCGGCGCGCGGTAGTACATCATAAGGACCGACGGAGACCCGAACGTCCAGCTGCCCGCCTGAATTGTCACGGCCGAGCGCGTCATCTGGCGGCTGGCGCTTCGGTGCAAGCGGCTCATTTCGGTGATATCGTTATAGGAAAGGAAGCTCATGATGAGGTCGCATTCGCCAAGAAGGTTCCCTCGTTCCTCTGCCGTCATGTCCGGGCTTTCCGCGATCGCGCGCGTAAGAAGCGCCTTCATTTGCAGCATCTTCGGAATCTGCCGCCACGTAAAAAGCCGCCGCATCAGAACCAGAAGCGCCGTCGGGTGGCGCATCAGGACCTCCGCCGGGCACGCGTCCAGCCGCGAAAGCAGATCCTCCGGCGCAATGGCAGAAAGCAGGTTCCCCGCGTCCTTTTCAATGATTGCAAGCGCCGCGTTGTTATTTGCGGACATCCGGTATGCGTCCAACGCGTGCAGATACTGCCCGTGCGCGCCGTACCAGTCTCCGAAGCGGTTCCAATAGGCCGTCTGCGATGCCTCCGGCAGCGTGTGGAATTTCCGGGTGGCGCACTCCTTCATCATGTGGTGGAAACGGTAGTTTTTCGAGTCCGGCAATCGCGTAACAAACGCGTTCTGACTGGTCAGGTCCTGCAGGATCCGGCTCGTTTCCTCATTTTCCGTGACAAAGCATGCCATCTCCTCGGTAAACTCGTCGGCCAGACCCATGACCGCCAGAAACTCCTGCCGCTCGGGCGGAAGCGGGTCGATCATAGCGGCGGTGAACATCTCGAAAATGTCGGAGCTTCCGTCCGGCAGGCTCCCCCGCTCGGAAAGCGCGCGCAGATTCAGATAGATGGCCGAGAACCAGCCCTCGCTCGAGCGGAACAGATTTTCCAGCTGCTGCTCGGAGAGCGCCGCGCCGCACTTGTGGGTGTAGATGGCAAGCTCCGTGTGGTTGAGCCGCAGCTGCTCCATGCCGATCTGGTTGAGGTTCCCGCCGAGGCGCACGATCTCGCCCGCGGGCAAAAACCGGTCGCGGCTGGCGACGATCAGATGCGCGTTTTCGGGCAGGCGCGTGCTGATGCGGCAGATGAAGCGGACGGCGCGCTCATCGCGCAGAAGATGGAAATCGTCCAGGAAGAGATAGTAGGACGTTTTCCCGGCGGCAAACGTCCGGCAGAGCTCCTCCATCACGCGCCCGGCGCTAGCCTCGTCGCCCGGGAAATCGAATGCATCCAGCACGTCGAGCCCCGCGTATCGGAACGCGTCCTGCGCGCTTCGCCATAAAATGGGGATGCTTCCCGAGTAGATGCTCATACGGATGGCGACGGCCTTGCCGCCCTTCGTCTTTTCGGCGAGGAACCAGTTGATGGCCGTTGTCTTGCCGTAGCCCATGGGGGCGACCACCGTCGTGAGCGCGCAGCGCGCAATCGGGCGCAGGCACTCCTGCACACGCTCGGAAATATAGATCGTGTTGAAGCTCGGCTTCCGCTTTGGCATGGCGTCCTCTTTCTTCCGCGGTTCGCGGCACTGCATGTTTTTTTTATTTTATCACACATTTCGCCGCCTGTCATCCCCGCTGTGTGTCGGGTGTCACATTACGGGCAGCCCGATTCGCGTTCGTAGGGGCCGATGCCCACATCGGTCCGGCAAAACGCACGTACAAAACACGAAAATCTGCAACGAATTCGAAACGTCCCAGGGGCGGACAGAGTCGTCCGCCCCTCCAGATTTTTTGGAGATTTCCCGGTTATGCGTAGGGGCCGATGCCCACATCGGCCCAGCGGATTGCACCGTTTTTCAGAAAATTTTTGGCGAATTTGTTGATGTCAAATGGGGCGATGTGGGCATCGCCCCCTACGCAAAAATCGGAAGCAGGCAGATTTTTAGAGGCAGCTTTGGAGCAGCTCATAGAGTTTCTGGGCGCGGCGGCACTCGTCGAGCGCGATTTCCCGCAGCGTGCAGGCTCTGGCTCCGGCGAGCGGTGCGTATGTTGTTTCAAAGGATTTCGCAGAACTACGGTCTGCTCCGCTCCCGCGAGACGGGCGAAATTCTCTCGATGGCGCCAAACTTTGATATGCTGCCCGCGAGCGAGAATATTGACACGATGTTTGCGGAAACATTTGACGCTGGCTTGAGAGGCATTGACCCTGACCGCGCGAAGCTGTACCGCATCTGTGAAGAAAACGACGTCGGCATCACGGTCATGAAGGGCTTTGCCGGCGGCAGACTGTTTGACGAAAAGCGCTCTCCGTTCGGCGTGCGCCTGAGTCCAGTGCAGTGCATTACTACGCGCTGACGCGTCCGGCCGTCTCCGCCATTCTATGCGGCTACGACACCAGGGAACAGGTCGATCAGGCAGTGGCTTATGAAACCGCGCTTGATGCCGAGAAGAACTACGCGTCGGTGCTTTCCAGCGCGCCGTTCCACTCTTACCGCGGAGCTCTTTGGGCGCGGAAAAACGATAGAACATCATACAAAAAAGAAAACGGGGGCGAAAAGAAATTTTCTCTTCGCTCCCAATGGTTCCGGCGCTACATGGTCATCTGCTGTGCCTTTTCGCGCCTGATTTCCTGCTCCGCCAGCCGTTGGCGGTTATAAAGCAGCAAATCCCGCGTCTGTGCATAAAGGTCGCAATTTCCGGACTCGAAAACTGCCACCAGATACTTTTTCTTTTTGTATGTGTCATAGATGCCTTGTAAGCCGGCGCGCAGAACCGGGTCTGACTTTTCTGCATTCGTCAGCCAAATCTCAACCAGCTTCCGCTCATCTTTGACGGTCATTTCCATGGCCTCACGCTCCTTATGGGTATGATTTCCGCATTTCCCCTGTTTTCATACCAATCTGGCCTTCTGGATGCAAAAATGCGGATAAAAAAGCAGCAAGACGTGTCTTGCTGCTTTCATGCCTGTCTGGTGCAGGTATTCAGTTTCTAGCTTAATTGGATCGCGAGTTGCACTGGAAAGCAATTATTTTTTATTTCTATCTTTTTCGCAAATTTTTCAGTGTTTTTACAACTAACTGCAACACCTTGAAACAAATTACACGTCAAGCCGGAACCGTTACAAGCAAATCGTTGATGGATACGCCTAAAATCCGGCTAATTGCATAGAAGTTCTGGAGCGTGGGGAGGTTTTTGCCCTTCGGCCAACGATAAATCGCCTCAGCCGATGTGTAGCCCAAATATAGCCGCAACTCAGATTTCAGGATTTCATGTGCTTCCAAGCGGGAGCAAATGTTCCTGCCAGTTGCTTTGACATCAATTACTGGGCAGTGAGCAGCGAACAGCCAAGTGTGCCCTTTCAAAATTGCCTGTAAACGCGCCTCTAACTCATAACCGCTGGATGATCCAGGCAGATACGCAGAAGCCGGCGGAAACTGCACTGCAGCAAATCAATGAGAAGAAATACGATGCTGAACTGACTGCCGCCGGGGTCAAGACAATTTATAAATACGGCGTGGCTTTCAGTGGGAAAAAGGTTGAAGTTGCAGTAGGATGAGAGATGGAAATTCATGTGGTTATATGTACCTATCGCTGTTTGAATCCCGCCCTTACTGGCCTCATGGGCACAGAGTAAATCGTCCGCATCCATTGCCGTGCAATGGATGCGGACGATTCGTTTCCATGATTCATCCTTCTCGGATACCCACGGTCGCAACTCTCGTTTTCAGCGTTATGTACTAACTCCACCCATTTCGTTTGGCCAAATCGTCCATTGCGGCACAAAACCGTTCCCACGGTGTCAATGCTGTCTGCAACGGGTCGCCCTCGCGGATACGGAGGGTGCGGCGGATTTCCTTGGGGATAACGACCCGTCCGAGGTCGTCAATGCGGCGAACGATTCCTGTTGCTTTCATATCGAAATCTCCCTTGTCTGTTAAATACTACATGGCTATTGTTTGCCGTGCGCAGGAGATTATGCAGAATTCTGCGCCTGCGCGGCTGCGCGCGGGATTGGAAAAAAGCTGCATATCCGGCAAAATGAGGCGCGGACATGCAGCTTTTCGTGGTTTAAAACAAAAATTTTGATGCGCGATACGGAGCAAAACGCCCGCGCGCCGGAACAAGCGGGTCAGCCGGCCGACGCGTCCAGCTTTTTCACATAGTTGAGCATATTTGTCTGCTCCATGGAGCGGTTGAGGTGCTCTGCCATGTGGATCTTGGCAAGTTCGGAGTTTCGCGCCTCGATCGCCGCGACGATTTTAAGATGCGCCGTACAGCCGTCCGCCCCCAATACAGAGACGTTCTGCACCATCATCGTGTGAATATACGGCCGGAGCATCTGAAAAACGGTGCGGATGGCAGCGTTCTGCGAGGCCTCGGCCAGAAGCAGATGGAACGCCTCGTCGGCCTCCGCCATCTCCGATTCCCGCTCGGCGCGCTGCATCTGAAACGAGAGCTCGCGCAGCCGGTCGATCGTCTCCTGCCCGGCTCTCTGGGCGGCCAGACCCGCGATCTCTGTCTCCAGGATCCGGCGCAGCTCAAAAAAATCCGTCCGGCTGATGGAAGCACCCTGAAAGGAAAGCGCTGTCTCCCCTGACGGCGCGCCCGGACAGACAAAGGAGCCCTTGCCCTGATGCGTCCGGATGAGCCCCTGCGCCGCAAGCTGGCCGATCGCGCCGCGCACGGAAAGGCGGCTGGCAGAAAATTCGCGGCAGAGCTCCGCCTCCGAGGGCAGCTTCTGGCCGGGGATATATGCGCCGGACCGAATACGATCTTTGAGGCAGCGCGCAATTTCTTCGTACTTGTTCATGGTTGTCTCCCAATCTTGTATTACAAGTATAGTGTACGGCAATCCCACCGCTTTGTCAAGATTGCAGATTATTTTAAAAACAGTTTGACAGGATTGGAGAAACAGGGTATGATAAGAACAAAGGCGTTGGAAACGCTGCTTGTATGACATGTAAAACGACTATTTTGAATTTGGAGGTATTCCCATGAAAATTGTTGTTCTGGACGGCTACACGGAAAACCCCGGCGATCTGAGCTGGGCAGGTCTTGAAGCGCTGGGCGAAGTTACGGTTTATGACCGCACGGCTTATCAGGAGTCTCCCCTCATTGCCGAGCGCATCGGAGACGCCGAAATCGTGGTCATGAACAAGACCCCGATCTCGAAGGAAACCATCGACAAGTGCCCGAATATCAAGCTGATTGCGGTTCTGGCCACGGGCTACAACGTTGTCGACTACAATTACGCGAAGGAAAAGGGCATTCCCGTCTGCAACGTCCCGACCTACGGCACGGCCTCCGTCAGCCAGTTCTCGATTGCCCTGCTGCTCGAAATTTGCCACCACATTGGCCACCACAGCGAATCTGTTCATGCGGGCAACTGGGCCAATAACGCCGACTGGTGCTACTGGGATTATCCGCTCATCGAGCTCGAGGGCAAAACGATCGGCATCATCGGCTTCGGCCGCATCGGTCAGGCCGAAGGCCGCGTCGCAAAGGCGCTTGGCATGAACGTGCTGGCGTACGATCTGTATCCGAACGAGACAGGCCGCGCGATTGCGGAGTATGTCGACCTCGATACGCTGTTTGCAAAGGCGGACGTTATCACGCTCCACTGCAACCTGACCCCGGAGAACACCGGCATGATCAATAAAGATACGATTGCAAAGATGAAGGACGGCGTGATTCTGATCAATAACGCCCGCGGCCAGCTGATCGTCGAGCAGGATGTTGCCGACGCGCTGAACTCCGGCAAGATGGGCGCTGCGGGTCTGGACGTTGTCTACACCGAGCCGATTAAGGCCGATAACCCCCTGCTCCAGGCAAAGAATTGCATCATTACTCCGCACATCTCTTGGGCGCCCAAGGAGAGCCGTCAGCGGATCATGGACATCACGGTCGACAATGTCAAGGCGTTCTTAAACGGCGCGCCGCAGAACGTTGTGAACAAGTAAGAAGCCATGGGTGTGAGAGAAGACGCAAAAAGAATCTGGCAGGCGGCGATTTCCGCCGTGCAGCCGGACAGCGCAGTCAGACGGGCACTGGAAACGGCCAGCTTGACCGGGAACATTCACCTTGTCGCGATCGGCAAGGCGGCGTGGTCGATGGCAAACGCGGCGTTTGAGGCGCTGGGTGAGGCCATTATCGACGGCGTTGTCATTACCAAATACGACCACAGCCGGGGGCAAATCGGAAACTTGCAGATTTTCGAAGCCGGCCACCCCGTCCCGGATGAGAATTCCTACCGCGCCACACGCGCAGCGATGGAGCTCGTCAGGCCGCTTGGGAAAGACGATACGGTGCTTTTCCTCGTTTCCGGAGGCGGCTCGGCGCTTTTTGAGTGCCCGCTGATTCCGGAGGACGAGATGGCCGACGTGACAAAGCAGCTTCTGGCCTGCGGGGCAGACATTGTGGAGATGAACACCATCCGCAAGCGCCTGTCCGGCGTGAAGGGCGGAAGGTTCGCGGAGCTCGCGAGCCCGGCCAAGGTCTTTGCCATTGTGCTCTCCGATATTCTGGGCGATCCACTCGATATGATCGCCTCTGGCCCTGCGTATCCGGACAGCTCAACGTGCGAGGATGCGGCGCGGATTGCGGAAAAATACGGCCTGCGCCTGTCGGATAGCGCGCGTGCACTTTTGCAGAAGGAAACGCCGAAGACGCTTACAAACGTCGAAACGCAGATCACAGGCTCTGTCCGGGAGCTCTGCGCGGCGGCAGAAAAAGAGGCAGCCCAGCTGGGGTATACCTGCCAGCTGCTGACCGACTGCCTGTGCTGCCAGGCGCGCGAGGCCGGAAGCTTTTTGGCCAGCATCGCGAAGACGCATGCGGGCACGGAAAAATCCCTTGCATTTTTAGCGGGCGGCGAGACGGTCGTGAAGCTCACGGGCAAGGGGCTTGGCGGACGCAATCAGGAGCTGGCACTCGCTGCCGCGCCCGGCATTTCGGGCCTACGCGATACCGCCGTTTTCTCCTTCGGCTCGGACGGCACCGACGGCCCCACCGACGCAGCGGGCGGTATGGTCGACGGCGAGACGGAAGGAAAGCTCCGCGCGCGCGGCATCCGCACGGCGGATGTGTTACAGGAGAACGATTCGTATCACGCGCTCGAAAAGGTCGGCGGCCTCATCGTCACCGGCGCAACCGGCACGAATGTCAACGACCTTGCCATGGTGCTCATTCGCCGGTAATTTTGTGCGTATGCCCTTCAGCACATCCCGATATGCCGGGGAGCGAAAAGAGTGCTGCTTGCCATGAAAAAACGCCATCCATCCGGATGGCGTTTTTTCTATGTCGCAGTCGCAGTGGGGTCCGTAGGGGTCGATGCCCACATCGACCCGGCAGCATGCACCATTTTTACGGAAGTCCCCGGCGAATTCGTTGGTACCCATGGGGCGATGTAGGCATCGCCCCCTACGCAAAGACGGGAAGATTTCAAAAGCCTCGTAGGGGCGGACGACCCTGTCCGCCCGGTAAATTGCATGACCGAAACGCGAAAGTCTTCGGCGAATTCGTAGATTCCCCAGGGCGGACAGAGTCGTCCGCCCTTACGCCAAATTGACGCATTACTTCTTGATCGAAAGCTCCAGCATTTCGAGGGCGGGACGGAGCTGGTTGTAGAACTCGAGTCCCGTTCTTGCGGCGGGGACGCGTGTGACGTACCACTCGCAGGGTTCCATCTCCGTATCGCCCAAGCGGCGGGCGAGCTCCGGCCCCATTCCGATGGCCATCGCGTAGGGAAGGAGCTTGTAAAAATACTGGCCGTCGCGCGAGAGGAGCATTTCCATATGCCGCGCGGAAAGCTTCTCTAAGCCCTTGCGGAAGCCGAGGCTCTGCGAGATGAGCTGCGTGCCGAGCTCCGTGCGCCGCCCGCCGTGGAGCGTGAGGTAGCCGCACAAAAAGCTCATCCCTGTCGCGGCCAGCATCGGAAGGCCACTCCCGGAGAGCTGCGAGGTAACCAATAACACGAGCGCACAGGCCGCAGATAAGACCATTCCCGGGATATTTCCCAGATAGAAAAACCGCCAGATGCGCGCAATGAGCAGACTCAGAAACGCGCCTGCAATCAGGCACAGCGCCAGAACCAGTCCCCGCGCGGGCATGGTGGGGAGGATCTGGCTCATCGTGGCAAGCGACGCAACGCCCATCGCGAGCGCGCACAGGCCCTTCATGATGCGCGGGTTGCCGCTCGTGCGCGTATAGAGCCGCTTGTCCCAGTACCGCTCGATGGCGCGCATGGCCTGTTGGGCTGTCTTTTTATAAGGAAGGCTCGCGCCGTCGCAAATTTCGCCCCGGGAAAACAGCGCCGAGAAAATCTTGTATTCCAGCCGCTTGCGTTCGTTGCCCATGATGACCTGCCGGTGCAAAAGCACATGTCCCTTCTCGTCCATCTCGATCGTGAGGTAGCCGAGCGCCGCCCAGTGGCAGATGAGCATGTTGAAGTCTGGCGCGCCGCCCGCGAGCAAATACGGAAGATCGCTCGGAGCTGCCGCGTCCGGGGGAGCCGTGCGGCTCGATACGCGAAGGGGCCTCGAGCGAAGCGTCAGCGCCCAGTATAAAAGCGCGAGCACGCTGAACACGATCACAAGCGCCGTCTCCACCCAGCCGGAAGACCAGCTGGCATAACGGCCCGCAAAGTAGCCCTCGCCCACGTCCAGCGTCATCGTCAGCGACTCGTGGTCCTTGAGCGCCGTCGAGATCGTGCCGCCGATCATGCCCTCGCGGACGGTGAAGTTCATGTAGTCCTCGATCACATCGCCGTAGTATCCGCTTGTAAAGGTAGGGTAGCCCTCAAAGGCGGCGGGAAGGGTGATGGTAAAATCGTAGCTGTTAATTGCCCAGTTCCACTTCGGCGCAAGCAGCGGCAGCGTCAGGGTCTGCACGTTATCCTGCTCGGAGACAAGGCCGGAGACGGTATAGCTGATGGTAAAGGTCCGGCTTCCGGCAAAGCCGCCGTTTGACGAGAGAACGAGCACCGTATAGCCGTCCTGGGTCGTCTTTTTGTATTTGTAGCCCGCGACGCTGATGCGCTTGGCCCCCGCCGCCAGCGGAAGCTCGATCGTGTCCTCCGTGCCCGCAATGTCAATGGTCACGGTCTGGGTGATCTGGCAGCTGCCCGCCGCGTCTACCACGCAGTCGGTCTTCATATCGGTAATGACGCTTGTGTCCGCCGCGCCCGCCGTCACGCACAGCGCCAGCGCGCACACGCTCGCCAGAAAAAGTGTGATGATCCGTTTCGTCTTCTCCACCTCGCTCTGCTGTGTATTTGGTGTATTCGGTAACAAAATACCACAAAATGCGCGAAAATGCAACCGTCCTCGCGGCCTCATACGCGGGAATCTGCAAGCGCTGGCGTGTCCATCGCAAGAACACATTGATTTTGGTGAGACACGGCCATATCTCACAGGTTTTTCCGGGAAAACCCGTTGATTTCCATACAAAAATACGATATGATGGCTTTGGAGAGTGCGCCGTCCGTTAAGCGGGCAGCACGTGCGGCGTACAGGATGAAGAGTAAGGAGTTACATCTTATGATTATTACACAGAAAAAGCCTCTGGAAGAGGTTCTGGCCATGGTCGGCGATGCGAAAACCGTCGCCGTCATCGGCTGCGGCCTGTGCGCGTCCACCTGCCAGACCGGCGGCGCGCCCGAGGTCGAGGCGATGAAGAAGACTCTGGAAGAAGCGGGCAAGACCGTCGTCGTGACGGATGTGGCCGACGCGTGCTGCATGAAGCTCGGCGTGCGCGCCAAGTGTAAGGCGATCTCAGCTGCCGCGCCGGAGTGCATCGTCTGCATGTCCTGCGGCGACGGCGTACAGACCATCGCGAAAAACTGCACCGGGATCCCCGTCTACCCCGCCAACAATACGATGTTCCTCGGCGAGGTCGCGCGCGTAGGCATCTGGGAAGAAGCGTGCAAGATGTGCGGCGACTGCGTGCTCGGAACGACGGGCGGCATCTGTCCCATCACCCAGTGCGCCAAGAGCCTTCTCAACGGCCCCTGCGGCGGCCAGAAGAACGGCAAGTGCGAAGTAAACCCCGAAAACGACTGCGCGTGGATCCAGATCTACAAGCGCCTCGAGCAGCTCGGCCAGCTCGACAAGCTGTCCATGACGCGCCCGGACAAGGGCTATGAGAAGGTCGCGTATCCGAGAACGATCAACCAGAGGGGGAAGAAGGCATGAGCAGATTAAAAGAAGCACTCGAAAACGGTCAGTTCGGCGTAACCGCCGAGATGGCGCCCCCGAAGGGCTATGATTTTACAGAGCAATTGGAAGCCGGCAGGCTGCTTGCCCCGAAGGTTCACGCCGTGAACGTTACGGATATGCAGTCCGCGTCTTTGAAGGCATCCAGCCTCGGCCTTTGCATCGCGCTCAAAACCGCGGGCGTGGAGCCGATCTTACAGATGACCGGCCGCGACCGCAACCGCATGGCCATTATGGCAGACGTCTTGTCCGCGGCCAGCTTCGGCATTGATTCTGTTCTCGCGCTCACAGGCGACCATCCCGTCGTCGGCGACTGCAAGGACGCAAAGCCGGTGTATGACTTAGATTCCGTTGGCATTTTGAACATGCTCTCGCGGATGGAAGAAACGAACTGCGACTGCGGCGGCAACGAGATCGCAGGCGGCGCGCCGAAGCTCTACAAGGGCGCATCCGTCACCCCGGTCTACGAGCCGATTTTCCTCCAGATCAACAAGCTCCGTCAGAAGGTGGAGGCGGGCGCGAGCTTCGTGCAGACGCAAGGCATTTTTGATCTCGACGCGTTCAAGCGCTTTTTGGAACAGGTCGATGCGGCTGGCATCCAGACGCATGTCATGGCCGGTATCATCCCGCTCAAGTCCGCCGGTATGGCGCGGTACATGAACGAGAACGTGCCGGGCATTGCCGTGCCGCAGGAGATGATCGACCGTCTGGCAGCCGCCGCCGAGGAGGGCAAGGCCAAGGGCGTGAAGGGTCTTCCGATGAAGCTCGGCATGGAAATGGCCGCTGAGATGATCGTGAAGATCAAAGACGAGCATCTGTGCGACGGCGTGCACATCATGGCGATCGGCGCAGAAAAGAACGTCCCCACGATCCTCGATCTGGCCGGTATCACCATCTGAATACGCATCTTACAAATGGGCTCCCGCTTTTTGCGCGGGGGCTCATGTTTCTGTAACGGGAAAATCTTAAAAATTTCCGCAAAACTATTGTGCGCCCACCGCTTTTCTGCTATACTGTTGGCACACATGCCAACGTACACCAAACCGAACCCAGCCAATCAAAAAGGGAGGACTCTGTATGATGAGAAAACGACTGCTCTGCGCCCTGCTGCTTCTCGCGCTGGCGCTCTCGCTGCTGCCGACCGTCGCGCTGGCGGACGATGCGTACACAGCCGGTACGGCGGAAGAACTGCAAAGCTTGCTTGGACAACGCAAAACTCCTATCAAGCTGACCGACAACATTAACCTGAACGAGAAAACGCTGACGATTTCCGGCGGCAATATCACAATCGACATGGCTGGGTACACCATCTTTGGCGGGAAGCTGATCGTAGAGGTGAGCGAAACACTCCCTCTGAATCTGACCGGCGAAGGCGTGATCGACTGCCCGGCAACACTGAACGGAACCATCTGCGGCGACGCGGAGTTCCAGCAAGAAGTCACGCTCGCGCCGAATGATGTATGCAAGATTTATGGCGGCTCCTTTTATGGGAAAATAACAACGCGCGGCGGTACCGACGCGGTTGTGGTCAATGGCGGGACGTTTTACAACACGGTAAACACTGCGGGGTGCAACAACGCAGCTGTATATGGCGGCGTGTTCCACGAAGACGCAAACTTTCTCTGCGGAGGCGGCCCGAGCAATGTATTTGGCGGTGTTTTTTACAAAAATGTACAGGCCGCTGGCAGCAACGGAAGCACGAGCAATATTCTTGCGGGCATGTTCTTCGATACCAGCGTGGCGTCTCAGTTTGCCGAGGGCACGGTAAGCATGAACGTAATTTTTCACGCAAACGGCGGCATTTTTAACGCAAACGGCGGCACCTCGGAAACTGTCACGGCAAAAGCCGTCGCAAATCGTACGCCTGAGCATTTAGCGCTCATTGCCCCGCCGAAGCCCCTCCCCACAAAAGACGGCTATGTCCTCACCGACTGGTACACAGATCCGGTTGGCGGAACGTCGTTTATGTTTGATCAAAAATGGAACGTTGACATGATCAAAGTGCAGCAGAATCAGACGATCACGCTCTATGCGCGCTGGGAAAAAGCGCCGGAGGAACCCGAAGAGACGGATTCGTTCCCCGCGCTGGCGGCGGGCGCGCTTCTGCTGGCAGGGGACGACAACCCCTTCCGCGACGTGCGCGCGATCGACTGGTTCTATGACGATGTAATGTACGCCTACGACCGGGGGTTGATCACCGGCACGGCCTACGACAAGTTTTCGCCCAGGGATAGCTTCACGCGCGGCATGCTGCTGACCATCCTCGCGCGGCACGACGGGGTCCATACTAAGGGCACCCCGTGGTATCAGACAGGCTGCGACTGGGCGGCGAAAAACGGCATTTCCGATGGGGAAAACCCCGAGGAGGCCATCTCCCGCGAAGAGTTCGCGCTGATTTTGTATCGTTACGCGCAGTACCTCGGCAAGCAGGCCATCGAGCGCGCCGACCTGTCCCGCTATACGGACGCGGGCGCAGTAAGCGAGACGGCGCTTCCCGCCGTGCAGTGGGCAGCCGCCGAGGCGATTTTGCGCGGCGATAACTTCCGCCTGAACCCGCAGGATGGAGCCACCAGAGCCGAAGCCGCGGCCATGCTTCATCGCTTCTTTACCCGGTAAATTTCCCGGAACGCGCGCACGGACGGATTTTCGGAAATTTTCCAAATTTGCGTAGGGGTCGATGCCCACATCGACCCGGTGCGTAAATCCGATGATACAGAGATCCCCGGCGAATTCGTAACTTCCCAATGGGGCGATGTGCTCAATCGCCCCCTACGAGCCCGGTTGGGAAATCGCGCGGAAGCAGATTGACAACCGCCGAAAAAGCCGTATAATGGAAGCATGAGGTGAGAGAACATGTTAGACGAAAGAGATTTACAGGCTATTGCACAGCTGATCGATTCCAAGCTTCAGGAGTCCGAGCAGCGGACATCGCAGCTGATCGATTCCAAGCTCAAAGAATCCGAGCAACGTACCATGGGAGCTATCAAGGAATCTGAACAGCGCACCATGGGGGCTATCAAGGAATCTGAACAGCGCACCATGCAGGGCGCGGCGGCGTTGATGGAGTCCTACTTCGAGCCGAAGTTCCAGCTGCTCGCCGAGGGCATTCAGAGCTTGCAGGAAACGCAGATTCCGAGAGAGCGGTTTGAAAATTTGGAGGAAGAGGTCGCGTTCCTGCACACCATCGTTCGTCAACACAGCCGCGAAATCGAGAAGCTGAAGCACGCGTAACATAAAAACAGCACAGAGGCTGTAGCGAAAAGGACATCGCTACAGTCTCTTTTTGCGCGCGCGGCAAAAACGGTTCTTTTCATTTTGCGCCGGATGCAGTATAATAAACTTGTATGACTATTTCGAACGTGGGGAGGGACGGGCTTGATTCCGGAACAGTTTACATTACGGATGCGGCGGCTGTTGGGAGAAGATTACGACGCATTCTCCGCGAGCTTTTCCCGACCCCGCGCGGTCGGTCTGCGGCTGAATCCCCTGAAAGGGACTTCCCTTCCTGATCTGTCCGCGTTTTCGCTTACGCCTGTCCCTTGGGAGCCCTGTGGGTATTACTATGACCCGGAAACGAGACCGGGAAAGTCCGCGTATCATGAGGCGGGGCTTTACTATTTGCAGGAGGCCAGCGCGATGGCGCCCGCAGCTTTGCTTGACCCGAAGCCGGGTGAACGGGTGCTCGATCTTTGCGCCGCGCCGGGCGGAAAATCCACGCAGCTGGCGGGGAAAATGCAAGGGCGCGGCCTTCTCGTCTGCAATGAAATTAGTCCCAAACGCGCGAAAATTCTCGCGTCCAACATCGAGCGCCTCGGCATCGCGAACGCCTTGGTCCTGAACGAGCATCCGCAGCGGCTGGAGGCGCGGTTCGAGGGCTTCTTCGATAAAATTCTTGTGGACGCACCCTGCTCCGGCGAGGGCATGTTCCGAAAAGAGGAAGCCGCCGTCACGGACTGGTCGGAAGAAACGGTCTTCATGTGCGCGCGGCGGCAGGCGGAAATTCTGCATTCCGCATCTGTCATGCTCCGCCCGGGAGGTAGGCTCGTCTACTCCACCTGTACGTTCTCCCCGGAGGAAAACGAGGGAAGCGTCAGCGAATTTTTACACACGCATCCGGATTTTTCGATCGAAGCGGTCGACGCGCCGTGGTTTTCACCCGGAAGGCCGGATTGGGTACAAAATCCCGCGCCGGGTTTGGAGCAAACGTTTCGCCTCTGGCCGCACAGGCTCCTTGGCGAGGGGCACTACTGCGCAGTCCTGCGCAAAGCGGGAAACGGAGACGGCGCGGAGCTCCCACTGGAACCTGCCGCAAAGCTTCCCAAAGAGCTGGCCGATTTCTGCCGGGAAACGGGCGCGGCCATACCGGAGGGAAAACCCATCTTATTCGGCCAGACCGTCTATCTCGCGCCAAGCGAGCTTCCAAGTCTCAAGGGGCTGCATGTTCTGCGCGCGGGTCTGGAGCTCGGCGAGGTGCGCAAGAACCGGCTGGAACCCGCGCACACGTGGGCGCTGTGGCAAAAAAGCCTCCCGAACGCCGTGTCGTTCGCGGCATCGAGCGACGAGCTCCGCCGCTATCTCGCGGGGGACGTTCTGCCGTGCGAGACGAAGGGCTGGACGCTGGTGCAGGTCGAGGCCTTGAGTCTCGGCTGGGCAAAGGGCGACGGCCGTGTCCTCAAAAATCACTATCCCAAGGCGCTTCGGCGCGCGACATAAAAAGGAGGAAGGCTCCATGGAAGAAAAAAAAAGCATCCTGATCGTCGAAGACGAACGGGCGATCGTGGAAATTCTGAAATTCAACCTCATGCGCGAGGGCTATGATACGCTCGAGGCGCTCGACGGCGAGCTCGGTCTCGAGCTGGCGCGCACGAAGGACCCCGATTTAATCCTGCTCGACGTGATGCTCCCCAAGATGAACGGCTTTGAAATCTGCCAGAATTTAAGAGACGCGGGAAGCACCGTCCCCATCATCATGCTCACCGCGCGCGAAGAGGAAACGGACAAGGTCTTCGGCCTCGAAGCGGGAGCTGACGATTATATGACAAAGCCCTTTTCCATGCGCGAGCTCATGGCGCGCGTGCGGGCAAATATCCGAAGAAGAAGCCTTGACCTGGACGCAAGAGCATCGGTCGGGACGCTTTTAAAGGCAGGCGAGCTCGTCATCGAGCCGTCGACGTTCTCCGTCACGAAAAACGGCGAGCCGGTCGACCTCACGCAGAAGGAATATGATCTGCTTTTGCATCTGCTGCGCGAACGCGGCAAGGTGTTCACGCGCGAGGACCTCATGCAGAAGGTCTGGAACTACGATTATTTTGGCGACATGCGGACCGTCGACGTGACCGTGCGCCGCCTGCGCGAAAAAATCGAGGCAGACCCCGGCAAGCCGCAGTATATTTTAACCAAGCGCGGCGCGGGCTATTACTTTGCGCCGTAACGCGGCGGAACCGCGCATTTGAAAGATTGAGAGGAGGGCGGGACGATGCGGTCTCTGCGCACGAAGCTGGTCATGATCATGGTCATTCTGATTCTGGCCCTGATGTGTGTGATCGGCGCGTTTTTGATCAACGGCGTCGGCAACTTCTATATCTCCCAGTTCTATGAGCAGATGGAGAAAACGTTCTCGCCCGATTTTATCGGACAGCTGCAAACCATCCCCGCGCAGGAGCAGAGCGCGCCCGTGCGGATGAAAGAGCTTCTGATGGCGCAGGCCGGGCTCGGCATCGACATTGCGACGCGGAACGTCTATATCTTAGACGAAACCGGAAACGTCCTCGCAAGCTCCAACCAGGAGACGAACGTCTCCATGACGGCGAACCTGCTTACCGCAATGAACGGCGAGGTCGGGCAGGAGGGCTCGATCACGAGTTCCTATATGGATTTAGCGGTCCCGATCGTATCGACTAACGGCACATATATTGTCTATATTTTAGACAGCCGCGCCACAGTTGACGCGCTCACAGGAGAGCTTTTTTCGATCATCCTGAGCGCGCTTGGCCTTGGCCTTGTGATCTGCGTGGTATTATCCTTCCTCCTCGCCCAGATTCTGATTACGCCCATCCGCGCGCTCACGCTCGGTACGCGGCAGGTTGCGGCGGGCGATTTTTCCCAGCGCATTGAAGTAGAGGGACAGGATGAAATTGGCGTCTTGACGCGGAACTTCAACCACATGGCGAAGGTTTTACAGGACACCATCTCAGAAGCGGAAAACGAGCGCAACAAGCTCTCGACGCTCTTTCTTCACATGACAGACGGCGTGGTTGCCTTCTCGGCCTCAGGCAATCTCATTCACTGCAACCCCGCGGCGACGCAGATGCTGGCAAGGCCGCTCGACCCGACAACAACGTTCGACGAGCTGTTCTCCGATCAGGCGGAGCTCGACACGCTCTTAACGCTCAAGCGCCCGCAATACTTAGAGGCGCAGAAGACGGCGGGTGACCGCGAGCTGGAGCTTTTCATGGCACCGTTTTCATCCGACCAGACCCAGGGCGGCGCGCTGGTCGTCATTCACGACGTGACCGAGCAGCGAAAGAGCGAGCAGTCGCGGCGTGAGTTTGTCGCAAACGTATCGCACGAGCTGCGGACGCCGCTTACGAACATCAAATCCTACGCCGAGACGATCGTCTCCGCAGGAGATGATCTCCCCCGCGAGCTTCACGATAATTTCATGGGCGTCATCATCAATGAAGCCGACCGCATGACCCGCATCGTGCAGGATCTTTTGACGCTCAGCAAGATCGACTACGGCAAGATGGAGATGAACATCTCCCGGTTCTCGTTCGCGAAGGCCATCTCGAATGTCTACGAGGCCGCGCGCTTAAACGCCGAGCAGAACCACCACCACACGATGCTCTTCCACTGTGAAGACGACATCCCAGACGTCATGGGCGACCGCGAGCGCATCGAGCAGGTGGTCATGAACATCGTCTCGAACGCCATCAAATATACCCCCGACGGCGGCAAAATCGAAATTTACGCGGGCAGCAGCGGAAAATCCGTCTTCGTCCGCGTGACGGATAACGGCATCGGCATTCCCGAAAAAGATTTGCCGCGCCTTTTTGAGCGGTTCTATCGCGTCGATAAAGCCAGGAGCCGCGAGTCGGGCGGCACAGGTCTCGGTCTTTCCATCGCCCGCGAGATTCTCTCGCAGCACAAGGGCGAAATCAAAATCGACTCCGTCTACGGCGAGGGAACCGACGTGCGCATCACCCTCCCCGCCGCCCCGCCTGAGAAGTAGTTTTGCGTTTTTCGCGACGCACAAACACCCATTGCGTAGGGGGGCGATGCCAACATCGCCCCGGCAGGACGGACCGATTTTATGGTAATCCTCGACGAATTCGGAACTTTCCAACGGGCCGATGTGGGCATCGGCCCCTACGCATAACCGGGAAATCTCCAAAAAAATCCGTAGGGGCGGACGCGGCTTTCCGCCCTTGGGTACCAACGAATTCGCCGATGGGTTTCGTGTTTCGGACAATTCTTCGGCGGGCGGACAGAGGCGTCCGCCCCTACGAGCACCATCGAAACAGTTCACGTATTATCCGAGAAAGGAGGCAAACCATGCACAATAATCGCTGGGTCGAGCGCGCGAAGAACGTGCTCATTGCGCTGCTGGCGGTCATTTTGCTGGCGCTGACGGTGCTGGCGCTTCCGGTCAAGACAGTGACCGATACGCCGTGGCTGGCGGCTCTTATGCGTCCGTTTGCCTCGCTGATGGGCATTTCGCAGGGTGATCTGACCGATACGCCGATGGCGGACGCAGGAAGCGTCACGGGCGCGGCCCAGCCGGTTTCCGTTTCCGTACGGAACCCCGCCGGGCGGACGAGCTTTCAGTATTCGTTCTCCACACTGGACGCGTCGTTTGAGCAGTTCGGCGCAGCGCTCGGGCAGGCGCTGGAAACGGCGCAGGATGCAGAGCGGACAAGCGCGCTTCGCGTGCAGGAGGCGCTCGGGAAAACCTCGGTCGCGTTCTGCTATCCGGGCGAAATCTCATCCACGCTTGCCGCTTCATGGCTGCATGTGGATACTGATCTGGACACGCAGAGCCGCTGGTTCATTCTGGCCGGGGACGGCGTGTATGTGACGCTCTATCTTGTCGGCGAGGAGCTTTTCTCCTGCCAGACGCAGATGCGCGCAGAAAGCCTCGAGCAGCTGCTGCAAAGCTGCACGCCGGACGGAAGCTTCTTCGCCTTTGAAGACGCGCAGTCCCGCTTTGACACGCTCGCGCCCTTGAGCCTGCTTCCCGGGCAGACGCCTGCCATCCATGAGGCCTCAGCGGCAAATCCCTGCGACGCGCGCTTTTCGGACGCGCTTGCCTCGAGCCTTGGCTTTAACCCCTACGGCGATGCGCGCTACACCGACGACGCAGGCAACACGACCTATACGGAAACCGGCTACGCCCTCTCCATCTCTGCTGCGGGCGAGCTCACGCTCCGCTCCGACGGGCAGGTCACGCGCTTTCGCGCCGCGTCGGGTGAGGAAGCCGACCTCGTTGAATGCGCGAGAAGCCTTCTTTCCACAATGACGGCGGGCGCTTCCGGCGACGCGCGGCTGTATCTGACCGGGCTTCAAAAGGATGGTTCGGAAACGGTCTGCACGTTCGACTACTATTTAAACGGCATTCCCGTCTACCCCTCTGGCGGCCACGGCGCGGAAATCCGCTTCTCGGGCGCGTCCATCGTGCAGGTGAGGCTCCTTCTGCGCACGTATACGCTCACGACCCAGACCGTCTCCGTTCTCCCGCCCGCGCAGGCGGCGGCAATTTTGCCGGACGGCAGTGAGCTGGGGCTCATCTACAGCGATACCTCCTCCGGCGTAACGGCCGGATGGCGGTCGTAGGGGAGGTGCCGGTATGTCTGCTTCCAGGATCAAAAATCTGATTCTGCTCATTTTGCTGCTCGGCGTTCTGGGGCTTTTGCCCGCAGTTGTGCCGACGCAGGCGGCCAGAACGGGCGCGGAGCGAAACGTCCACGAAAAGCTCGAGGCGCTCTATTCCTCCTACGGTCTGACGCTGGACGCGTCGGGCCTTCCAAGCAGCCAGACGCTCTATGCCATCGAGATTGAAAATCCGGACGCGTCCAACGCCGCGCAGGCGCTTCTCGGCAGCAAATATACCGCCGGGGAAACGGCCGCCCGGATGCTTGCAAGCTGCACCTCCGAGCTCGGCTCGATGCAGCTCAGCCGCGCCGGGGAGCTGACCGCAAGGCTGACCGGCGCAACGCAGGCGCACGATCTGGCGCGCGCGACGAAGCGCTATCTTCGCTCGATGGATTTTGCCGTTGCGTCCGTTTCAGAGCCGCTGCGCGAATCTGCCGGGGTCTACAGCGTGACGGCGGTACAGAGCCTCTGCGGCGTGCCCGTTTTTGAAAGCGCGCTTACGTTCACCTACCGCAACAGCGCCCTTTCCCGCGTGGACGGGACGTTTTATCCGGCGGGCGAGACGGTGCGCGTGTCGGAAAATGCGTGCATCTCCTGCGCGGACGCGCTGGTGTGCCTGCTTTCGAGCCGCGACAGCCTCGGCTGGGTGGGAAGTGAAATTCTTTCCTGCGAGCAGGGGTACGTTCACTCGGAAACGGCCTCGAGCGCGATGCGCTTTGTGCCGGTCTGGCGGATCGAAACGGACGCGGGCACGTTCCATGTCAGCGGTATTACGCGCGAGGTACGTCAGCTGGTGTCGTAAGGGCGCGAACGTCCGTGTCGAAATTCTTAAAAATTTATGAAGAATTTTGTTCCAGAATTGTCATTTTTCCTTTACATTGCCGCGCGCCTGTGGTATTCTTATGGGGTGCGCAAGTAAAATTTCCATGCAAATGGATGAATTGGCATCGTAACTTCTGAGCTTTCAGGAAATACTTCCGATCGAGGGATTTGAACTTTGATTAAATATATCGTGCAGGGCGGAACCCGCCTGTCTGGTCATGTCAATATTTCGGGTGCAAAGAACGCGGCGGTCGCGATTCTGCCCGCGAGCTTGCTGGTCGACGGCGTTTGCCGCATTGAAAATGTTCCGGATATCTCAGACGTCCGGCTGCTGCTTGAAATTTTAAGAAATATGGGCGCGAACATCCGCCGCTTCGGCCGGAACACGCTCGAGATCGACTGCTCGCACGTGCGCAACGCTACGGCACCCATCGATCTTGTGCGCCGCATCCGCGCTTCCTACTATCTCATCGGCGCAGAGCTCGGACGCTTTGGCCACGCGCGCGTCGCCATGCCCGGCGGCTGCAATTTCGGCGTGCGTCCCATCGACCAGCACATCAAGGGCTTTGAGGCGATGGGCGCGAGCGTCGAGCAGCTGGGCGGCTATGTCTGCGCAGATGCGCCCGATGGCGGCCTCCAGGGCGGCCATGTGTACCTTGACATTGTTTCCGTCGGCGCGACGATGAACATTCTGCTGGCTGCCGTTCTTTGCAGCGGCATGACGATCATCGAAAACTGCGCGAAGGAGCCGCATATCGTTGACCTTGCGAACTTCCTGAACGCCATGGGCGCGAAGGTATCCGGCGCGGGAACCGATGTCATTAAGGTTCGCGGCGTTGGCCAGCTGAAGGGCGGCAATTACACGATCATTCCCGACCAGATCGAGGCCGGAACCTATATGGCTGCGGCGGCTGCCGTGGGCGGCGATGTGACGGTCGATAACGTCATTCCGAAGCACCTCGACTGCATCACCGCGAAGCTGCGCGAGATGGGCGCAAAGGTCACGGAGTACGACGACGCAATCCGGGTCGAAGCCGACCACCGGCTCCGCCGCTCGAATGTGAAGACCATGCCGTATCCGGGCTTTCCGACCGACATGCAGCCGCAGATCGCCGTGTGTATGGCGCTGGCCGAGGGGACAAGCCTTGTGACCGAGGGCATTTACGACAACCGTTTCCGCTACACCGCCGAGCTCAACCGCATGGGTGCGAGCATTCAGGTGGAAAGTAAGACGGCGGTCATCGACGGCGTGACGCAGCTGCACGGCTGCGAGGTGCGTGCGTGCGACCTTCGTGCGGGCGCGGCGATGGTGATTGCAGCGCTGTGCGCCGAGGGCACAACGACGATTGAGGACGCGCATTATATCGAGCGCGGCTATGAGGACATCATCGGCAAATTCTCCGCCATCGGCGGCAAAATCCGCCGCATCGAAACCTTCGAGGGCAATTCCCAGAGCGCGGCAGGTTAATAGAAAAAGAAATCCCGTCAGCGAGCATGTCGCTGACGGGATTTTTATACGTATTGGGTTTCTTATTCGCCCGGATGACTTGAGACGACCTTGCCGATGTTCCAGAGCGTGGCGGCGCGTTTGGCCGCATCCAGACGCTCGTCCGGCGTATGGTAATCGACCTGCGCGGTGTGCGCGCCGCAGTCCATGCACGTCACATAGCAGCACCAGCCGTTTTCATCCTCCAGAATGCCGTCTCCGCCGCAGTGCGGGCAGATCTGCAATTCGATATCCTTTAAGTCCATCTTGATTCCTTTCCTGCTTTTGTCTGCGCAGATTCTGCGCCGTATTCTTTTTGATTCTACCGCAAAGCGGCCTGCAAATCAAGCGTTCAGAACAGAATCAGCGAGAAATAGCGGATTTTCCCGTCGTTATCCCAGCACTTCATGCCCACAAAGTCCGCCATCTTCTGCGCGTTCACGCAGTAGGCCGACATGCAGGACGCCGTTTTCCAGGGGCCCGCACCCATCATGAGCGTATCCGTCGTACCATTTTCGCGCATGCGGCCAATCAGCTGCTCGGTCAGCTCGTTCTGGTGCCGCTTGGCCGCCTTCTGCTCCTGACGATCGGTATAGTCCTTCGGCGTATGCTCGACCATGAGAACGAGCGCCGTCTCATACTGCCGCATGCGGGTCGTCATTTCTTCGACGGTTCCGCTCGCGGGCGGACAGGCAGGCAGCACATTATAGTTCCCGCAGAGATTTTCCTCGCAGAACACGCGGTATTCCGGCACGATCACGAGCTCCCGTACCGGCATGAACGCCGCGTCCGTAAACCCGAGCGCCTTCGCTTCTGTCACATAGTCCATTTTCTCTCCGCCTCCCGACGTATTTTGAACCTTCTGCGACTATTTTAGTCCAAATGACGCAGAATATCAATAGAACGCACGAAAAAAGCCGCACTTCCGGGATTTTGCGGTTTTCCGCGCGTATACGGGATATCCGAAAACCAGCGCGTAGGGGGCGATGCCCACATCACCCCCTACGGACGTCCCGGATGCGTGTTTAATTCTCCATCTGCCGGCCCAAAAAGCCTGCGACGGTCTGCACGAGCTTCTGCTCGGCTTCCCCAAGCGGCGCGTCCTGCTCCTCGAGAAGCAGCATCACGCAGCCCATCAGGTCGCCCTCGGATAAAATCGGCGCGCTCACACCAAGATAGTACCGCTCCGACGCATCGGAGGGGTAAATTTTTGCCTGCCCCGGCTGATAGCGATAGATTTTTCGGGCCTCCATAAGCTGCTCGAGCTCCTGCGAGCAGTGCTTGTCCATGAGCTCGCGCCGCTGCACGCCGTAGGCCGCAATGACAGCGTCCCGGTCGGAAACGGCGGCGATGTGGCCGGTGTTCTTGCCGATGGACTCGCAGATCTGCGCGGCGAAGTCCGTCAGATCGCCCATCGGGGAATACTTTTTAAAAATGACCTCGCCGTCCTTCTCCGTATAAATCTCCAACGGGTCGCCGCTGCTGATAACACTGACACGGAAAACCTTGTCCTCATGGTTTTTGGCCCTCTGGACGATTTCGGTTTCGTAGGGATCGATGCCCGAATGGGCGCTTTCTATCTCGTAGGGGTCGATGCCCACATCAACCCGCGGGCGAGAAGCCGCGTCCGTCCCTACAAGGTGTAATTCGTTACTCTCCGTGTCTGACTTAAAATTTCCGGTGTCCTCCGGAAGCGCACCGGTTTTGAGCAGGCTGTCGATGTCCGCCTTGAGCTGCACCTCGATGTGATCTTCGTAGACCCTGATCTTTTCAATCATTAAATTCAGGTCATTACGGTCAAGCGCCGGCTTTTCCAGAATGTCATTGAACACGTCGATGGCGGTCTTTGCCACGCGGTTGATGCGGATGATGGTGTTGCGCTTGTCGCTGGCAAATTCGATCTGGTGCTGAATGCCCGCGATGCGCTGCGTCAGCTCCGCTTCCAGCTCGTCGTAGGTTTCCTCCAAGAGTTTCTCCTGCTCCGGGTGCTTCATGATGTCCCGAATGCGCTGGCGCTTGGTCGCTTTCAGCTCCTCCTGCTTCTCAAGCAGCAAGGCTTCCAGGTTTTCTTCCGTACGCTTCGTTTCCGCAATGTCGGCCTGTTCCTTCTCTAAATCGGCGTTCAGCCGTTCAAGCATGCTGCTGGAATTGTCGCGCACCTTGCGCACATAGTCCTTGACCAGCGCGTCGAGCGTTTCCACGCGGATATGGTGACTCGTGCACCCCTTGAGGCCGCGGCGGTGATACGTTCCGCAGGTGTAGGCCGGCGCTAAATCGCTCCGGCTCATAGCGAACATCGGACTGCCGCAGTCGCCGCAAACCAGCAAACCGGAGTACACGTTGTCATTGACTTTCACGCCGCGATAATTGTTCGTCGAGCGGCTTTCGCGCAGCGCGCGCACCGTTGCAAACGTGCGGTAGTCGATGATTTCCTGATGGTGGTGCTCAAAGACGCGGTGCTCGCGCTCGTCCAGCTTGCGGTCGCTGCCGTTGATTTTCACGCGCGTGAATTTTCCCTGCCGCAGCGTACCGATATAAAAATCGTTATCTAAAATCCCCTGCACCGTGACAATCGCCCAGGCCGCTTTCGTCTTGCGGCGGACAGGCTCCCCGGCGGCGGCGCGGCGCTCACACTCGGACATGCGCGGTGTGGGTACGTTGTTGTCCGTCAGGTAGTTCGCAATCTTCTTATAGCCCCAGCCGTCCAGGTATAGCTTGAAAATTGTCCGGATAACCTCCGCCTCGGTCGGCACGACCTCAAAGATCTGCTGCTTGTTCAGAATATAGCCATACGGCGCGGCGCAGAGCCATCGCCCCTCCTCCTGCCGCCGCTTCACGACGCTGCGCACCTTTTTCGACGTGTCCGTGACGGGCATTTCGTTAATTAAAAACTGGAACTGGATTTTCAGCCAGTCGTCGTCATTCGGAAAGTCGATGTTGTCGCCGACCGAAATGATCCGCACGCCCGCGTCGCGCAGATCCTCCAGTTCCACCAGTCCGCGGGAATTGCGGCGGGAGAAGCGCGAGAAATCCTTGACGATGAGAATGTCGTATTTGTGGCTCATCAGCCCCCGGCGCATTTCCTGATACCCCTCGCGCTGCTCGAACGTGTAGCCGGAACGGTCGCGGTCCTCAAAAAACGTCAGCGTGCTGTTTGGAAAGTGCGTTTTTACGAAGTCCGAAAGAATGGACTTCTGGTTTTCAATCGACACATTGTCGCGGTCGAGCTCTTCATCGACCGAAATGCGGGCATACCCCGCAATGTCAAAGCGTTCAATCATTTGCATTCACCCTTGAGATATTGCTCCGTCTGGCGGTCAAATTCGAAAATGTACGCCGCGTCCTGCTTTTTGGAGTTCACGCGATAGCCGACCGCAATGATGGCGTCGAGATTGTAGTGCTGTGTCAGATAGTTTTTTCCATCGGCGGCAGTTGCCGAGAATTTCTCGGTAACTGCTTCCCGAACCAATTCACTTTCCACGAAGATATTCTTCAAGTGCAGAGAGATGTTGTCCGCCGTACAGCCAAACAGCTCCGCCATCGCCCTTTGCGTCAGCCAAAATGTCTCATACTTGAACACAACACTGATAAATTCTTTCCCACTTTCGTCGCTGTACAGCAGGATTTCGCCGCGATTGGCAATCTCATTTCCCATTTGTGTCTCCCTCCGTCTGCTCCGGCAGCTGCGCCGCGTCTGTGACAATGTCCGTGACGAGTTGGCGGAAGCTCTCGGCGTTCTGCGCGGTAACGACGGTTTTGCCTGTTTCTGCTTCCAGCGCTTTTCTCGCAACGCCCGCGACATTACCGCCGCGCCGGGCGACCTTTTGATTTTCGTCAAAGCCCTGCGGCTGTTCCGCTTTCGCAATATCGGTCGTGGACGCTTCTGCCAGCATGGTCAGCACCAACTCCAGATCGCTCATATCGTCACGGAGATTTTCCTTTCTCAAGCCCTTGAGGTTTTTATACTGCCGCGTGTTCATGCCAGCCCACGCGCGGGTGATCTCGTCCGTCAGAATGGCGTATTCCTTGCCTTTCTGCACGCCGCGCTTTTTCCATTCGTCTGTCAGCTCGTTTCGGATGCGGATGGCAAGCAGCCGCTGATGTACCCATTCCTCGGAATAGCCCTTTTTCAGATATGTTTCCAGCGCGCGGTCGATCGCCTGCTCCGGGTCGATGGTTTCCTCAATGCGTTCCCGTCCGACCATCGCCAGCCACGCCTTGAACGGCTCGGCTTTCTTGGAGGGAATGGACTGGATGATGCGCAGAAGCTGTTCGGTGTCGGCAACGTCGGTGAGGCGGTTTTTACCGTCCGCCGCCCGCATTTTCAAAGCGTGACAGTTTGTCACGGTTTCGTTGCCCTCTGCCTTTAGCCGCTGCTTCAGCTTGCGCCAGTATGCCGTTGGGTCTGTGCTGTTGGTCAGAACCGTAACCACGTCCACAATGGAAAAATACCATTCCTCCCGCGCTGCGTCCCAGGCCACGCGGATTTTCTGGTCTTCGAATAGCTGAAGCTCGTTTTTCACCGGTTCGTCCATTCTCGTCCTCCCAAATCAGCCTCGGCTCCACCATACATGTCTACTTCGTTATTATAATTTTACAGACAATATTGTACATCATCAAAATAGAGATTGCAAGACAAAATGCACACTGGGCGTGTTCGCGGCACATTGTAACCGGAACAAAAGTATGATATGATATATAAATACAAATCAAACATCGGAGGCGCAGCGATGCAAAATCAAAAGCTGCATTACGCAGAACTGATCAAAGAAATTATAATCCTGACCGCGGCGGTGGCGATTATCGCGGCAGCGGTCTTCTTTTTTCTAGTGCCGAGTCACACGTCCGTCAGCAGCATTTCAGGCCTTGGCATTGTGCTGTCCAACTTTATTCCGCTGCCGCTGTCAGCCATCACAATGATTCTGAACGTGGTGCTCTTGATCATCGGGTTTCTAACCTGCGGAAAAGAGTTTGGCGCAAAGACTGTCTATACGAGTATCCTGCTGCCATTATTCATAGGGCTGTTTGAGCTTGTGTTCCCGAATTTCAGTTCCATGACGGGCAGTCAGGAGCTCGATGTGCTTTGCTACATTCTGGTGGTCAGCATCGGTCTGAGCATCCTGTTTAACCGGAACGCGTCCTCCGGCGGACTGGACATCGTGGCGAAGATTCTAAACAAATATCTGCACGTGGAGCTGGGAAGAGCCATGTCGCTGGCAGGCATGTGTGTGGCGCTTTCGGCCGCGTTTGTCTACGACAAGAAAACCGTGGTTCTGAGCGTCCTTGGCACCTATTTTAACGGCATTGTTCTGGACAACTTTATTTTCGACCACAACAAAAAGCGCCGCGTCTGCATCATCACCGAGAAGGAAGAAGAACTCCGGAAGTTTATCATCAACGACCTGCACAGCGGCGCGACGATCTATGAGGCTATCGGCGCGTATAACTTTGAAAAGCACAATGAGATTATCACCATTGTCGATAAAAGTGAGTATCAGAAGCTGATGACGTTTATCAACCGCGAAGACCCGAAGGCATTTATCACCGTCTATAACGTGTCGAACATGCAATATCAGCCGAAAATTAGGTCAAAAGAGAAATAAATAAGAATGCAATAGAATACGATGGAGAAAAGAACATGAAACTCAGAAGATTGGGAAAAACGGAACTGCAAGTCAGCGAAATTGGCTTTGGCGGCGAGTGGTTGGAGCGCCACCCGGAGGAGGACGGTATCGACCTGATTCACTATGCGTCCGCGCAGGGCATCAACATTTTAGATTGCTGGATGCCTGACCCGAAGTCGAGAGACATCATCGGCAAAGGTATCAAAGATAACCGCAGACAATGGTACATTCAGGGACACATCGGCTCTACATGGAAGGACGAGCAGTATTTCAGGACGCGCGACATGAAATATGTCCGCCCCGCGTTTGAGGACCTTCTGCGTCGCTTGCAGACGGACTATATTGACCTCGGCATGATTCACTATGTGGACTCCGAAAAAGAGTGGGAGCAGATGCAGCACTCGGACTATCTGGGTTACGTCATGGAGCTTAAAAACAGCGGCGTGATCCGCCACATCGGCATGAGCTCCCACAACCCAAAGGTCGCCAGGAAAGCCGCCGAGTCCGGGTATGTGGAGATGATTCTCTTCAGCATCAATCCGGCCTTTGATATGCTGCCCGCGAGCGAGAATATTGACACGATGTTTGCGGAAACATTTGACGCGGGACTCAAGGGAACGGACCCAGACCGCGCGAAGCTATACCGCATCTGTGAAGAAAATGACGTCGGCATCACAGTCATGAAGGGCTTCGCCGGCGGCAGACTGTTTGACGAAAAGCGTTCTCCGTTCGGCGTGCGCCTGAGTCCGGTGCAGTGCATTCACTACGCGCTGACGCGTCCGGCTGTCAGCGCCATCATGTGCGGCTACGACACCAAAGAGC
>CALCJW010000041.1:0-5761 GCA_937967235.1 uncultured Clostridia bacterium
CCGATTATGAGGAGCTGACCAATTCCATACAGGCGGGCTATTTTATCAAGAATGGAATCGCCAACTACAACGAGGACCTCTTTTACATGAGCGTTTTCATCACCGTAACCGGGAATCTCGTAAGCGGAAAAACGGGACGGAGCACATCCTCTGCTACGAATGCACGAAGGTCTGTCCCACAAAAGCGCTGCATTAGCCTGTATTTCGCACAGAATCTTCCGCCGGGGATGGTTTCTTCCCCGGCTTTGCGCTATGCCCGGAGCATCTTCAGCACAGGAGGCATTTCAAATAAACCAGACAGCCATCGGCAGCTATATCGCGCGCAAGCGTAAGGAACAAAATCTCACGCAGGAGCAGCTGGCGCAGCAGCTTGGCGTGTCCAGCAAGACCATCTCCAAAGGAAACCGGCAAATGTATGCCAGCTTACAGCGTCATCCAGATGCTCTGCGGTGCGCTCCGCGTGACGCTCCCGGAGCTGATGGACGGCGAAGATGCGGCAGAGGTCAGCGTCCGGGGCTAGAGGTTCTCTTTGCGATCTCCATGATAATTTTCTGATCGTAATAAGCAATGTGCCGCTTCTCCGAAAGCCGTACTTTTCGTACAGCCGGATTGCGTTGTTTCCGGCGACGACCTTTACCTCAATGCTTTTGACGCCCCTTTACCGGAATACCTGCATTGCCCAGTCCATATTCTGCTCGAGCACTGGCACAAAGCGTCGGCGCTCTATCCCAATCTCTGTCTGAAGATCGTGCCGTTTCAGGATACCATTCCGGAATTTCAGGAGGTTTTGTCCAACTTGGGAGACAAAATTGACCTCCTGTCCTGCCCTTATGACACGAACTACTGGGGCGACCGCTACAATTCCTTCCATCTGTGCGACCTGCCGCTGAAAATCGCCTGCTCCAAGCTGCATCCGCTGGCGGCAAAGGAAAAATTGGAGGTTTCCGACCTGTTCGGGCAGACGATCTATTTGAGCAAGCGGAACAACACGCCCTACCTTGACCGGGTGGGAGACTATCTGGAACAGTTTCCGCAGATTCGTCTCCAAGAGGGGGACGTGCTGGACATTCCGTTTTTTAACCGGCTGGTCACGACACAGGATCTTATCCTATCCGCCGACTGCTGGAAGGACGTCCACCCCTTGCTTGCCACCATCCCGGTGGAGTGGGACTTTACCATGCCCTACGGCCTGATCTATGCCAAGGAGCCATCCAAGGAACTATTACAATTCATCATGGCAATCGGTAACATTTTGAATTGAGAAACAGACCGGCGACGAAATTATCGTCAAAGCTACGAAAACGAAAGCCGGAAATCGCTATGTGTACTTCTCCGCCGAAATGGAAAGCCTGCTGTGTGAATACGAAGCCTTCTGCGCCGCCGAAACGGAGCGTTATGACCGGCGCAAGCAGACCAAAGACGACTATGTGTTCCGCAGAAAAGGCATGAAGCTGCCGATGACGCCTTCGACGTTTACCTGGCGCTTTAAGAAAATTCTCAAGGCGAACGATCTGCCTACCGACCTGAACGTCCACAGCCTGCGTCACACGGCGGCAAGTCTGTTCATTGCCAGCGGCACGGACGTCGGCACGGTCGCGGGGCTTCTCGGACACAGTCAACCGTCTACCACGCTGGATATCTACACCCACGCGTTTGATAAGAACAAGAAAGCCGCCAGCCAAATTATGCAAAGCAGCTTGGAGATCTGAGCTCGCTGCCGAAAAGCTTTATCCGGTTGCGCTACGCTGTAAAAGCAGATAATTTGAACAATTTTATATAAAAATTCCGTAAAATCATATGATTTTACGGAATTTTTGGTACGCCCGACACGATTCGAACGTGCGACCTACAGAGTCGGAGTTTTCAGGCGTATCCTGATAAAATGCTGTGTTTTCAAGGGTTGTACGGTTTTTACCGACAACACCTGTTTTTTCTGAATTTCTTGAAAACCATTGAAAACACAGGGTAAACCAGCTTTTGAAACTTCGCAGACAATAGTAGTCAAACAGTAGTCAGTCTCTGTTTTTGGTCTGGTCATGATAGGCAGCAAGGTAGCTGAAGCAGAACCAGAAGCCGTCGCGCTTAAGTAGTTTTTCGCGCAAGGCATCGGCTTTTTCCTTCTCGTCATGCGCTTGCAGCAGCACGCACAGGCCGTAAGCCGTCATGGCGTATTGCAGATCATCCGGCTCCGCGTCCAGCTCCGCCAGTATATCCATCGACGCATACCCCGCCGCCGCGCGCATGGCCTTTTCGTATGCCGTGTGGTGGCCGACGTACATATCAGGGCGATAATGCTGCCGCAAGGTCTTCTGCGCTGCGTCCGCTTTTCCGGCACGAAGCTGCGAAAGTACCAGCCAGTAGACATCCGCAATATACATATCATCGTCCTGCGGCGCGATGGCGAGAGAATCTGAAAACGCGCAGATCGCGTCTCCATACTTCCCCATCAGATAGTGCGCCATGCCGATGCGATAGCGCGACATCACACTCACGCCGTCTGCCTGTTCGCAGTGCGTATAATCCGTGAGCGCCTGTTCAAATTGCAGCGTATCGAGATACTTGGGTCCGCGCTTGCGATAGGCTTCCATGCGTTCCGGCTCCAGCTTGACTGCCTGCGTCAAAGCGTCGATCGCCTCCCGGAAGCGCAGCTGCCAGCACAGCGCGTCCGCCAGCTCCAGAAGCGTTTCATACGTCTGCGGCTTTGCGCGGCAGGTGAGAATTTCGTCCGTGTCGGAAAGCCCATGCGGTAGATTCTCAAACTGGCTTTTGTATGACGCATGAACGTCTGCAAAGTATTTTCCCATGTTACGCCTCCAAAATGGTTTCTTTTCTGGCGGTCAGCCAGAGACTGATCAGGTAAAATGCCAGGCATAGCAGCATGACGCACACGCCGGGGGCCAGCAGATACTGATACGCGCCCCGCAGAAATGCGCCGCGCTTGTACGCAAAATTGACCATCGTGCCCCACGTCGGGCGATAGAGATCGCCAAGCCCCAGAAACGAGAGCGTCGACTCCATCATAATGCAGCTGTTCACCCCAAGCAGGAAGCGCGAGAGCAGCACGTCTGACAGGTTCGGCAGGATGTGCCGCACGGCAATATGGGCGCGGCTGTAGCCGAGAATGCGACAGCTCTCGATAAACGGCTGCGTGTGCAGCTGCAAAACCTTTGCGCGCACGGCGCGCGCCGTGCCGACCCAGCTGAACGCCGCGATCAGGACGATCAGGTGCGCGGCGGAACTTCCAAAAAACGTCGCCAGAACAATGAGCGTAACGAGCTTTGGAAGCAGCACAAAAATCTGAATGAGGCCATTGAAAACCTTCCCGACCCAGCTGTGAAAACTTCCCAGAATCCCAATACCTGCCCCCAGAATCAGCGTCAGAATACTGCTCAAGACGCCGACCAGCAGCGTCTGCCGTGCGCCGTAAATGAGCTCGGTCAAAATGTCATAACCCATCGCGTTTGTGCCGAGCAAATGCTCCCGGCTTATGGGAAGCCACTTCGTGAACAGCTCTTTTTGCTCATAGTTTGTAAAAATCTCGGGTGCAAACGCGGCGAGCGCAAAAACGGTCAGCAGCAAAAGTCCCAACACAAGCGGCAAAAGGCCTTTCTTTCTCATGCTCTGCCCTCCAATCTCCGTTTGGGGTCAAGGAGCAGACACAAAAAATCAGCAAGCAAAATCGACAGCACCATGATACACGTCGTCACAAACAAAATGCCCTGCATGAGCGGATAATCGAGCGTATAGACCGCCTCTGTCAGCAGCGAACCCATCCCGCCGATGGAGAAAATTTTTTCGATCACGACCGAGCCGCCCACGCAGAGCGACACGCTCATGCCGAGCATCGTGAGAAACGGCTGCACAATCGAGCGCAGGAGATAATTCCGGCGAATGACGCCGTCCGGAAGTCCCCGCTGCTTTGCGTACAAAATGTCTTTCCCGTCCGACGCGCTTGCCGCCATGTTGCGCACGAGCAGATACCGGCTGGGAAGCGCCGCCAGTGTCAACGTCACGACCGGCAGCAGCAGATGCAGAACCCTGTCCCATACATACCCCGCCGTGCCGCGCACAGCCTCCGGGGAGTTGAGCCCTGTATAGGGCAGCAGCCGGTTTTGAAAACAGCATACGATCATAAGACCCAGCCCAATTAAAAACGTCGGCACGGCGTTGAGGATGATCAGCGCTGTTGTGGAAAAGCGATCGGCAAGCGAATCCTTTTTGTACCCGCACCGAAGTCCCCAGAGAAGGCCAATCCCCGCCGAAAGCAGCACCGCCGGAACCGTAGTTTGCAGCGTATAGCCGATTTTCTCGCCGATGAGCGCTGAGACAGCTGCGTCCTTTTTATACGAATATCCGAGAGTCCCGTCCAGCAGCGACCGCAAATAGAAGCCGAACTGCACCGGAAGAGATTTGTTCAGATGCAGCGCGTCTTCATAATATGCCACCTGCGCAGGCGTCATGTCCTGCTCGGAAAAGCCCGTTAAGTACGCCACAGGGTTGCCCGGCAGCAGCCGCGGCAAGAAAAAATTCAGAACCACGACCAGCAGAAAGCACACGAGCGCAAGCCGCACATTTTTTCTGTAATCCTTCACGCCCGCACCTCTTTCAGCCGGTGGTCTTCGTCAAATTCATAGACCGTATCACAGTAAAAATCCGTCAGCGCCCGGTCGTGGCTGATGAACAGCAAAGCCCCGCCGTTGGGGATCATCTGCGCTTTTACAAGCGTCAGAAGATTGGCCTGCGTAGACACATCCAGCATCGACGTTGCCTCATCTAAAATCAGAAGCTTCGGGCTTAAAAGCAGGCAGCGCGCCAACGCCACACGCTGCGCTTCGCCGCCGGAGATCTGCCGCGGCAGATGAGCGAGGATTTTGGAAGGCAACTGCATCTGCGCCAGAATATCTGCAATCAGTGTCTTTGTCTCCTGCCCGTTTTTCGTCAGACGATGATAGGAAATCAGCTCCCGCAGCCCCACACCGATTTTCTGCGAAGGGTCAAGCGTGGCATACGGCTGCTGATAAACCATCTGGATAGAAAGGCCGCGTCTTCTGTCATAGTTGCTTTTTTCGGACACAAGCAGCTGGCCGTCAAGGAAAACCTCCCCCGCGTCGGGTGCTGTCACACCACAGAGAATTTTTGCAAGCGTCGATTTTCCGATGCCGCTCGCGCCGGATACCCCGATAATACTTCCGCCGGGAATGGTCAAGGAAACATCCTGCAGAACCGTCTGGTCCCCAAATGCCTTGCAGCAGTTTTTGATCTCAAGCATGGCAGCACCACCATTCTGTCTTCCCATCCGTGTGTTTTGACATCGCGCCGTTCAGACAGGCTTCCTCCGCCTCCGGGCAGCGGGCGTAAAACGGACAGCCGGATACACCTTCGCGCAGAATGGGCGAAGGCTGCATCCCGTTTGCGACCTGCGCGGCCAGAAGCGCCTTCGTATACGGATGGTGCGGAGTACCTAAAACAGCATCCACCGTTCCCGTTTCCAGCATCCGCCCGCCGCACAGAACCAGAACCCGGTCACAGCGTGCGGCGACGGAAATGTCGTGCGTAATGATGAGCTTTGCCGCATTCGGGAAAATGGAATCCAGAAGCGAAAAAAACTGCGCTCGACCATTTTCATCCAGTCCGTTGGTCGGCTCGTCCGCGATCAGAAGCCGCGCCCGGGAGCAGGCTGCCAGCGCAATCGTCACACGCTGCGCCATGCCGCCGGAGATGAAATGGAGCATCCGATTCGGGAGTTATCAGGCGGACAAAA
>CALCJW010000042.1:0-4292 GCA_937967235.1 uncultured Clostridia bacterium
AAGCTCCCCGCCTTGCTTCCTTCAGGGAATTATCGATTAACTTAATGGTATTACCTCCGGAGACTCCCTCCGGAGGACATTTTTTCGTTGCGGACGCCCGGGCGTTCAAAGAATTTTTACACTCTATCCAAACTTCCTTCTCGGAATCGTCACATTTGCCATGTATTCTTTCGACAACGCTTTACAAAAAGCGAAATACCCCGGAAAGGAAGATTGCAAATGAAAAAACTGTTTGCCATGTTACTGGCGCTGGGCCTGCTTGCGCTCTGTGCCTGTACATCGAAATCAAACACGACTGCTGAAGTACCTGAAACCACGACAGAAAGCACGTCGGAAGAAACGAACCAGACCGAACAGACCGGCACGGAAGAACCCGCAGACGCTGCAGAACCCGCGGACGCTGCCGAGGAACCGGCGGAAGACGCTGCCGAGCCGGACGACAGGGTCAAGCCGCTTCCCGACGCGATCGATGTTACGGCCCTGACCGACGCAAGCGTCGCGGCGAGCTTTGACGAGAGCGCGATCGAAGAAGCGGACGGCAAAACGTATCTGACGCTTCAGGTCTACGACTATGACCGCTACGATATGGTCGATATCTCGAAGCTCGCCGAAGGCAGCGTCATTGTCGCGGGCGGGAAGGACATGACAGTCAGCTCCGTCGAGCGAGACGGCGCTCTCGTTCTCATCAACGGCGGCCTTACCAAGGGCGGCATGACGCTTACAACGCAGGACGACGGCGTGTACTACGAACTCGGCGTAAACGATGCGAAGTGCTATCAGGAAAAGGGCGAGGTGAAGCTTCCGCTCTCCGCCGACTTTACGCTGACAGATGACTCCGACCCCGATCATCCGGGCCAAACCTATGGCGCGGAAAAGCTCCCCGAATTGGTAGCCGCCGGCTTTACCGCAAACAATACGCTCGTCACGATCGAAAACGGCGAGATCACAGCCATCACGCGCAGCATTACACCGTAACCGGCTACTTTTCAAAAAAAGTAGCATCCCCGATATTGGCTCACCACTGCCCCGGCCACGACAGGTTTTCGGCGGCAGTGGTTTTTTTCGTCCGGCAAACTCTCCCGCCCATCCGCGCGAGCCATCCCGTTTCTGAAATGGCGTGGGAAATTCTGCACAAAAAGTTAGGTGAATCTAACCGCTTTTGACAAAAAACCGACTTTTCAAAAAGATTTTCTTTGCCGTGCTGGACTTTTACAGAGCGCGTATGCTATAATCGACGTTGGTAATCGTTTGCAGCCAAACGAGGAACAAAAAATGTAAGAGGGTGATATTTTTTGGATTATACCAAGTACGTGTTAAAGAGCCAGGAAGAGCTTGAAGGCATGCTGGCGGGGAAGGACAATCTCTTCGTCGTCGCCTGCAACAAGTGCTTCAAAGAGTTCGAAACCACGCAGGAGCCGGATTGCGGCTGCTTTACCGCCATCGCTGAGGCGCAGGGCAAGCACATCACCGGTTCTGTCAAGGTAGACTTCCTGTGCAACAAGGTCCAGACCGAAAAAACGCTTGCAGGTCTTGTCCCCGAGGGAACGGAAAATGTTGTTGTCGTTTCCTGCGGACTGGGCGTGCAGACGGTGGCCGATCTTGCTGCGGTTCCCACGTTTACCGCAACTAATTCTCTGAATTATGTCGGCCATCATGGCATGGCACTGACGAAGAAGACCTGCGGCGCCTGCGCCCAGTGCTATCTGAACGCGACGGGCGGCATCTGTCCCATCGTGGACTGCTCGAAGAGTCTTGTCAACGGGCAGTGCGGCGGCGCGAAAAACGGCAAATGCGAGATCGATCCCAAAAAAGACTGCGCTTGGGAGAAGATCTATCAGAGACTTGAAAAGCAGGGCCGGACGAAGGAATTCCTCCATCAGCCGGTTCAGCTGCGTGACTACTCCGTGGCTAGCGTCGACGAGATCCAGGCCTACGTCACCGAAGCCAGAGCCAGACGCTTTGAGGGCTTCTACGGCGGCGTGCATCCCACCGAGCACAAGGATTATACCGAGCATCTGGCGCTGCAGAAGTTCCCGGAGCCCGATACCGTCATCCTGCCGCTCGCCATGCACATCGGCGCGCCCGCAAATCCGGTTGTGAACCCCGGCGACTATGTGAAGGTCGGCCAGCTCATCGGCGAGCAGGCGGGCTTTATCGGCGCGCCCGTTCACTCCAGCGTCAGCGGTACGGTCGTGGCTGTCGAGCCGCACACGCATCCGAACAAGGGCCCCGGCATTCTGAGCGTCGTTATCAAAAACGACGGCAAAAACGTGCTCCATGAATCCGTCGTCCCCAACAAGCCCCTGGAGGAGCTGACGGCCGACGAGATCATCGACATCGTCAAGGAAAAGGGCATCGTCGGCATGGGCGGCGCAACGTTCCCGACCTATGTCAAGCTGAAGCCCGGCAAGCCCATTGACGCGGTTCTCATCAACGGCTCCGAGTGCGAGCCCTACTTAACGGCGGACCACCGCATCATGCTCGAGTACGCCGACGACATCGTCTTCGGCCTGCGCGCCATGATGAAGGCCGTTTCCGCGCCAGAGGGCGTCATCCTCATCGAGGACAACAAGCCCGACGCTGTGGCGCTCATGGAAGAGAAGGTCGCGCCCTACGATAACATCCGTGTGGTCGCTGCCAAGACGCAGTACCCCGAGGGCGCTGAGAAGATGCTCATCAAGAAGGTCATGGGCCGTCAGGTTCCCAGCGGCAAGCTGCCGGCAGACGTCGGCTGCGTCGTGAGCAACACCTCGACCGCCAAGGCCATTTCCGACGCGATCCAGAAGGGCATGCCCCTTGTTGAGCGCGCGGTATCCGTCACGGGCGACTTCATCCGCAACCCCGGCAACTACATGGTCAAGCTCGGCACCAACGTTCAGGAGATCATCGACCACTGCGGCGGCGTGACGGGCGAGGACATCGTCCTCAAGATGGGCGGCCCCATGATGGGCGCTCCCATCAACGACACCAACGTTCCTATCATCAAGGGCTCCAACGGCATCATCGCCATTGCCGCCGACCACACCGAGGAAAAAGAGTGCATCAAGTGCGGCCGCTGCGTAGACGTCTGTCCTATGGAGCTGAAGCCTCTGGAATTCTACAAGTACGGCCAGCTGGGCGACGCGGAGAAGCTTTTGTCTCTCAACATCATGGACTGCTTCTCCTGCAAGTGCTGCGAGTACATCTGCTCGTCCAAGATTCCTCTGGTATCGAAAATCAACGCCGCCAAGGGTCTGGTCATGCCCCTGCTGAAGAAGAAATAAGGGGGAGAGAACGATATGCTGATTACAAGACTGAAATCCGAAGATACCATTACCTCCCTCTGCGCCGGCAAGGTGTTTATCATCAACTGCCACGGCTGTAAGGAAGTCGGTTTCCCCGAGGAGGAGGCAAACGCGCTCCAGAAAAAGCTGGCCGAGGCTGGCAAGGTTGTCGGCACGCTGACCACCGATTATGTCTGCAACCCCACGGAGCTCGCCCTGCGCCTGAGAGCGCCCATGGCGAAAATCGCGGAAGCAGACGCTGTTCTGGTGTTCTCCTGCGGCGTCGGCGTACAGACCATCTCCGAGATGCTGGACGATAAGCCCGTCTACGCCTGCTGTGATACTGTGGAGCTTCCCGGCTTCCAGGGCGTGACCCCGCTCGAATACGACTGCGGCCAGTGCGGCGAGTGCTTCCTGAACCTGACCGGCGGCATCTGTCCCATCACGGCCTGCTCCAAGAGCCTTGTCAACGGCCCCTGCGGCGGCACGAAGAACGGCAAATGCGAGGTTTGCCCCACGATGGACTGCGGCTGGGAGCGCATCATCCAGCGCCTGAAAGCACAGGGACGGCTCGACATTCTGCGCTGTCCCACGCAGCTGCATGATTTCAATACCGATCAGGCTACCATGGCCGCCAAAGAATCTGAATAATCAGGAGTGATGAATTATGAGAATTACGGAACTGTTTCAGAACAGAGAGTTTGTAGTTTCCGCCGAGATCGGCCCCCCCAAGGGAATTCATATCGACGGCCTGGTAGAAGAGGCGAAGGAATATCTTACCGGCGTTCACTATGTCAACGTCACCGATAACCAGTCGTCCGTCATGCGTCTGGGCGGTCTTGCCACCTGCAAGGTCCTCAAGGACGCGGGGCTTACCCCCATCTTCCAGCTGACCTGCCGCGACCGCAACCGCATCGCGCTCCAGTCCGACCTTCTGAGCGCCGCCATGCTCGGCATCGACAACATTCTGTGCCATGAAGCAGAACGAAAACCGTATGCGGGCAATCGCCCAGATCAAGGACGCTGCCG
>CALCJW010000043.1:0-6508 GCA_937967235.1 uncultured Clostridia bacterium
TCGTTCTGCTGGCAGCCGAAGGTATCGACAAAGGCGAGCGGGGTCCGGCCCGCGGCCTTCCAATAGCTTGCGATTTCGAGGCAGGTGGCCGCCTGCCGGTCGAGCTCCGGCTGAGAGATAACGGTAGTGTGACGTTCCAAAAAAGTACCCTCCGATAGACCGATTTCAATGTAGCACAATATTATAACACAACGCGCGGGAGTTTTCCACAGGCGCGGCTTAAAAAATGCCGATTTTGCGCGTATTATATCAGAAAACCCGGCGCATTTCAACGAACGGCGGGGCGCGGATGCGGCAAACGGCGCACAATTCACAAATTGTTTACCGCGTGGCCGGGGCCTCGTCGTTGCAAAAGCGGGGGGTATGTGGTAAACTGTAGCAGATCATTTCCGGCGGCAAATGCGCGTTGCGGCCGGAAAACAGGCGATTTTGAGATTATGCCGCAGGTGCGGCAGAAGGAAGGAACGTATGAAAAAGTGTAACCATTGCGGCGCGGATGTGCCCGAGGAAGAGGGCGTGTGCCCCGCGTGCGGACAGGAAGTAACAGAAGAAACGGCTTCCGCGGAAGAACCGACCGAACAGACCGCCTCGGAGGAGACTGCGGCGCAGACCGATTCGGAAGCGGAAAGCTTTACCTGCGAGGAAGAGCCGGAGACGGACGGCGCGGAACAGACTGAGGATGAGGCTTCTGCGTCGGGGGATGAACCGCAGGAGACTGCGCCGGAGAAGAAAAAGCCGTCGACGCTCGTGTGGGTGATTGGCGCGCTGGCTGTCATCGCGATCGTCGCGGCGATTTTCCTTGCCGGGAAAAAGAGTGCAGCCAAGCTAGATGCAGACGCCCCCGCCGAAAATGGCGTGACGGAAACGACCGATGAAAACGCGCAGAATGCGGAAGATACGGAAAGCACCGAGCGCTTCGTGTCCTACACCGTGACGCAGGATGAGCTGACCGATGAGGTTCTCGCCAAGGTCGTCGCCTCCTGCGGCGATCGGGGCCTCACGAACCGCGATCTCGCGTTCTATTACTGGCAGCAGTACTATACGTTTGTCAATAACTACGGCTCGTACCTGAGCTATATCATGGACACCTCAAAGGGACTCGACGAGCAGGCCTACAGCGAGGGTCAGACGTGGCAGCAGGCATTTTTGGATAGTGCAGTCACGATGTTCCACTCGATGACGGCCATCAATCTGGAGGCCGACAAGGCGGGCTTCGAGCTCGGCGAAGAGGATCAGGCGCAGCTCGACGCGATTCCGGAAAGCCTGGACGCGACGGCGGGCTATTACGGCATGGAAGACGGCCTTGCGTATTTGCAGCGGGTCTTCGGGCCGAGCGTGACGGTAGAGGACTATGTGGCGTTTGTGCGCGACTCGATGCGTGCTTCGCGGTACATGGAGCTGCTTGTTGAGCAGATGGAGTTTTCCGACGCGGAGATCAGCGATTACTATGACCAGCATGCCGAGGACTACGCGCAGAGCCGGATTGAAAAGATCGACAAGCCCATGGTGAGCGTGCGGCACATTCTCGTGATCCCGACCGAGCAGAACGAAGACGGCACGTATACCGACGAAGCGTGGGCAGAGGCAGAGCAGAAGGCACAGGCGCTGCTGGACGAGTGGAAGGCAGGCGAAGCAACGGAGGATTCCTTTGCCGCGCTGGCAAACGAAAACTCGGAGGACCCCGGCAGCAGCTCCAACGGCGGGCTGTACGAGGATGTGTATCCCGGCCAGATGGTCGATCCCTTTGACGAATGGTGCTTTGACGACGCGCGCCAGCCCGGTGACACCGGCATCGTGAAGACCGACTACGGCTATCACGTCATGTATTATGTCTCAAAAGGCGAAGCGGTCTTCTGGTTCGAGGCGGCAAAGAGCGATTTGCAGACCGAGCGGGAGAACGCACTCGAAGAGTCGATTCGCGAGCAGTACCCGCTGACCGAGACGCTGGAGAACGCGGCAATTTTTGACGTGCAGGCGGAAGACCGTGCGGCGGCCAATGCGGCTGCGGCAGAGGCGGCGGCAAGCGAAGCGGCCACCGAGGAAAGCGGTACAGATGCGTCGGAGGATACGGCGGCGCAGAAAGAAGCGGGCGAATAAGGCGCTTGCAGCAAACAGGAGGCGGTAGTGGATGCAAAAAAAGCTGCTGTTTTTTGTCAACCCCAGAGCCGGACATTCGGAGATCCGGGGAAGCCTGATGCAGGTCATTCAGATTTTTACGGCGGGCGGCTACGAGGTGACTGTCCACCCAACCAGCGCGCCGCGCGATCTCACGCGGCAGATTGAAAAGCGGGCGGCGGATTTTGACCTTGTCGTCTGCACGGGCGGAGACGGCACGCTCAATGAGGCCGTGTCGGGCCTTATGCAGCTGCCGCCGTCTGCCCGGCCGCCGCTGGGGTATATTCCGGGCGGAACGGTCAACGATGTGGCGCGGACGCTGGGGCTGAGCATGGACCCGATTCTCGCCGCACAGGACATTGTGACGGGACGCGAGTTCCCGATCGACGTGGGTGCGTTCGGGGAGAACCGGTGGTTCGTCTATGTGGCGGCTTTCGGCCTGTTTACGGGCGTATCGTATCAGACCCCGCAGGAGGACAAGCAGGTTTTAGGAAGGCTTGCGTATTTTCTCCACGGGGTCAAGGCGCTCGGCGAGGTCAAGCCGATCCGCGCGCGCGTGGAATTTGACGGTCAATCGCTGGAGCTGGACGTTCTCGATGGGCTCGTGTGCAGCACGACATCGGTCGGCGGTGTGCTGGCTCTGGACAGCCTCGGCATCAGCCTCAACGACGGGCAGTCGGAGCTGCTTCTGGTGCGGGATATCAAGAATCTGATTGATTTCAACAATGTGAGCACGGCGCTTTTGAAAAGCGATTTCCGCGAGAACGAGAACATCGTTTCCAAAAAGGTGCGCCGGGTGAAGTTTTTGTTCGACAGTCCGGTCGATTGGACGCTTGACGGCGAGTACGGCGGGACGGTCAAAGAGGTTGAGATCGTCAATCATCAGAGGGCGGTTAATATCATCGTGCCACGATAATAAGAAGGGGGGCGGCGAAAGCCGCCCTTCTTTTTTGCTTTTGCCGTCCGTGGCGCCTGTGCCACGGACGGCAGTCAAAAGTTTTCCTAAATTTGTTCACAAATTATTTATAGTAGAAGGTATTGACAAGCGAAGAAAGCAGTGGTAAACTGCGTTTAGCACTCAGGGATAAGGAGTGCTAAATCGATGGGAGGAAGAAGCATGGAACTGACAGACAGAAAAAAGCAGATTCTGCGGGCCATTGTAGACAGCTACATCCGCACGGCTGAGCCGGTCGGCTCCAAGACGATCTCCCAGATGCCGGGCATGGACTTCTCGCCCGCAACCATCCGCAACGAGATGGCAGACCTCACGAGCATGGGACTTCTCGAGCAGCCGCATACGTCGGCCGGGCGCGTTCCGAGCGCGGCGGGCTACCGGCTGTATGTCGACGAGCTTATGCAGAGCTACCGCCTTTCGATGGATGAAACGAAGACCATCAATCAGGCGATGGAGGTCAAGATGCAGGAGGTCGACAAGATGATCTCCCAGGTCGGTAAGCTCGTTTCCAAGATGACCGACCTTCCCGCCTACGCCGTCGCGGCCAGAAGCTCGGAGAGAACCGTTAAGCGGTTCGACCTGATTCTGGCAGAAGCAGGAAGCTTTATCTTAGTTGTCATGTTAAGCGACAATCAGGTGCAAAATAAGCTCATCCGCCTGCCGCTCGATGTGTCGCAGGAGGATCTGAGACTTCTTTCCGCGGTGCTCAACGCGAGCCTCACGGAGCTGACGGCGGACGAAATCACGCCGGAACTTCTGGCAAAGGTCACAAGGAGCGCGGCGGGCGCGGCCAATCTGGTTCCGGTAATTGTGGACTACACGGTGGAGCTTTTAAGAAAGACCCACAGCGAGGTTTACATGACCGGGCAGGCGAAGCTTCTCGGCCAGCCAGAGTACCACGATGTAGAAAAGGCGCAGGAGGTTCTGACGAGCCTCGATGAAGACGTCATTTCGAATCTCCCCGCGACGCTCTCGTCCGGCACGACGCAGATTCTGGTGGGTCCCGAGAACGTGGCGAAGGAGCTGAAAGATTCCAGCGTCGTCATTACGAAGTTTGACATCGGCGACGGCATGCAGGGCATGATCGGCGTGGTTGGCCCTACGAGAATGGATTACGCGAAGATCACCGCAAGGCTCAGCTATTTCGCCGAGAACCTGGGCCGGATGTTCGCAAAGCCCCAGCAGCCGGCGCTCCATGAGCCCGCACTCACAGAAGAACCGAAAAAATAACAGCCCCGGAGGCATTTTGATATGAGTCAGGAAACAAAGAACAAGAACGAACAGCCGAAGGACGAGGCCGTCAGCGAGCAGGTTCCCGAAAAGGAGCTGCCCGCCGAGGAGCCGAAGGAGAACGCCGAGAACCCGCAGGAGGCCAAGGCGGAGGAAGCAAAGAAGGAAGAAAAGCCATCCGAGCTCGATACCGTGAAAGAGCAGCTTGCAAAGGAACACGACGGATACCTTCGTCTGGCAGCGGAATACGATAACTTCCGCAAGCGCAGCCAGAAGGAAAAGGACGACTTATACACGGTGATCAAGGCCGAGACGGTCGGCAAGTTCCTTCCGGTCTATGACAATCTCGAGCGCGCGCTCGCGCAGGAAACCGCCGATGAGGCGTACAAAAAGGGCGTGGAAATGACCATGAACCAACTGGTGAAGGTCATGGAAGGGCTCGGCGTGACGAGCTTCGGCGAGATCGGAGAGGCGTTTGACCCCGCGCGGCACAACGCCGTGATGCACGTCGAAGAGGAAGGCTTGGGCGAGAATGTGATCGCTGAGGTTTTCCAGAAGGGATTTCTGGTCGGCGAAAAGGTCATCCGCTTCGCGATGGTCAAGGTCGCAAATTAGCATTCCCGCTTCTATTGCAGAAGCATTCACATAAATTCGCAGTGTCCCAAATAAATTTGTAAAAACATTCACCTAAATGCAGGAGGATTTCAATTATGAGTAAAATTATTGGCATTGATCTTGGTACAACCAACAGCTGTGTAGCAGTTATGGAAGGCGGCGAGCCCGTCGTTATCGCAAACGCGGAAGGCAACCGCACCACCCCGTCCGTTGTGGCGTTCTCGAAGACCGGCGAGCGTATGGTCGGTCAGGTCGCAAAGCGTCAGGCGGTCACAAACCACGAGCGCACCATCGCGTCCATCAAGCGTCACATGGGCACCGACTACAAGGTCGACATTGACGGCAAGAAGTACACCCCGCAGGAAATTTCCGCAATGATCCTTCAGAAGTTGAAGGCAGACGCTGAAAGCTATCTGGGCGGCCCGGTTTCCGAGGCTGTCATCACCGTTCCGGCATATTTCAATGACGCACAGCGTCAGGCGACCAAGGACGCGGGCAAGATCGCGGGCCTGGAGGTCAAGCGTATCATCAACGAGCCGACGGCGGCCGCGCTGGCTTACGGCGTTGATAAGGAAGCCGAGCAGAAGATCATGGTGTATGACCTTGGCGGCGGCACGTTCGATGTCTCCATTCTGGACATCGGCGACGGCGTCATTGAGGTTCTGGCCACCAACGGCAACACCCATCTGGGCGGCGACGATTTTGACGAGTGCATCATGAAGTACCTCGTGGACGAATTCAAGAAGACAGAGGGCATTGACCTCTCGAACGACAAGGTCGCGATGCAGCGTCTGAAGGAAGCAGCCGAGAAGGCGAAGATCGAGCTGTCCGGCGTGACTTCCTCGAACATCAACCTGCCGTATATCACCGCGGACGCAACGGGCCCGAAGCATCTGGACGTGACGCTGACGCGTGCAAAGTTCAATGAGCTGACCGCGCATCTGGTTGAAGCGACTGTCGGCCCCGTGAAGCAGGCAATGGCGGATGCGGGCCTTACCGCGAATGATATTTCGAAGGTCCTGCTGGTCGGCGGCTCGAGCCGTATTCCGGCAGTACAGGAAGAGGTCAAGAAGCTCACCGGCAAGGAAGGCTTCAAGGGCATCAACCCCGACGAGTGCGTGGCAGTCGGCGCGGCGATTCAGGGCGGCGTGCTCGGCGGCGACGTGAAGGGCCTGCTGCTGCTCGATGTCACCCCGCTGTCGCTTGGCATTGAGACGATGGGCGGCGTGTTTACAAAGCTTATTGAGCGCAACACCACCATCCCGACCAAGAAGAGCCAGGTCTTCTCGACTGCGGCAGACAACCAGACCTCTGTTGAGGTCCATGTCCTGCAGGGCGAGCGTGAGATGGCTGCTTACAATAAGACCCTCGGCAAGTTCCAGCTGACCGGCATTGCTCCGGCTCCTCGCGGCGTGCCGCAGATCGAGGTCACGTTCGACATCGACGCGAACGGTATCGTGAATGTCTCCGCGAAGGATCTTGGAACCGGCGCAGAGCAGAAGATCACCATCACCGCTTCTTCAAACCTGTCGAAGGAAGACATCGACAAGGCCGTCAAGGAAGCTGAGCAGTATGCGGCGGAGGACAAAGCCC
>CALCJW010000044.1:0-3885 GCA_937967235.1 uncultured Clostridia bacterium
TGTGTGCATCCCGGGCCACATGCAGCGCGGCGGCAGCCCCAGCGCCTACGACCGTGTGCTGGCTACCGAGTTCGGCAGCTATGCCGCAAAGCTTGTGGAGATCGAGCGCTACGGCGTCACGGTCGCCATGGTCAACGGTCATGTCACCGAGAACCGTCTGGCGGATATTGCCGGCAAGACCCGCAATGTTCCCGAAGGCTGCGAACTCCTGACCGTCGCCCGCCGTATGGGCGTCAGTCTGGGCTGATTTTTCTTCAAATAGGATGCTCTCCCCCTGCCGATGGCATTTCTCCTGTCGGCAGGGGTTTATTGTATCCAACGTTTGGGTAACCCGTCTGATTTTTCAGAATATCTTTTGTCGAAATCGCGAATGGATTTTCTCTGTCCGTTCTGGTAAGATGTTTGCAGACAATCAAACCAGTCGTTACTCCTCGGGAGGCGCTACTGGCAGTTAACCGAAAGACACGATGGGTGTGTTATCGGTTCTGCACAGGTAGATGCTTTCGGAGGTTTTTTCTTTTTATTGCGTATTATTGCGTATTTTTCAACATTCTGTCGGGAGGAAGCTGTCCATGAAGCTGCTGCGTAAGATCAACAACAACGCTGCCGTGGCGCAGGATAATCGCGGCCGTGAGATGGTCGTTCTGGGCCGCGGGGTAGGCTTCCATCCGATGCCCTATGAGCTGACCGATCTTTCTGTGGTCTACCGCACGTTTTATGACGTAGACCCGCAATATTACGAAATGCTGGCCAGCCTGCCGGAAGAAGCGCTTCTGGCAGCGGCAGATATTACCGAGCAGGCCGAGATCACCCTGCACACCGAGCTGAACCCCAACCTGCCCTTCACGCTGGCCGACCACATCGCCTTTGCACAGCAGCGGGAAAAGCAAGGCATCCGGATGGCAGCTCCGCTGCATTACGACGTGCAGCATCTGTATCCCCGCGAGTACGAGCTGGGCCTGCGGGCGTTGGAGACCGTGCGTCTGCGCACCGGTGCTTCCCTGCCCCGCGCCGAGGCCGTGAGCATTGCGCTGCATATCGTCAACGCCGAGCTGGAAGGCAGTGACCTGTCCAGCACCCTGACCGCCGTGGAAGTTCTGGACGAAGTGACGGCCTCCGTGGAGCAGGAGCTTGGCATTGTGCTGGATCGCGAAAGCTACAACTATGCCCGGTTTGCCATGCACATCCAGTTTCTGGTGCGGCGGCTCTCCGCCGGGGCAGCCATGGAACAGGGCAGCGGGAAGATGCTGGACGAGCTTTCCCGCGAATACCCCGCCGTCTATCATTGTGCCTGCACCGTGGCACAGAATATTGAGCAGCGCCACGGCTGGCATTGCAGCCGTGATGAAGTGCTGTACCTGATGCTGCACATCTACCGTGTGCAGAACTGCGAAAGCAACTGATTTTTTGAATGTTTCCGGCTCCGGAGATGCGCGCGTCCGGACCGGATGCAGATAGAGTTGTCCACAAACGGAGGTTTCCCCTATGGATCGTGAGAAGTTTCTGAAAAAGCTTTTTCCGCTGATCGGCGGAAAAGAAAACACCAGCCTGTGCGAATTTCAGGACGATATCCTTTACGTCACCCTGAAAGACGCCAGTCTGGCCAATGAAAACGCTGTGGCAAAGCTGCCGGATGCTACATCCGTCACCCTGCGCCGCGGCCGCCTTACGATCGCATTCGGGGAACCGGAAAGAAAAGAGGAGGTTCCCTTTATGGCGAACAAAAATACAGACTACCGCGCGCTGGCGAAGGAGATTCTTGCCAATGTGGGCGGCAAGGAAAACGTGACAAATTGTTTTCACTGTATGACCCGACTGCGCTTCAACCTGAAAGACATGGATCTCGCCAATATCGATGCGATTAAAAAGCTGAACGTTTTTGGCGCTCAGATTACGGGCGGTCAGCTCCAGATCATCATCGGCAACTCCATCAACGAGGTATACGATGCTGTCTGTGAAGAAGGCAGCTTTACCAAACACGCCGCCATTGATGAAAAGGCCGATGACCTTCCCCCTCAAACAAAGAAAAAACTTACATTCAAGGGCGTACTCAATTCCATTCTGGATGCTTTTGTGGGCAGCATCGTTCCCACGCTGCCGATTCTGATTGGCTCCGGAATCATCAAGGCTGTGGTCCTGCTGCTCACCCAGCTTGGTGCCGTCTCTGCCGATAGCCCCACCATTGTCACGCTGAGCTTTGTAGCGGATGCCGCCTATTATTTCCTCCCGGTCTATATCGGCTTCTTTGCTGCCAAAAAGTTCGATGCCACTCCCGCACTCGGTGCCTTGATCGGTGCCATGCTGATCCATCCGACCTTTGTTCAGATGGTGACCGAAGGTTCCGGCGGCAGCGTCTTTGGCCTGCCCATCTATGCAGCCTCCTATAGCAGCACCATTTTCCCCGCTGTTCTCAGTGTATGGGTCATGAGCTATGTCGAGCACTTCATCTCCCGCCATTCTCCCAAAAGTCTGCGTGTTATCCTTCAGCCCACTCTTACCATTCTTATCATGACGCCGCTGTCTCTGTGCCTTCTGAGCCCCATCGGCGCAATGCTTTCTTCCGGTTTCTGTTCCGCAATGATGGCTTTCTATTCTCTCTGCGGCCCCATTGCAGTGGCTGTCTTCTGCGCCATCGTCCCCTTTGTCGTCATGTTCGGTATGCATGTCGGCACAGTGCCCTTCTGTGTGCAGGCGCTTGCCAGCACCGGCATTGAGCAGATTATGATCCCTGCCTTTTTCCTTTCAAACTTCACGCAGGGCGCTGCCTGTCTGGCTGTCGGCGTCAAGACCAAAAAGAGCGATCTGCGCGCTTTGGCTTTCTCCTGTGCATTTTCTGACATTGTTCCCGGTGTCAGCGAACCCGGTATGTATGGCATTACGCTGAAATATAAAACTCCCATGGCCGCCGCCATGATCGGCGGAGCTGTCGGCGGTTTCTACATGGGACTGATGGGTGTAGGTGCCAATGCTTTTGTTGCTCCGAATCTTTTTGCGCTGGCTGTATATATCTGGTCCATTTCCAATCTGATCAACACTGTGATCGGTGTTCTGATTGCCATGGTCATGACTTTTGTTCTGACTCTGTTCCTGTATAAAGAATCCTGATTAAGGAGGGTTTGTTATGGCTCATTTTCCCGATAACTTTCTGTGGGGCGGCGCAACTTCTGCAGCACAGTACGAAGGTGCCGCCACGGAAGGCGGCCGCGGACTTTCTCATATGGATTACGTTCGCTTTCTAGAACGGAAACCCGGCGAAGAAGGCCGTGTGCTGAAGATCACGCCGGAGCTTTTTTCTGAGTATCAGGCTCACCCAGAAAAATACAATTTTCCATTCCGCAGAGGTGTCGATTTCTATCACCACTACAAAGAAGACATTGCGCTCTTCGGCGAGATGGGCTTCAAGACATTCCGCATGAGTATCAGCTGGCCCCGCCTGTTTCCCACCGGAAGAGAGGATGCCCCTTTACCCGATGGCGTACAGTTCTACCACAATGTTTTCCGCGAGCTGCACAAATATGGCATCGAACCTCTGGTTACGATGACCCACTATGATATCCCCATCAATCTTACCGAGGAACTGAACGGCTGGGAAAGCCCGGAGATGGTGGCGCTGTGGACGCATTTTGCAAAGTTCCTGATCGACGAGTACAAGGACGAGGTGACCTACTGGCTCACCTTTAACGAGATCAATATGGCTGCCAACAGCAGCTATCTTGGCGGCGGCATGTTAGTGGAAAAGAGCAGCAAAAAGCCGCTGACCTGTGTGCATCAGGCCTTGCATCACATGCTGGTAGCCAGTGCCATTGTGACCAGATATGCCCATGATACCGCCCCGCAGTGCAAAATTGGCAATATGATCGCCCGGCTGCACAATTACGCCTATAC
>CALCJW010000045.1:0-6956 GCA_937967235.1 uncultured Clostridia bacterium
CTCCTGGGCGTGGATCGCCTTGAGCATTTTTGCCACAATTTTGACCTTGGATTTAGGGTGTATCTGAAAACTCCCAACGCACCCGGACGGCGGATCTTTTTGCGCTGTGCCATTTTTTCTTGAAATACGTCAGTATTCCTGCAAAAAATGTCTTGCCCAGCGCGAAAATTCCTCGCCGCCGGTCACATCCGCCAGTTTTCAGATACACCTCAGAAGTTTTGGATACTATGGGAAATTGCGAAGAATGCCGCATCAGTAACTTTCGCCTGTGCCATCTTCTAAAGCCATACCGCAAACACAGAAAGAACTGGAACAGCTCGACTCGAATTTATTCGGAAGTATATAAGCTCCGCGTTATAAAGAAGCACTATGAAGGTAAGTAATGCCATTAAGTTAACAAAAGAATTCCGATTAAGCGAAAAAATACCTTGACAATGTGAAAAAAGTGCAGCCAATTCCTGAAAATAAATTGATTTTCAGGAGGGACTGCACATGAAAAACACGGTAACGATACTGCGGAAAAGGCTTTTTCCATCATTCGAAGGCTCGGCGAGAAGCCGGAGCGGTACGCGCGGAAGTCGGGTCGGGCTTTTACCCGAAAACGGACGCTGACGCCCGCTGTGCTGATTCATCTCATTCTCGCCATGAACGAAAAGAGCATCTGGAAAGAGCTGCTCAGGCATTTACGCAGGTGATCGACACGCCGTCGGTGTCGGCTTTCGTCCAGCAGCGGCAGAAGCTACTTCCATCCGCGCTCGAAGATCTGTTTCACCGGTTCTCGGATCAGCTCCGCCCGCAAAAGAAATTCCGGGGCTACCGACTACTGGCTGCGGATGGTTCGTCGCTGAAATCCGGGGCGTACCCTGTAGACGCGGTAGGGCTTGCCCTCGGCGCGCTTCCTGTCCATGAACTGGTAGACCGGTTCATCCAGCGGGGCGTTCTGCAAATAGACGCTCATGACAAGGAACAGCGTCCGCCGCAGCGATGATGCACCGATTTTGCTCATAGATTTGTGCTTGCCAGTCACGTCCCCAGAGTCATTCGGAGGAGCATCAAGACCGGCATAAGCCACTAATGCTTTCTTGGAGTAAAACCGGCGCGCGTCGCCAATTTCGGCTATGAGCTGCGGCCCTAGAGTCGGGTCTACGCCGAACATGTCCATGACAACGGAATATTCCGGCAGCTGGGAAGCCAATGTTCGCATTTCCTGCTTGAGAGCAGTGAGTGCGGCAGAAATTGCCCTGAGCTGGGATACAGCCTGTTCCACGAGCAGTTTCGTTGTTTCGGACTTTGGCATAACACCGATATGCCCGCTTGCCTCGGCGTAAATCGTGTACGCCTTTGCTTCACTGAAGTTGTAGCCGTGTTTCCTGCACCAATGCAGGTATTTGCATGTGAAAGCTCTTTCGGATTTCTCGCTGACGCAGCGGCAATGCCAGAATTCAGCCACAAAATCCACCCACTTTTCACTCCCGTCCCCACGGATTGGGCTTGAAAACAGGCGGTTGACGTTTGGAAACACAGTATCCAGCAGCGAGATCAGGTTGTTCTTCAGAACCGTCTGCACCTTGGAATACTGCCGGTACTGGCGGTAGCAGTTCTTCAGCAGCAGTCGGGTATCTTCCTCTGGAACGTACCTCGGCAAGGTGAGCCAGCGGTCAAGGCCGTAATTTGCCAGCTTGACAGCATCTTTCTTGTCAGTCTTGACCCGCCTCAAATCGTTGTTCCCGTAGCCATGCACCAGCTTCGCATTGACGACGGAAACATACAGCCCTGCGTCGTGAAGCAGCTTTGCCACCGGCGCATGGTAGTTTCCTGTGGCCTCCATGACCACACGAGTCTCACCGTCCAGGCTTTTGAGCTGCCTTGCCAGTTCGCTCAGTTCACTGTCGGTGTGACGGACTTCAAAGGGCGAGATGACAACCTCTCCGAAGAGGCGCATGAAGGCAATCGTGCTTCTGCCCTTGGAAATGTCAATGCCAACAGAGTTCATTTGCATTCCTCCAATCTGTAAATCGCAACCGGAATCCATCTTTTCTCATTGCCGATTCAATCTATTGGGTGACACGAACTCTATGGCTCAACCTGCTCAAATCGAACGCTGCAATAAGGGGATGTCTGACAGTCTTTCATTCGGACATAAAAGCCCAAGAAGGAATTGGTCAGCCAGTTGCTCCCCCTATTGTAGCTTAGGCACGAGATGGAAAGAAAGCCGGACTGGCTGCCCGACTTTCTAGTCCAAATTTATTGTAATAGAGAGGCAAATTATGGACACTAAAGCCGCATCCCCCATTCAGTCTCTAGACCGTATTTTTTCAATCATTGAATTCTTGTCCCAATACCCAAATGGAGCTTCCTTGACAGAAATCTGTTTGTCTACGCATCTACCCAAAAGTACAGTGTCCCGGATGTTGGATTCGCTGATTTTTCATAGCTATGCTATACAAGATGCCACTAGCAAAAGATATCTGCTAACATTACGTCTTTTTGAAATCGGCAGCAGAGTAGCAGATAACAACAACCTTCTCGCCGTTGCTCGACCTTACTTAGAGACGCTATCGAGTGTTTCTGACGAGACTATACATCTAGTCATACGCGAGAAGGACGAGGTTATCTATCTTTACAAGAAGTCATCGCTCAACCATACTGTGCAAATTTCCTCTTTTGTCGGATCACGCAACCCACTGTATTGTACAGGCGTTGGCAAGTGTATTCTCGCTTATCTCTCGGACGAAGAGCTCTTCAGCATTTGGGGTAGAATCAATCCAATCCCTTTCACACCAAATACTATCACATCGTTTTCAGCCCTGCAGCGAGAGATTGAGCGGATTCGCACATGCGGATATGCTATTGACAATGAGGAACATGAATTGGGTGTGTGTTGTATTGCCGCGCCGGTGTTGGATTTCCATTCCAACCCCTTAGCTGCGATTAGCATTTGCGCCCCTACTATTCGTATGGGCAACGAGAAAATTCACCAGTACGCCCCTATTCTTATCGAGGTTGCAAGAAAAATCAGCCGTTGTTTTGGCGCGTGATTGTTTCCATTACTGATATATCCATAATTTTCTTATCAGACTACCACAGCTAAACGCAAGATGCAACAACATCTCATACTTGAGAAAATTTGATCATATCAGTACAAAAGCTGTCAAAGCACAGTATGGACGCAGATTTTCCCGGTGCGCGAGCAGCTCCCGCGCCTGTTCCCGCGCGTCGCGGTACGCCGCGTAAGCCTCTTTTTTCTTCGCAAGCAACTGGCTGTATTCCATATCGAGAGACTTTTTAGACGGGAGCTTTTGCAGCCCAAGCTCGTTGAACGCACGCTTTGCCGCGCGGTGCCTGTCGATCTCCTGCTGATGCTCGTTCAGGAACTTTTTCGAGTAACCGGAGGCTTTGTACTGCTGAAAAATCTCCCGCGTGCGGGCATAATTGAGAACGTGCCGCCGCAGTACGTCGATCTGCGTCAGCCGCTTCTGCGCCGCGTTCATCCGGTCCAGAAGCTCGCGGCAATGCGCAGATGCTTCGTCCGCTTTCTGCGTCAGCACATCGTATGACTGGCTGTAAAACCGATGAAGCGCGTGAGTTTTACCTTCACCTGTGCATCGCAAACCGTTACACGAAACGAGAATTGGATCGTCAGATCGGCAGTATGCCGTATGAGCGGACGATGATCTCTCACGAAAAGATAAGGACCTGCTTGCTGGGAACGGCGGACTTGCGGCTTTGCGCGATTCCTATGTGTTTGAATTTCTCGACCTTGAGGAACCGTACAAGGAAAAGGATTTGCGGCGTCAGATTGCCTCTCATCTGAAAGACTTCATTTTAGAGTTCGGACATGATTTCACTTTTGTTGGCGAAGAATACCGCGTTCAGGTCAGCAACACGGATTTCTTCATTGATCTGCTGTTCTATAACCGTGCATTGTCCTGCCTTGTGACAATCGAATTGAAAATTGATACCTTCCGACCTGAGCATTTGGGACAGCTCAATTTTTATTTGGAAGCACTTGATCGTGATGTAAAGAAACCGAATGAAAACCCGAGCGTTGGCTTAGTCCTCTGCACCGGTAAGGATGATACTGTAGTCGAATATGCGCTCAGCAGGTCCATGTCTCCGACAATGGCCGCAGATTACACATTGCATTTGCCTGATAAAGCCATCCTGCAAAGTAAGCTGCGTGAATTGACAGAGCTTGCGTTAGGAAGCGGCGAAGGTGATAAAGAATGAACGCTGTCATCTATGCCTGCTATTCCTCTGAGGGTCATGCAGATTCGGACATTCTGAATTTTTGTTTCAAGCTCTTATGACTTGACTATCGGCAACTCTCAAGCTAGCTTGGCTGCATTTCGAGCTGGCAAACATTCTTCGCAAGCTTTCGTGTTGGTAGGTGCTGAATAAGGTCCGGCGCACCCACACCCGGCAGCAGCCATTTTTGAAGTGTGCCGCTGTCCCGATTTCGTGGCAGATGGGAAGTTAACCGGTATGTAAATTCGCGTTCCCTGCACCAGTCTCCCGCGCCGAGTTCCGCCGCGATCTAACAAAGCGTGTCCATATCCGCTTCTCTCGGGAGCGGATTTCTTGGCGGTGTTTGCAGCACAATGTAGCTTGTTTCTTTGAGATCCTCATTCCAGCGCGAAATGCGTTCAGCAGAAGCACGAATCTCAAAGTGTGCACCGTCTTTTAATAATGCGTGTATCGGTTCCACCGGTACATTCAGTCCGGATACAACAGCCATCTGTCCGCAGCGCGGGCAAGCAACGCTCTCGCCGATCTCAGCCTGTGTTTCCAGCCAACACCCGCAAACCCTGCAATAAATATGGCGCGGCAGCGGGTCAAGCTCCGTGACACCAAGCAGATAGAGAATTTCAAAATTTGCGTATTCTCCGGCAACCATCATATGTTCCTGTGAGTTGTCGCCCTGTTTTGCCATATCTGCAAGCATCAACATCACATGCGCCTGCTTTTGCGCATCGATTTCCGTCAGCTCCCTTTGAACGCGTTCTGAAACCTGCGCCGGGCAATGTGCACCGTATTTTTCCTGCATTGCACAATTTAAACGAATGTTCAGTTCCTGCATACGCGCTGCATGAAAAGAGGCGTCGTTTGTGCACAGGATTTCTTCTAACGTCGGCATCGGCTCCACTCGTGAAAATACTCTTTGCGGATCATCGTACAAGACCTTTTGCCCGACCAGCTTTTCCATGGGCAGAACATACAGAGCGTTCATTTCCTCGCGCAGCTCCTCTGTCGTTTTGAAATACTGTGCATCTGCCTCCTGCCAGTAATAACGGCAGAGTGTCAGGTAGGCATATTTCTCCAGCGGCACACTTGGCTCGTTCAGCACGGCATACTGGACGGCGCACAGCGGCAGATTTCCCTGCGCGGCTAGCTGAACCACCGTCGCTGCAATATCGTAAGGTTCACTGGTAAATTCCAGATAGTCGTAGTCTTGCGTGATCGTCTCCAGATACCTTTGATCCCGCCGATGCAGAATGGCACGAACGATCTGACCGTTCTTTGCAGCCGCCCCCAGAAGGATTCCCTTGCGATGGGCATCCAGCTGTTCTCTGGTAACGGCACGCCCAAACGAAAACCGGTTGCTCTCCAGCAGTTCGATCAAGCGAAAAATATTGTCACGGCCAATCAGATTTGCCGCGAGCAATACCACATCATAGCGGTCATCAACATCGATGCAGTTGAGCGTTACGCCGTAAATCGGCTGAATACCTTCTCGTTGAAAATAATGCTCCGCCATGTGGATGCCGTTTACCGAATTTCGATCCGTGATCGCAGCCACGCGGCAGCCGTCATATTTCAGTTCTTTTGTGCGTGTCCAAACATCCTGAAACGAGATACGCTCTGTATATTCTGTTTCGTTATGTAATTCAATTCTCATCTGCTCTTTCATATTCCTCCTCCCAAATCCGTTCAAGATAGAGCTGCAGATCCCGACGATCCATTCCCTGCGTCATTGCGTGGTGATAGAGTGTATTGAGCCGTTCTGTCAGACTGCATTCTCTAATATCCCTTGTTTCTGTGATCGCATGTTTTTGTTCTCGTTTTCTGCGTTCACGGTTCATAGCGGCCCAATGGGTTCGGAGCATCTGAAGCTGCTGTCTTTGCCAGTCTGTAAGGTTCGCAGCGTCCTGCGCGTCCGGGGAAAGCACCTGACACAGCAGCATAATTTGCTCCAGCACGAACCGTAGAATCTGTTCCTGAACACGCGGTTCTGCGTTCAAGGCCGTATCAAAGAGTCGACGCATCTGCTCTAAAATTGTGATACAGGGTTCTGCGATGCTCAGATCTTTCGTCTGCTGCTCTGCGCGAATCTGCGTACATGCTGCAAGCTGCCGCATGGTATAGTTTCTGCGCTGCATCAGATCTCTGCTTTGCACCGCCGGCATCGGGGCTGACGGCTCGTTCAGGATTACGTTCCGATTCTCTCCAACCGGTTCAAACGAAAACACCTGCCGTCCCTGTTTTTGCGTGGGAAACACCGGCCTGTCACACCAGCGTTCAACAACGTCAAGTTCCTTCGTCGTTAAAAGCGTTACCGGGACACCAAACAGCAAAGCAAGTTCGGTAAGCCGTCCCTCGGGGATCTTCTTATTTCCGTTTTCCCACGCACTGACGACCTGACGCGAAAGACCAAGCACAGAAGCCAAGACCGTTTGTGAGTAGTTACAGCGTGTCCGAATCACCGCCAAAGCTGTTTTCATGGTATCCCTCCAAGCAGATATGCGCATATCCTGTTTATACTCTAGTTCAGGTTGACAAGCCTTGTCAATGCGCAACCGGACTATATTTTCGTCAGCTCTATGTCTTTCTGAGCAATCCACATGACAAATTTGTACGGTTATGTTATACTGAAGTTACCCATTGATTACCCTTTCACTAGGTAAACTGCTCCCCAAGTCAAGGACAAAATAAGGTGACCCATTCCGCTAGCATGG
>CALCJW010000046.1:0-3547 GCA_937967235.1 uncultured Clostridia bacterium
CTGACCGAGAGCGTCGAGGAGATGCGCAGATCCATTCTCAAAAAAACGGCCGACCAGCAGCAGGCCTTAAAGCAGAATCAGGAGCTCATCTCCGCCATGAGCCACGATATCCGAAACCCACTGACGGCGCTGCTCGGCTATCTCGACCTTGCCCAGAGCGGGCAGTACAGCTCGCAGGAGGCCTATCAGAGCTACATTTCTGCCGCCTACAGCAGAGCCATGCAGCTCAAAACGCTCACCGATGAGCTCTTCCGGTACTCTCTTGTCTTCGGCGCGCAGGAGCTTCCGGTAAAGCTCGAGCGCTTCGATGCGGCGGCATTTCTGGACCAGATGGTAGGCGAGGGGATCGTGATGCTCGAGCAGAAGGGCTTTACGGTCTTACGCGCAGTGCAGCCGGTCTCGTGCGAGATCGAGGTCGACGCGTCGTATTTTAAGCGCGTACTCGATAACCTGGCGGACAACATCTGCAAATATGCGGATCCCCAAAAGCCTGTGCATGTCCTTGTTGCGCAGGAGGAGGGAACGCTCACGATCTGCCAGACAAACACTGTTTTAAAAGACCCCGGCCAAGTTGAAAGCAACCGCATCGGCCTTCGCATCTGCGAAAAAATCATGCGCCAGCTGGGCGGAACCTTCGAAAAGAATCTGACGGACGATACCTTCACTGCCACCCTCACCCTTCCGGCGCATAATCCGGAAAACACGGAAATACAAACCTCTTAAAATTTTCTTAAAAATGTCCATAGGGGGTTTTCACTTGAAAGAAAGCCTGCTATGATAGGGGAAAACCGAAATCTGTACACAACATGTGGGGGAAGGCTCCCCACGCGGAAAGGAGTATTTATGAAAACATATCGTATGATTGCGGCGCTTCTCGCAATTGTGATGCTGCTGGGCATGTTTGCCGGCTGCAGCAAAAACAGCGACAATACCACAGACCCTGCCAATCCCGGTTCCAGTACCGGAACGAAAACCGAAACGAACGACGAAAAGGCGGCCAGCACCAGCAAGTACGCCTATCAGGCGGAATATCTTCCGATCCCCGACAACATTCAGTATGTGAACACCTCGACGATCTCGGGTGCGAACCTCTACTTCACCGGCAGTATCATCGATGGCAAGCAGACCTACACCGACGAAAACGGTGAGGAAATCGAGTATGACAACTACCGCTCGGCGCTGTTCAAGATGGACGTCGAAACCGGCGACTGCACCGAACTGACCGAATTCCAGCTGCCCGAGGTCCCGGAGGGCTGGATGGGAAGCACGGATCTCAATACCATTCAGGCCGGAGCCGACGGTACGCTCTGGGCAATCTACGGCAGCTATATCTACCGCTACAATCCGCCCGCAGATCTGGCGGCGGACGACAGCATGTATAACTACTATGAGCAGGGCGAAAACAAGACCGGCCTTCTGCATCTTGACGCCGACGGCAAGGAGCTCAAGCGCATCGAGTTCAACCAGACCGATGAAAACGGCAACAGCTTCTATGTTTCGAACTTCTTTGTCGATAACAGCGGCAACGTCTATCTCAGCGACTGGCAGAACGTGTACATCTATGACCAGGACGGCAACAAGAAGACGACCGTCGACCTGGGCGAAAACGGCGGCGAGCTGTGTGAGCTGAAAGCCGGCGTTGTGGGCGTATGCTATTACAAAAATGACGAGGCAAAGCCGGAAGAAAGCGGCCGCGTCTTCCAGGAGATCGACCCTGCCACCGGCAAGCTCACGGGCGACACCGTCAAGATTCCCGACTCCGCCTACAATTTCTTCCCCGGCGACGATGTGTACGATATCTACTACGACTACAACGGCAACATCTACGGCTATAAATTCGATACCGACACGAAGGATAAGGTGATCGACTGGATCGAGTGCGACATCAACTCCAACAACCTCAATTCCTACTCTATCCTGCCCGACGGGCGCGTGATTGCGTTTGAAAACACCTACGACGACCAGACGCAGACGAACACCATGCAGCTGATCGTTATGACGCGCGTCGATGCGGCGAGCGTGGTCAATAAGACCGTTCTGACCTTCGCCTGCATGTACCTCGACTGGAACATGCGCGACGCGATCGTCAAGTTCAACCGTGCCAGCAACACCCACCGGATTGTTGTGCGCGACTATTCCGAGTATAATACGGACGACGATTATACCGCCGGCATCCAGAAGCTCAACACCGAGATGCTCTCGGGCAAGCTCCCGGACATGATCGACATCAACACCTACAGCATGCCCATTGAGCAGTACGCGGCGAAGGGCTTCCTGACGGATCTCTACGAGCTGATTGACGCAGACGCTGACCTGAGCCGTGAAAGCTTCGTCCAGCCGGTGCTTAAGGCGCTGGAAAGCGCGGACGGCAAGCTCTATCAGCTGCCGAGCACGTTCGCAGTCAGCACGGCAATCGCGCTCGACAAGGTCGCGGGCGACTACGACACCTGGAACCTTGCAGCGGTCAAGGACGCGATGACGAAGCTCCAGGACGGCGCGTCGGTCTTCGACGTGTACCGCACGAAGTCCGACATTCTTCAGACCTGCATCTCCCGCAACATCGACGCCTTTGTCGACTGGGAGAACGGCAGCGCGCACTTTGACTCGGACGAATTCAAGGCGCTTCTCGAGTTTGCCAACCAGTTCCCCGACACCTATGACTGGGAGAACGCCACCGACGAGGAAAACGACTCGGCGCAGAACCGCATCAACTCCGGCAAGCAGCTCATGACCGACATGTACGTTTCGAGCTTCGAGGATATGCTCTATCAGCTGACCGGCTTCAACGGCGGCGTGAAGTTTGTCGGCTATCCGTCCGAAGACGGCACATCGAACCACGCCTTCCAGATTGACGGCGCGATTGCCATCTCCTCGACCTGCGCGGACAAGACCGCGGCGTGGAACTTCATGAAGCAGTTCCTCACCGAGGACTATCAGTCGGGCAGCAACGTCTGGAACTTCCCGATCAACCAGAAAGCGTTTGACCAGAAGCTGAAAGACGCCATGACGGAGGAATACCAGACCGACGAGAACGGCAACGTCGTGAAGGATGAAAACGGCAACCCCATCCGCATCCCGAAGATGACCTATTATACCACTGACACGGGCAGCGGCGTAACGTTCGGCGCAGCCACGGTGCCGGCAGCCAGCACGGTCGTGATCGGCGGCACGGTAGTCAATGACGACGGCTCGATCAGCATCTACGCGATGACGCAGGAGCAGACCGACCAGATTCTCGATCTCATCAACGCCACCACTGCGGTCTACGGCTATGACGAGAGCATCCTGAACATCATCTCCGACGAGGCAGCGGCATACTTCGCGGGCGAAAAGAGCCTCGACGACACGGCGAACATGATTCAGTCCAGAGTCAACCTCTACGTCGCCGAGCAGTCGTAATTTGTAAGAAACCCAATCCGGAAGGGCAGCTTGCGCTGTCCTTCCGGACACGTAAATTTCTCAGGAAACAGAAAGGACCGAAGCGTGAAGCAGGCAAAAAAAATATGGAACGGCGCAAACGTGAAAATCCGGGACTTTCTGGCCTCCC
>CALCJW010000047.1:0-24329 GCA_937967235.1 uncultured Clostridia bacterium
CCGCTACAAGGCCGCTCTGAAAAAGAACGGGGTCAAGGTGGTGTCCGCCACCGAGGTCATTTCCGACGGGGCCGAGGGTATCATTCTGGAAAGCGTGCTGGAGGGCTACGCCGAATACTACTCCGCCGACCTGTCCGAAAAGGTAGTCCGGGGCATGACGGAGAACGCCCTGAAATCCAAGTACAACGGCGGCACCCTGCCCATCGGCTATCAGATCGACAGCGACCAGTGCTTCCAGCTTGACCCGCTCACCGCCCCCTTTGTCCGTGAGGCGTTCCAACGGTATGACGAGGGGGCCACCATGACCCAAATCCGGGACTGGCTCAACGGGCAGGGCGTGAAGAACACACGGGGCCAGAAGATGACCTACAACAGCATACAGCACCTTTTGAACAACCGCCGCTATATCGGGGAGTACACCTACCGGGACATTGTGGTGCCGGACGCTATTCCCGCCATCGTCCCCCAAGACCTCTTTGACCGGGTGCAGGAGAAGCTGGCGAAGAACAAAAAGGCCCCGGCCCGCCACAAGGCCGAGGACGATTACTTACTCACCACCAAGCTGTTCTGCGGCTACTGTGGGGCTTACCTTTGCGGCGAGAGCGGCACCAGCCACACGGGGAATGTCCACCACTACTACAAGTGCGTGTCCGTGAAGAAGAAGCGCACCGAGTGTCACAAAAAGTCCGTCAAGAAAGAATGGATTGAGGATTTGGTGGTAAACGAAACCATGAAGATGGTGATGGACGATACCGCCATTGAAGCCATCGTGTCTATGCTCATGGACTTGCAGGACAGAGAGAATGTCAACCTGCCCCTCTATGAACAGCAGCTGCGGGAAGCAGACACGGCCATTCAAAACCTCTTGAACGCCATCCAGCAGGGTATCTTGACCAAGTCCACGAAAGGCCGTCTGGAAGAACTGGAAGCCACAAAAGAGGAACTGGAAACCAAGATTGCCTGCGAGAAACTGGCAAAGCCCAAGGTCAGCGCCGAGTTTATGACCTTCTGGCTCCACCGCTTCCGCAAGCTGGATGTACGGCAGAAGTCCCACCGGAAGATGTTGATTGATACTTTCGTCAACGCCATTTTCCTGTATGATGACAAGATGGTGATAACTTTCAACTATAAGGACGGGACGGACACCATCACTTTTGACGACCTGAAAGCGGCGCTGGATAAGGAAAAAACAGGTTCGGATTTGGATTGCTCAACTGCACCATGGCGAGTGTTCTTATAGCATTTGAAAGGCTGTAAGAACACTCGCTTTTTATACAGCGAGTTCACAGGGGGCGTAGTTGACGACTAACGTGCTGCGTTTGCTCCTGCTGTGCGCGTGCCTTTTCGTCGGCTGGAATGCCCCACGCTTTGCCGACGACGGCGATGCTTCGGACGCAGTCATCGGCAAGTTCCTTGCTTCCGTTCTCCTGCAGATGGGCGATGGCTTCGTTCGCCAACTGTTCCTGCAGCACCCTTGCGTTTTCAATTGTCATTTTAAATCCTCCTAGTCTATTTTGGGCTTTGCCCGTGTCAACACAATGGCACATACACTCGGAATGTGTATCCAGCAATACCAACAAAAAAGCTTGCCCTAATTCTACGTTTTGCCGAGGGCAAAAAAGAGCCGCTTTCCCGAAAAATTCTCGGAAAAGCGGCTCGAAATGCCTTGGGTAAAGGTACAGGTCCATTGAATTTGCCCGGCACGGCAGTCGGCATCTTTTTGTCAGGCCTCCAAAAATGGGCGCAAAAAAGCCCAAAAGTCGTTGAAACTTCTGGGCTTTTTTGCGTAGGCATCTATTTTGGTGCCCCTTCATGGCGGAGTGGGAGGGATTCGAACCCTCGGGCCGCTCAACACGGCCACACGATTTCCAGTCGTGCTCGTTATGACCGCTTCGATACCACTCCAGATATCTGCCGTCACAATTGACATTTCGGTATGCTCCGAACAGCTCGATTATCATACACGAAATCCGGCCCTTTGTCAAGCACTTTTCTTCATTTTGCCGCCGCTTCCGCCGATAAAACCTGCGCGCAGGTCTGTAAAACCTTCGCTGCCATGGGCGCGGCCACCGCGCTTCCCGAGCCGCCGTTCTCCACGAACACCACAAACGCCACCGGGCAGCTGCTATCGAGCGCAAAGCCCGCAAACATCGCGTTCGCTGTCTGCCCCTCGCGCTCGGCCGTGCCGGATTTTGCGCAGACGGAAAGGCCGCCGAACTGCCAGTCGCCGTAGACGCTTTGGACATTGTTGCGCATGAGCTTCGTGAGCGTGTCCGCCGTCTCCGGCTTCAGTACCGCATCAGAAAGCACCGTCTTTGCCTCGTAGGTAATATCATCACCCTTTCTCACGCGCTGCATGAGATAGGGCTCAGCTGCCTGTCCGCCGTTTGCAATCGCGCCCATATAGCGAAGAAACGCCGGCGCGCTTACCTGGTCGGTGTACTGCCCGATGCCCGCCCATGCAACGTCTCCATCGTCCGCTTGGGAAAGGTCAATTTTGCCGGATGCAACCGTATAGCCCTCGCAGGAAAAGCTTCCGGTGAGCCCCAACTTTTCCGCGTAGTCCTGCAAGGTTTCCGCCCCAAGCTCCGCTGCGAGCTCGCCGAAGGCCACGTTGCACGAATGCGCCAGCGCGCCGGCGAGATCAAGGCTTCCATGTACGCCGTTGCAGATGATCTCCTGCCCGCCGATGATCGTTTTGCCGTCGCATTGGAACGTGCGCGACTGCACATCCGGAATGGTTTCGAGCGCGGCGGCGGCCGTCACGAGCTTAAAAATGGAGCCCGGCGTATAAGACGCGTCAAAAAAGCGGTTTACGTACACGCCTTCGTAGCTTCCCGTCGTGTCGTTTGCCACGTCCGGCACATTGTCCGGGTCATAGCTCGGCGATGTGACCGCGCAGAGAAGCTCGCCCGTTTTGTAGTTATAAACGCCGATTGTCCCCCGGTAACCGGAAAGCGCCTGCTGCGCTGCGGACTGCACGGCCGCACTGATTGTAAGTCTCGCCGCAACGCTTCCGGGCTCATCCGTGTAAAGCCCGTTTACAACGTCAAAGCCAAACATTTTAGACGCGTAGGTTTTCAGTAAAGGCGCGCTGATATACCCGTCGCGGTCGCCGAGCAGGTGCATGGTCGAGCGCCGAATGGTTTCGTCGGCATTGTACACACGCCCATCGTCGGTATTCAAAAGCAGCATGCCCGACCGGTCGTAGATTCTGCCGCAGTCCGGGTTCACGCCCGTATACACGTGCGGGCTTCCGGGAAACGTCACCCAGTCCTTCGCGTTTACAAAATAACTTCCCACAAAAATGAGCAGCCCCGCGAGAAGCGCTATTGCCAGCGCCATGGCCATCCACGCGCGCTTCGAAATCTTTTTCATGCGGCCGCCTCCTTTCTGCCGGGAAGCCGGATGGCAAAACTCGCGTTCTGCCGCGTGTCCGCCGCCTTGATGAAGGCAAGAAGCCCCCACACGCAGATCATGCTCGAGCCGCCGTTTGACACGAACGGGAACGTCACACCCGTGAGTGGCAGAATATCCGTCGTACCGAACACGTTCAGCATCGCCTGCACGACGTAGATCGTTACTGCGCTCGCCGCGCCGATGGCATAGAAGCAGCTTCTTCCTTGCGGTAAAGACCGCACCACAAACGCCGCCAGAATCACAATGGCCGCAACGCAGAGCACCGCCAGCAGCAGCCCCCACTCCTCACTCACAAGCGCGAACACAAGGTCCGTGTCCGCCGCGCCTACATGGTGGAGCCACCCTTTCCCCGCGCCAAGGCCAAACAGGCCGCCTGCGGCGATGCACATAAGGGCCCTTGTCTGCGAGTAGCCGGTTGTGGCCGCATTTTCCCAGACGTGCCCCCATGCGGAAAAGCGCTTCATCGCGTAGGGCTTGAATTGGAGCGCCAGAACGCCTGCAAAGCCAGTCCCCGCGCAGGCAAGGGCGATGGTCGCAAAATTGCCCGAGCGCAAAAACGCAATGATGAGAAACGTCACAAAGAAGATGATCGCCGTGCCAAAGTCGTTCATGAGAGCCAGGCACCCGCAGATGGCCGCCGAATAGCCGATAAACAAAATCAGGTTCCGCTTTGCCATCAATCGCTGCAAGGTCGACGCGCCCGCGAACACGAAGCAGATCTTGACCAGCTCCGACGGCTGGAACGAGACGCCTCCAAACTGCATCCAGTTCTTCGCGCCGAATTTCTCAACGCCGAGAAGCAGGTTCGCCGCCAGCAGCAAAATACCGCCGGCCGCCGCTAAATACCGGATCTTCTTTGCCCGCTCCAAATCCCGCAGACTCCAGCTCACGGCCAAATACGCAAAAATGCCGCACACAACGGCGATGAGCTCCTTGCGGATGGAGTCCGGCGCGGAGGTGGAGACGACGCAAAGGCCCATCGTCGTGAGGAAAAACGCGACGGTCTCCACGTCGAAGCTCCTGCGCTTTGCCAGCCGCAAGAGCGCAAAAAGCCCCCATTCGACAGCAATTAACGCCAGGAAGCCCGGCAGAATCGCCTCCGCGTCCTCCGGCAGATGGACGCACAGCTGCGCGCAGGCGAGCATCTGGAAAAGTGTGAGAAGCAACAGCGTCAGCCACGGACGCACCACCGCGCGCCGGGTTCTGGCCTCCGCCTGAATGCGCTCCTGCTCCTGCGTGATGGGAACGAGCGTAAACTCCACACCGCCGAACGACAGCACATCCCCAAAGCGCACAACAGACAAGCTCTGCTGCTTTCCATTGACGAAAACGCCGCCCGTCGAGCCCGCGTCCATGATCGTCCAGCTGCCGTCGTCGTAGCGCGTGAGCACGGCGTGGGTGCGCGAGATCGTCGGATACTCGAGCGTCACGTCGCAGCCCTTGCCGCGCCCGATGAGGCTCTCCCAGTGCATGACCGGAATACGGTCTCCCGTCGGCCCCGCCAGCCACGCCCAGACCTCCGGCTCGCGCCGGAACATCAAAAGGGATCTTCCGCAGCGGATGAGGATCACGAGCGCCAGCAGCGGAAAGACATAGCGAAGCGCCCCGTCCAGCTGTAAAAGCGCCGGGGTTTGCTCCACTGTGTCTAAAAATTTCGTTAAGATTTCCTGCATGGTGTTCTCCTGTAGGTTCAAAAGAAGCTGCCGCAGATGCAGCAGCCTCCAAAGCTGTTTATCCTTCCTTTAACCGTGCATTTCCCCAAGGGGTTCGTAGGGTTCTCTGTGAGCCTCCCGGTATTGCGTAGGGGGCGATTGAGCACATCGCCCCATTGGGAAGCTGCGAATTTGCCGAGGATTACCGTAAAATCGGGACTTTTCTGCGGGCGGACAGGGTCGTCCGCCCCTACGAGTTCTCTGTGAGCCTCCCGGCATCGACCCCTACGTGTTGTTCGGAGAGGTTTCTTCAGGCGCTTCTTCCGCCTGCGCCTTACGGTCGAGGTCGGCCACCTCGTGGATATCGTAATAGTCGTCCGTAATTGTCGTTTTCTGCTTTTTGCGCAGCGAGGAGTTCACAATATCGCTGATGATCAGATAGATGACCGCGAACACCGGCACGCCGAGGAGCATCCCCGCGAAGCCGAAAATGCCCGCCGCAACGGTGATCGAAATGAGCACCCAGAAGCCCGAAATACCGACGGTATTGCCGAGAATCTTGGGGCCGATGACATTGCCGTCCACCTGCTGCAAAACGATGATAAAAATGATAAAATAGAACGCCTGCAGCGGCTCGACCAGCAGTATGATGAGCGCGCTCGGAACCGCTCCGATGAAGGGGCCAAAGACTGGGATGACGTTCGTCACGCCGACGATCGTCGCGATCAGCGCGGTGTACGGCATTTTCATAAGTGACATGCAGATGTAGCACAAAACGCCGATGATCGCTGAGTCGATGATCTTGCCGATGATGAAGCCGGAGAATATCCGGTTGATATTTCGGCCCAGATCCAGCAGGTGGTTGGCAGCCGAGGGCTTGAACGCCGCGACAACCATCTTCTTCGCCTGCGCCTGGAAGGTGTCCTTCGACCAGAGGATGTAGATAGAGGCAACCAGACCGATGATGAAGTTCGTGATCGACTTCACGACCGCCATCACGGACGTTGTGAGCGTCGTGAGGATCTTCTGCACATCGCTCAGAAAGCTTGTCTTGACCCAGTTTTCCACATAGCTCTGGATCGTATCGAGCGCCCGCTCAACATAAGTCCGAATCTCTGGATTATCCTCCAGCACATTGACCGCCCATTTTTCAAGGCTCTGGTAGTATTCCGGCGCACTGTTGACGATGCTCGTGACGCTCTCATAGAGCTGCGGCAGCAGCATTGCGAAGAACGCGTAAACGATGAAGGCCGCGAAAATAAACGAGAAGACAAGCGCGACGGCGCGGCTCAGCTTATCGGCCTTTCCTTCCTTCATGCCCCGCTTTTTGAGGATCGGCCGGAGGCGAAGGTCGACAAAGTTCACGATCGGGTTCAGCAAAAATGCAATCACAATGCCCGAAACGAGCGGCGAGAGAATCTTTCCGATTGCGCCGAGCAGCGAGAAAAAGCCCGGAAGATTCGTAAAAATCACCACCAGCAGAATGCTGATGAAAATGACAATCAGGGCCGTCAGCCCCCATTTAAAATACCGCCGGTCGTGCTCCTCGCGCATGCGTCTTCCCCCTCAAACTCTTTGCAGTAAGAGTACCATATTCGAAAAAATCCGTCAAGAAGCTTAAGAATATCTTCACAATTTGTTTGCGTTTGCCGCCTTGTCATGCTCTCGCAGCAGCGCAATTTCCGCTTCATATCCCGGAAGCTCGTTCGGCGTTTCAAGAATCATCGGAAGCCCGCGCAATGCAGGATGCTCGATGATGCGGTAAAACGCCTCGAGACCAAGATAGCCTTCCCCGAGCCGTTCGTGCCGGTCCTTGTGCGAGGCAATCGGATTTTTGCTGTCGTTGAGATGCAGCGCGCGAAGTCTGGAAAGGCCGATCTCCCGGTCAAATTCCTCTAAAACCGCGTCTAAGCCCCCTGCGATGTCATACCCCGCGTCGTTTACATGGCAGGTGTCGAGGCACACGCCGAGCTGATCGGGGCGCGACACACGATCGATGATCTGCCGCAGCTCGCAAAACCTCCCGCCGACCTCCGTGCCCTTGCCTGCCATCGTCTCAAGGAGCACTGTGGTCGTCTGCCCGTCAAACATCGCGAAATCCAACGTCTCAGCAATTTTCCGGATTCCCTCGTCAATTCCCTGCCCGACGTGGCTTCCGGGGTGGAAATTATAGTAGTTCCCCGGCACATATTCCATGCGTCTGAGATCGTCCTTCATCGTATTGCGCGCAAACTCGAGCGTCTTTTCCTCCTTCGCGCAGGGGTTCAGCGTATAGGGTGCATGCGCGACAATGCGGCCGATTTCTCCCGCATCCTGCATCTGCACAAGCGCCGCCGCGTCAGCGGGGACGATCTCCTTTGCAGCGCCCCCTCGGGGGTTGCGGGTAAAAAACTGAAAGGTGTTCGCGCCGATGGACAGCGCCGTCCGTCCCATGGCCGCAAAGCCCTTGGACGAGGATAAATGGCAACCAAGATATAACATATTTTCTCCTATTTGTAAATTTTTCTTGAACCCGATATATCGCAGTCAAAATCACTTGTCATTTTTTCGTTTTTCAGGTAAAATTCGGATATAGGGAGGCGATCACATGGCGAGGTCTGAAAACCAGAAGCTCAAGCTCCTGTATCTCAAGGAGCTCTTTGAGACGCAGTCGGATGAGGATCATATTTTGTCCATGCAAGACATTGTGTCGTATCTGGCCGCGCGCGGCATCCGCGCCGAGCGCAAGAGCGTCTATGCGGACGTTGCGTGCCTGCAGGCGTTCGGAATGGATATCATGCTGCAAAAAGGCCCCGGCGGCGGGTATTTTCTGGCTTCGCGCCCGTTTGAGCTGGCCGAGCTCAAGCTGCTCTCCGGCGCAGTGCAGGCGAGCAAGTTTCTGTCCGAGCGCAAGTCTGTGGCGCTCATTGAAAAGCTTTCGACGCTTTGCAGCAAATATCAGGCCGCGCAGCTCAAGCGGCAGCTGACCGTCCGCGACCGCGTCAAATCGATGAACGAAAGCGTCTACTATACCGTCGACCGCATCCACGAGGCCATCGCCCGGAACCTTCAGGTTCGCTTCCGCTACTTCGACTGGGGCGTGGACGGCCGCAAGCACGAGCGCCCGGGCGACTATTTTGCCAGCCCCTACGCCCTCGTCTGGGACGATGAAAACTACTACCTCATCGCCCACTCCGAGCGCCACGGTCTGACGCACTATCGCGTGGATAAGATGGCAAAGCTCACCATCACCCAAAAGCCTCGCGTCATGACGGAGGAGGCCAAAAATCTCGATCTCACGCGCTACGGAAAGGCCGTCTTTGGCATGTTCTCCGGGCAGGCGCAGCAGGTAAAGCTCCGCTTCCAGAACTCGCTCGCGGGCGTGGTCCTCGACCGGTTCGGCAAAGACGCAATGCTTGTGCCGGACGGAAACGAGTACTTCACGTTCACAACGGAAATTGTCGTCTCCCCCGTTTTCTACGGCTGGCTGGCAGGCTTCGGCGAGCGCGCGGAGATCCTCTTCCCGGAATCCGTCCGCGCGGAATTTGCCGCCCAGTGCCGCAAAACGCTCGAGCTCTACGAATCATCCAGATAGCTTCAAACGCCCGGTAAAGCAGTCAAGGCTCTACCGGGCGCGTTTTTTATTTTGCCTTTGCAATGAGCTCCGCCGCCGGCATCACGCCGTCGAGGTTCACCTGTTCCATCTTGCCCTCGTCGCACAGCTGCGCCGTGTTGGGGTCGATCGGAAGCCGGGCCAGCACGGGGAGACTGTACTCCAACGCGATCTCGGAGAGCCTGCTCTTGCCGAAGATCTCGACCGTTTTGCCGCAGTCGGGACATTTAAAATAGCTGTAGTTCTCAACAAAGCCGTAGACCGGCACGTCCATCATCTTCGCCATATTCACGGCCTTGGAGACGATCATGGAGACCAGGCTCTGCGGGCTCGTAACGAGAATCACGCCATTAATGGGCAGCGACTGGAACACCGTCAGCGGCACGTCGCCCGTTCCAGGCGGCAGGTCCACAAACATGTAGTCCACATCGCCCCAGCAGACATCCGTCCAGAACTGCTTGACCGCGCCCGCAACCACAGGCCCGCGCCAGACGACCGGGTCGGTTTCCTTGGGCAGCAGGAGGTTGATGGACATGATCTTAATGCCGTCTTTTGTCACGGCAGGAAGGATCCCGTCGTCGCTTCCGACCGCGGGCTCATGCAGGCCGAACGCCTGCGGAATAGACGGGCCCGTGATGTCCGCGTCCAGAATCGCCGTTTTGTAGCCGAGCTTGTTCATGGCGACCGCCATCATGGAGGTCACGGTGGATTTTCCCACGCCGCCCTTGCCGGAAACGACGGCAATGACATGCTTGATATTGGACAGCTTGTTGGCCGGAGCCAGCAGGCTCTCCGGGCTGCGGCTGGAGCAGCTTTCGCCGCAGCTGTCACAGTTGCCGCTGCACGATGCACTCATAGTGAAAAACTCCTTTGTTTTTTGTTTTATTCTAATCCCCCAGAAGGGAAATGTCAAATGATTCGGCAGTGCCTGCCGTGGCCAAGTATGGCCACGGCAAGAAAAAAAGATCACATGGCTGCCTTCACAAAGGCGAACACCTCTCGCAAGAGGTAATTGACCCTCAAAATTTCCGGCCACGTCTGGCTAGCAAGCCCGTAAGGCTCCATACCGAGCCTCTTTGCCAGATACTTTGCCCGGCAAAGATGAAAATCACTCGTGATGATGAGAACAGACGCTGTATCCATGCCGTGCTGTTCGGCGAGCACGCGGGAATACTCCAGATTCTCACGCGTGTCGTGCGCCTGTTCCTCCTGAATGACGCGGTTTTCGTCCACGCCCTGCTCTATCAGATACTTCGCCATGACGTATGCTTCGGTGTACGCCTCATCCGCGCCCTGCGCGCCGGAGACGATGACCTTCGCCTGCGGGTGATCGTTCAGGTAGGAAAGCGCCAGATCGAGCCGCTTTTTGAGCGTCAGCGACGGCTGGTCGCCCTGTACCTGCGCGCCGAGCACGACGACAAATTCCGGCGCGCCATCCGCCTCGAACGTATTCGAGCGCCCGCTGCGGTCAATATAGGCCATCGCGCCGAAGACCGTCAGCATGCACACCCCTGTCAGCGTCAGTAAAATCACACGCCACGTCCTTTCGTGTTTTTTCCCGCGCAGAAGCCGCAGCAGAATGCACACCGCAGAAAGACCCAGAAAGCAGATGCCCGTCATTGCAACATGAAACGGGATGACGATCAGCGCGATTCCGAGCACGGCGAAAACCGCCGCCAGAATGATAAGCGTCATACGCCCTCCTCCAATTGAAGACTCAAGGCCTCCCACTCGTCCATCATGCCGGTGAGCTTCTCCTCCTCGGCCTGCTTTTCCTCCATCAGCCGCGCAAGCTCCTGATAGTCGGAGCTCGCCGCCGCGATTTTTTCGTCAAATTCCGCAACCAGCGTCTCCTGCTTTTCAATTTCGCGCTCCATGCTCTTGATCTTCTTCTCAATGGCCTTGCTGCCGCCGGATGGCTTCGGCTTTTCCTTCTTCTCGCGCTTTTCCTTCACAGGGACGGCGATCTGCATGGCCTCGAAGGCCTTGATGGAGCGGTATTTTTCATAGCCGCACGGGAAATCTCGGATCGTCTGGTTCTCGAGCTCCCAGATGCGGGTGGCAAATTTGTCCACAAAATAGCGGTCGTGCGAGACGAACAGCAGCGCGCCCTCGTACTCCTCCAGCGCGTCTTCGACCCACTCGCGGGAAGCAAGATCCAGATGGTTCGTCGGCTCGTCGAGGATGAGGAGGTTGATCTTTTCGTCCATCAGCATGCACAGCCGCAGCCTCGACTGCTCGCCGCCGGAAAGAGACGATACGGTTTTGAAGACGTCCTCGCCTTCAAACAGATACGCGCCCAATCGGTCACGCGCGGTCTGGACGGTGCAGTTTTTCTCATACAGCATCGTATCGAGAAGCGTCCGCTCGGGGTGCTCAAAATGGATGATCTGCGGAAGATACGCCCACTTGACCGTGGGGCCGAATTTGATTTTACCCGCGCCCGCTTCTTCCCCAAGTAAGACCTTCAAAAATGTCGTCTTGCCGGTCCCGTTGTCGCCAAGCAACGCGATGCGCTCACCGCCAGCGACCTGCAAGTCCACGTCGTGAAAGAGCGTCCTTCCGTCAAACGCCTTGCCGAGCCCCTTGACGGACAATACCTCGTCTCCGAAGAAGCTGCGTTCTGCAAAGCGCGCGCGCATGGTCTTCTCCGTCTTCGGCTTGTCGGTCTTCTCGATCCTGTCCATCCGGTGCTGGATGGACATGGCGCGGCGGTAGAGCGTACGGTTGTTGATGCCCCAGCCCTTCATGCGCTCGAGCGTAAAGCCCAGCTGCGAGAGCTTGGCCTGCTCCTTTTCATACTGCTTGAGCTGGAGCTCAAAGCGCGCCTGCTTTTCCTGCACGTAAAACGAGTAATTTCCGGAGTAAAACTCCGCCTTGCCGTTCGATATCTCAATGATGCGGCTGACAACGCGGTCTAAAAAATACCGGTCGTGGGAGATGGTGAGGACCGTGCCTTTAAAGCGCGAAATGTACTCCTCCAGCCACTCCACCGCGTGCATGTCCAGATGGTTCGTCGGCTCGTCGAGCAGCAGAATATCCGTCTTCTCCAGAAGCAGCCGCGCGAGATTCACCCGCGTTTTTTCGCCGCCGGATAAAGACGAGAACAGCTGCTCGCGCTGCGTCTGCGAGATCATGAGGCCGTTGCAGATCTTATCTGTCTCGGTGTCGATTTCATACCCGCCGCCCGCTTCAAAGCGGCTTGTGAGCGCGTCATACTCCGAAAGGACCTCCTTTGGCGTATGCTCGGTCATGGTCTTCTCGAGCTGCCGCATGCGCGCTTTGATCTTATCCAAGTTTGAAAACGCCGCGCGGAGCACATCGTTTACCGTGAACGCCGCCGGATAGACCGGGATCTGCGAAATGAGTCCGACCTTTTTCCCCTGCGCAAAGGCGATCTCGCCGGAATTATAGTCCATTTCGCCCGTCAGAATTTTAAAGAGCGTCGTCTTGCCCGCGCCGTTCTTGCCAAGCAGACCCACGCGCTCGCCCGACTGGACGTCAAAGCTGATTCCGTCGAGCAGATTTTCGTCCTCGTCAAAGCTTTTGACGAGGTCTTTTACGGAAATGTCAATCATGTTGTTTCCTCAAACAGCGCGAGAAATTCCTCCCGCGTATATAGTAAATTCAGCGCATCCAGCAGCGCGTTCGCGCTCATGTGCGCCGGAAAGCGAAGCTTCTCCAAAAATGCCGCGCGTTTGGAAGCGCTGTCCGGTTTGCCGGAAAGTCCCGCCGTGTACAGATCAAATTTCGTGATCGTATCGCCCGGTCTTTTTTCCGCCTCGCCGCCCAAATCCGCGCCCGCGTTCTCGAGCGCCGAAAGTAAAATTTCCTTTGTCATGCCCTCCACGCCGAGCACCCCCTCTTTTCCGGGCGCGCGCTTGCGCTTTTCCTTGCCGGGAATATCGGGGATGTATGCGTGCAGCACGCCCTCTTTGGGAAGTGCACCCTTCAGGAAGTTCCGGATGACGAAGCCCGCGCCGTCGGAGTCTGTAAAAATAATGAGCCCCGTCGTTCTGGCGGCTTTTCGCAGCAGCCCCAAAAGCGCCTTGTCGTGCATCACACCGAAGCCGCGCGTTTGGAAGATCGTCGCGTCGACCAGCTGCAAGAGCGTATTCTGGTCGTATTTTCCCTCGACGACGATGGCCTGTTTGATTTTAACCACGGCGCGCCTCCTGCGAAAGCGTCGCCACGAGCACCTCCAAGATCCGCTCGGGCTCGTCCGCGCTGCGCTTCATGTCGCGGTCCGCCTGCAAGCAAAGCTCCACCGCTTTTTCGCAGAAGTTCTGAGACACGGACCTTGCCGCCGTAAAGGTGAGGTTCGCGGCATAGCTGCTTTTGTTTCCGGTCAGTTCCATAAACGTCTGCTGGTTCTTCCCGCAGGCCGCAAGGGTTTTCGCATAATAGAGCCTTCTGATCTGCGAGCCGACCGCACCCAGAATCGCGATGGGCTCTGCCTGCATGGCAAAAAGCTCCTGTAATTTTGTAAGGGCCAGCTGGAAATTGCCGCCCGCAATCGCGTTCGAAATATCAAACGTCTGCGCGTTTAAAACGGGCGTGACCACCGCGTCAATATCTGAGCGCTGGATTTCCTCGCCGGACGCGTAGGACGAGATTTTTTTGATCTCGCCCTCAAGCTGCGTCATGCCGCCGCCCGTCAGGAAGATGAGATAGCCCGCGAGCTTATCGGAGATCGTCTTTCCCTCCGCCCGGAAATGCCGCGCGATCCACGTCGCAAGCTCGCGCTCCGAGGGCTTCTGAAACTCCAGCACCTGCGCGCGCTTTTTGATGGTATCCGACAGCTTTCGCATCTGACCGTTCGGCCTATACTCTACCGTATCGTATACGAACACGAGGCAGACATACTCCGGCAGGTCCTCAAAAATCCCGCGGTACTGCTCTCTTGGCCCCTCGGGAAGCTTGAAAAGGTCCACATCGTCCACACGTACGAGCGTTCGCTCGGCCATCATCGGCATGGCCTCCACCGCATCCAGAAGCGCCTGCGGAGAAATTGTCGCCGCATCAAAGCGGTGGACATTAAACTCGGCGGCCGGTCCGCTTGATAGCTTTCTCGTGAGTTCCGCGAGATAATAGTCCCGCAAAAACGCCTCTTCGCCGCAGAAAATATAAAAGCTTCCCAGCGTATTGTTTTTTAAATCCTGCTTAAACTGCCGCAGGCTATCGGCCACTTCCGCCGCCTGTTTCTTTGCCATAGGTTCCTCCCCGGATGACGATGGTTCCCAGTTCATCCGTCCGGTAAATTGCCGCGCCGGTATTTTGAATGCGCGCAAGGGTGTCTGCTGCCGGGTGTCCGTAGGAATTGTCCCGGCCGACAGAAATGACGACGCTCGATGCGCCGGTTCTTTGCAGCAGCGCGTCACTGGTCGAAGTCGCTGCGCCGTGGTGGCCCGCGACGAGCAGCTCAATATCCCGCAGATCATAGCGCGACAAAAGCCGGTATTCCGCGTTCTGGCTTAAATCGCCGGTTATTAGAATATCATATTTTTCGTGCGATGCCAAGACGCAAAGCCCGCCGTTGTTGCCGCTCTCGCGCAAATCAGGGCTCAAAATCGTAATGCAGCCATCCTTCGCCAAGAATTCTGTATCTTCGCGGACAAATTTGATCTGCGTCCCGCTTTCCCGCGCAGCCTCCCGGATGCCCCGGAGCATCGCCCCGTCCTCCCCGATGGCCGTGAGCGGCAGGTAGAGCGTGTCGACGCGGATTCTGGATAATAGCTGCGCCGCTCCGTTGCAGTGGTCCGCGTCCAGGTGCGTTAAAATGAGCCGGTCGACGCAGAACACACCGTTCGTCTCTAAATACCTTGCGGCAAGCTCGCCGCTCTCATCCTGCGCGCCGCCGCAGTCCACAAGGCTCGTCTCGCCATCGGCGGTATAGATGAGGCACTGCCCCTGCCCCACGTCCAGCGCCGTAAACGTAAAGCCCGCATTCCGGTAGTCCATCGCGGCAAGGCCCATGCAGACGGCGAACGTCCCGCCGAGCGCGAGCAGAACGACCGCGCCGCTGAGCTTCTCTGCTTTCAGGCAGATCAGCCAGACTGCGAAGAAGAAAAATACCGTCCAGACCGCAGCATATGGGTTTTCCAGGGAAACCGCGCTGTAGGGAAGGCTTGCCATGCCGCGGACAATTCCGAGCACCAGCCGCGCCGGCCACGCAAGGAGCCACCCAAGACCGATCCCGATCGGGCTCCACACGCAGGCCGCGATTGCCGTCACGAGTCCCGCGGAGAAAATCCCGCTCACGAGCCACAGGCAGAGCGCGTTTGTCACAAAGCCTGACACAGACATCAATTTAAAGTAGTATGCGCAGATCGGAAGCGAAAACGCACTCGAGGCAAGCGAGCAGCACACGGCGGTAATCGCGGGCCTCAGCCCATGCGCAAGCTTCGGATGGTTGTCCTCAAGGTGCGAATATGCCCTGGATTCGACCATCGCGTGATAAAGTGGCTTTGCAAACAGCAAAATCCCGCCCGTCGAGGCAAACGACAACAGCAGCCCGACGTTCCGGATGGCCCACGGATTTTCCGCCAGCAGCAAAAGCCCCGCGAGAGAAAACGCCGTCCACGAATCGCGCTCGCGCCGAACCAAACCCGATAACAAAAGCACCGTCTGCATCACGCCCGCCCGAACGCTCGACGCGCCCGCACCCGTCAGCAGCACGAAAAACCAGACGGCAGGAATGCCGATTGCCGCGCAGAGCGTGCGCCTGTTCGCGCAAAGAAGCATGATAAGCCCCGCAAGCAGGCTCACGTGCATCCCGGACACCGCGACGACATGATAAATGCCGCTGCGGGAAAGGTCGTTTTTCAAAGAATAGGACAGGCCCTGTTTATCGCCCGTCAGAAGCGCGATCAGGAAGCCTTCCACATTCTCCGGAAAAACCGCCCGGCACGCATCCTTGAGCCGCCTTGCCGCCAGCGCCGGAAGATGGCGAAGAGACCACGTTCCCGGCGTTACCGTAAGCTGTCCCTTTGCGGAAAGCACCGCCCACACGCCGCGCGAGGCGTAATATTCATCGCGCTCGAGGCTGTCCGGGCTTGCCGCGCGAAGTTTCGCCGTGCAGAAAATTTGATCTCCCGGCGAAAGCGCCGCGTCCTGCTGGTAGTATAAAACGGCCTTCACCCCCGCCCCGCCGGTCTTGACCTTAACAAGCACAGCGCTTCCATACCGCGAGGCCGTCGGGTAATCCAGAACCTCGGCGTGGAGTTCCGCCTGATTTTGCGCGCAGAAGGCCTCGATCGGGCGAAGAAGCACCGCCCGGTAGCCCGCGCAGAACACGAGCGAGATTGCAAAGCCAAGAAGCGTCAGCCGCACGCCCTGCCGCCGCGTTTTCAGAAGGCACACCGCCAGAACCGCCGCCAGAGCGCCAATCGCCGCCGCGATCCATGCGCTGCCCCGCAAAAGCCAGACGCACACGGCGCACCCGATCACAAAGCCGGCCGTGAACCGGCACAGCCGCCTCATTGCCTCAGCCCGGCCGGCGAGCTGCCATATTTCCTGCGCATCGCAGCGACCTCCCCTTTAACGGCCCTCCGGTTCTGCAAAACGGGCCGCGGCTATGGTTTTATGCTTGGAAAATCCGATTTTACGCTCTTTTTTGTCCTTGTCTCCAAGGCCCACAACGGTAAAAAAATAACCGCCCGGACTCACAAACCAGCGGTTACTTCTTTTCGTAATCATTGGGGGATCTGCCCGATTGTCGGCAACACCCTCACGGTATTTAGTATACCTGTTTTCCCAAAAATGTCAAGCCCGCCCCCAACTTGGAAGTGGGCTTGCATTTTCCGACAAATTATGGTATTGTCATACCGGTGCTACCGATAAACGGCAAGCGGGCGGCTCCCCACCGCATTTGCGGAGGGTAAAACGTCTTTTTGTGCCCTCCGACACATAGAAAGGGGGGCTGCGACTTATGGTTACATATTCGGATTTATTCGAGTTTTGTATACTCATGGTCACTGTCATCGGCCTCGTCATTAAGGTCTGTAACAGCAAAAAGAAGTAACCGCCCATCGTCCCAAAGATAGCGGTTACTTCTTAACCATTATTTAGGGGAGCTGCTCGTTTGCCGGTAGCACCCTTGTTAGTTTCAGTATAGCCGATTTCTCCCAAAAGTCAAGGCCTGTAACGCGGAATCCTCAAACTTCTAAAACTCCTCAAAATCCCAAAGCTCTCAAAATCCCCAAAACTCTCGAACTCTGCGTAAAAATCTCAAAAATGCGTAGGGGCGGACGACTCTGTCCGCCCTTTGGCAGCCTCGAATTCGCCGGAGTTTTGCGCATTTTTGGAGGTCCTTCTGCGGGCGGACAGAGTCGTCCGCCCCTACGGCCCCTTAAAGGACCTGATCGTCTTCCGACGGAATATACTCCGCGATAGCCTCAATCGGGCAATTCAGGATCCGGCACAAATCATTTAGCGTCGTCGTGGTAATCGACTTATTGTGCCGCAGCTTATCAATGGTTGCACTTGAAAGATGATGATCCTTAATGAGCGTATAGGTACTCTCTTTGGAGGCACGCAGCGTTTGCCAAAAGGGTCTGTAAGATATCATTCAGTCCTGCCTCCAATAATGTTTTCTTTATCTTAAGCGCATTACCTCCATATTGACTATAGCCATCATTCTACATATAATTATTATAATGACTATACAGAACTGATGGAGGATGATGGAATGCTTGAACAAGAAAAACTGGACGAACTGGATATTGCTTTATTGCGGCAGATGGAGCGGGAGATTCTTCTGGACACAGTGTATGACGAACAGCGGCTATCGGACGCGGAACTCAAGTCGCTTTTAAAAGAGCGCAGCGTACGTGCGTTGGGTAAGATTCGCCGCATTTTGGACGAGGACACGGCGGACGAGGACTGCTTTTCGAGGATCGAGGCCATCGTCAAAGTCTATGAAGCCATCGGCGCAGACGGCGGCGTGAGGCACGATTTTTAAATATCTATAAATCACCCGCGCAGAGGCCTTCCCGATTCTGCGCGGGCATTTTTTATCTCAGCTCAGATAGACGACGGGTTTGATGAGGTCCGGCGTTTTGTCCTTCATGAGGTAAAGCGCCTGCTCGACATGCGAAAAGCCGTAGAATTTGTGCGTAAGAAGCAGCGACGGGTCGACGCGCTTTGTCTCAATGAGGCGCAGCAGCCGCTCCGTGCGGAGCCGTCCACCCGGCATGAGACCGCCGCGAATTTGCTTGTGCGCCATGCCGCACCCCCATTCAGCGCGCGGGATTTTCACGAAGTCCCCTTCGCCGAGATAATTGACGTTTGCGATGATGCCGCCGGGCTTTACCATGCGGATGGCTGCGTCGAACGTATCGGCGTTTCCGCCCGCGACGACGACCTTGTCAACACCCCTTCCATGCGTCCGCTCTAAAATCTGCGCGGCAAGATCGCCGTTTTTGTAGCTCAGAAAATCCGTCGCGCCATACTTCGCGGCCACATCCATGCAATTTTTCCGCGTCCCGACGCAATATACGTCCCCCGCCCCGCGCAGAACGCACGCGCGCACCGCCATGAGCCCGACGGGGCCAATGCCGATGACGCAGACGCTCTCGCCGAACTGAATATCGGCCAGCTCCGCCGCGTGAAAGCCGGTCGGCATCATGTCGCAGAGCATGCAGGCTGTGCCGGGGTCCAGGTCATCCGGCAGGTGCGCCATATTTGCGTCCGCTTCGTTCACATGGAAAAACTCCGCGAACACGCCATCTTTGAAGTTCGAAAATTTCCAACCCGCAAGCATCCCGCCCGAGTGCATCGCAAAGCCGCGCTGCGCCTCCTCGCTTCCCCAGTCGGGCGTGATGGCCGTGACGATCACGCGGTCGCCGGGTCTAAAATCCCGCACGAGGCTTCCGACCTCTACGACCTCGCCCACGGCCTCGTGGCCTAAAATCATGTCCTTCCGCTCGCCGAGCGCGCCCTCCCAGACGGTGTGAACATCGCTCGTGCAGGGCGAGACGGCAATGGGGCGGACGATTGCGTCCAGTGCGCCGCAGGTTGGGCGAGCCTTTTCGATCCACCCGGTTTTTCCCGCGCCGAGCATCGCAAAACCTTTCATATAGAACTCCTTTTCCAGAAATGATACCGGTATTGTTTCCCGAAACGCATGGTTTTACGCGCCCGCCTTGCATTTTGTGCTGCTCACTGGTATGATAAAAACCGTCCGGAGCACCGGGCGGTCTGGAGGAATTTTTATGGTGGTCGACTGTCATATCCATATGGCGCTGGACGGCGGATACTGGAAGGACGCACTGGCGCGTCACAAGGAAGCGCCCGACGAGGCGTTCATCCGAAAAACGCTCGAAACGTACAAACGCCTCGGCTTTACCTATCTTCGAGACGGCGGCGACCGCTGGGACGCGGGCAAACGGGCGAGCGAACTGGCCCCGGAATACGGCCTCTGCTACCGCACGCCGCTTTTTCCGATCTACCGCAAGGGGCACTACGGAAGCTTTATCGGACGCGGCTTTGAGACGCTTGATGACTTCCGCGCGCTTGTTTCTGAGGTGAAGACCAGGGGCGGGCACTTTATCAAAATCATGATCTCCGGCCTGATGGATTTTAACCGCTACGGCGTTCTGACCGACGAGCCGATGCCGGACGCTCTCATCCGGGAGCTGACCAACATCGCCCACGGCGAGGGCTTTTCCATCATGGCGCACGCAAACGGGGACGCGGCGGTGCGCGGCGCGGTGCTGGCCGGGATCGACTCGGTGGAGCACGGCGCGTATTTGACGGACGAGACGCTTCAGATGCTCGCGGAAAGCAGAACCGTCTGGGTTCCGACGCTTGTCACGATTGGAAACCTGATCGGAGACACGCGCTTTCCCGAGGAGGCGACAAGGCCACTGCTCGCCTATCAGATGGCGGCCGTCCGAAAAGCGGTGGAACACGGCGCTTTAATCGCTCCCGGCAGCGACGCGGGCGCGTATCGGGTCTTTCACGGACAAGGAGGACTCGACGAGCTGGCGCTTTTGCGCAGGGCGCTGGGAGATGCGGCAGACGAAATTCTCGCGCGGGGCACGGCGGAGATCGAAGCGCGGTTCTGAAGCATTGCGCTTTTCCGAAAAGCCTGATACAATAGAGAAACGAACCATAGACCGGGAGGCAGACGCATGTGCGCAAAAAAGGCGAAAACCACAAAAAAGAAGATCGTTTCCGCAGCCTGGAAGCTCTTTTATGAGCAGGGCTACGACAATACGACGGTAGACGATATTGTAGAAGAATCCGGCACCTCGAAGGGCTCGTTTTACCACTACTTTGAGGGCAAGGACGCGTTACTCAGCTCGCTGTCTTTCCTGTTCGACGAAAAATACGAAGAGCTTATGCCCTCGGTCGACCCCGAGATGAACAGCGTCGACAAGCTCTTATATCTCAACCGGGAGCTCTTCGGTGTGATTGAAAACACGGTATCTTTAGAGCTTCTGGCGCGGCTTTTTTCCTCGCAGCTCATCACCAAGGGCGAGCGGCATTTGTTGGACAGCAGCCGAATTTATTATAAGGTGCTGCGGCAGATCATTTCCGAGGGCCAGCAGCGCGGGCAGATTCGCGACGATGTGACGGCCAACGAAATTTCCAAGCTATACGCCGTCTGCGAGCGCGGGCTCATGTACGACTGGTGCATCTGCGGCGGAAATTACTCCCTCAAGAGCTACGCGGCCTCGGTCATGCCGATGCTGCTGGCTTCCATTCGAAAAAATAATTTTTGAATAAAATTTTGAATGTTTTTTGGTCTATAAAATATATTTCAAAAAACTCCTGTAATTTCAGCAGTAAATCCGATTTTATGCGCAGCGCGGTATGGACGATAGTCTATACCGCGTTCTGTGTTGCAGTCTATTTTTCGCCATGATAAGATACGCGCTGTGAAAGAAATGTTAAGGAGTTGGTTTTTATGCTGAACGCAGAGGTTCTCGCGTTCGTACTGTACTTTGTGCTGATGCTGGCCATCGGCGTGTTTTTCTTCTTCAAAGAGCGCGGCGCAGGCGAGAAGGAATATTTCCTTGGCGGCCGCCATATGGGCCCGTGGGTCACGGCAATGAGCGCGCAGGCATCCGACATGTCGGCGTGGCTGCTGATGGGTCTTCCCGGCTCGATCCTGGCCTTCGGCTTTGGCCAGATCTGGATCGGTATCGGCCTCGCCCTCGGCACGATCGCGAACTGGGTCATCGTCGCGCGCCGTCTTCGCTGCTTCTCGGAGGCCGCGAACGACTCGATCACGCTTCCGCAGTACCTGTCTAACCGCTTTGCGACGAAGAGCCTGACCTTGCAGATCATCTGCGCCGTCATTTTCCTCGTGTGCTTCACGATCTATGTTGCCTCCGCGTTTGTTTCGGGCGCAACGGTCTTTACGATGGTGTTCCCGAGCCTGTCTAACCAGACGGCGATGCTCCTCTTCGCGCTGATTATCATCATCTATACCTTCCTCGGCGGCTACAAGGCCGTGTGCTGGACGGACTTTTTCCAGGGCCTTCTGATGCTCTGCGCAGTGCTCGCAATTCCGATCGCGATTGTCGCAACGCAGAACCTCGATGTGACCGCGCTTGAGCGCGTCTATGTAAACGCGCAGGACGGCACGCAGTACGCCTTCGGCAGCAGCCTGTTTACGGCCAGCTGGCAGGATATCGCCTCCGGCCTCGCGTGGGGTCTCGGGTATTTTGGCATGCCGCACATCATTGTGCGCTTCATGTCGATTGAAAAGCCCTCGATGGTCAAAAAGAGCGCAATCGTCGCGTGCGTGTGGGTGGTTCTGTCGCTTGGCGCGGTGTGCCTGATCGCGTACTTCGGCCGTATGCTGGTGGCAGATGAGCTGCTCCCCGCCGGTCAGCAGAAGACGATCTTCATCGTGTTGGCGCGTAAGCTCTTCCCGGCGTTCTTAGCCGGCATTCTGCTTGCAGCCATCATGGCAGCGTCCATGTCTACGGCAGACAGCCAGCTGCTCGTCGCCTCGTCGTCCTTTACGTCCGATATCTACAAGCCCGTATTCCGTAAGAACGCATCTGACAACGAAATTCTCTGGGTCGGCCGCCTGGTTGTCCTGATCGTCTCGGTCATCGCGTATATGATCGCGTCCAGCAAGGGCGAGGGTGCGCAGGCAATCATGAACATGGTAGAAAACGCGTGGGGCGGCTTCGGCTCGGCGTTTGGCCCGGTCGTGATTCTGTCCCTGTTCTGGCGCAGACTCACCTACAAGGGCGCGGTCGCCGGCGTCGTCGCGGGCGCACTCACGGATGTTCTTTGGTATCTGTTCCTGTCCGCATCCACTGGTGTTTATGAGCTTCTGCCCGGCTTCGCGGTCGGTATGCTGGTGTGCGCCGCCGCCTCGCTTCTCGACAAGGCCCCCGGCAAAGAAGTCACCGACATCTTCGACGCGGCGCTCAGCAAGTATAACGACTAAAATTTCGCAAATTTCCCGGGAGGTTCGTAGGGGTCGATGCCTACATCGACCCAAGGGCATCATCGAATTCGCCGAAGGTTCCCGTAAAAACGGATGATTCTGCCGGGGCGATGTGGGCATCGCCCCCTACGCAAAGAAGGAAAAGCAATTGGGCATCGCCTCCTATGCGCGAGGATTGGATATTCTGCCCATATCATCAAATTACCTGTATAAAAACCCCGCTGCACGGACATCAAATCGGTGCAGCGGGGTTTTGTCATTCTGTTTCGTCCAAAAGCGGGCGCATGGCACCGCAGGCGTCGAAACGGGTGTCGCGGGAGTCTGTAATGTAGATGATCCCAGCGGCGGGGTCCGTAATTGCGTCGGCAAGCGTCTCTTTATCCGAGTCGATCTGAGAGGCGTTGTTTGTCTCGATGAAGACCCGGCTGGCATAGGCTGCAACCTCCGGGTCGCTCGTTCCAAGGTCCAGGCGGATGGACTGGTTTAAAAGGTTTGCAGACAGATTGTCTGCCGCATCCAAAATCGCCTCCTGCTTTGTGACGCTTCCCGTCCACGAAATACGATCGGAGTCTGGGAAATAGAAATCGTCGAACAGCACCTCGTCAAAGCCGAGGTTCGCAAGCTCCAAAGCGATGGAGGTCAGATACCCCTGCACGTCGTTGCTGTAGGGGTTCATCCAGTAGCAGTTGTTCTCATCCGTCCACAGTGCGCCGTTATAGAGCGGCAGCGCCTGCGACTGATGCTTGAGGGAGTACTCGGGGTCAGAGAATGCCGGGACGCGCGCGATGAGCGTCACGCCCTTTTGCTGCGCGAGCTCGGAAATGAGACTGTCGACCTGCTTGATGTCCATCACCGTCGCCTTGGCCGCACCCGAGATGGCAGTCGAGTAATAGAAGCTTCCGTAGACGCTCTTCACATCGATCATGACGGCGTTATAGTCGTCCGCCTGCGAAAGCGCCGCGCGCACCGCGTCCATGTCCTTTGCCATCATCGTGGTCGTGATATAATAGCCCGTGAGTTTTTCCGCCTGCGAAGACGCGTCCTCCTCGTCTGAAGCCGCATCCAGCACGGTATCGAACGAAAAATCCTCATCCGAAGCGGCCGCTTCAGGCGCACGCGCTGCAGACAGATGCTGCTCATAGTCGAGGTGCGCGCCGGAACTGTCGTAGATCACAAAACGCCCGACGTAGATGAACCGGCAGACGACAAGCGCCAGAACGCCAAGCAGCACCAGAAGCACCGTCAGAAGCGTCCGCTTGAGAAGGCGTTTGTTTCGGTAGGAAAAAATGCGCAAATCGCGTCGCCTCCCGTCTTTAGGCCAGCGCGGCCGTCACGCGGCACCAGTCGTCCTGCTGCTTGGTCGAGAGGATCTGCATGCCCGCCTTTTCCAAAGCAGAAAGCACCTCGGGAAGGCGCGTATTTAAAATGCCGGAGCAGATGAACACGCTGTCCTCGCTGAGAAAGCTCGCCGCGGCGGGCGCAAGCGGGATGATGACGTCCGCGACGATGTTTGCAAGGACGATATCGTAGCTCTTTTTGAGCTTTTCCATCATCGCCGTATCGCCGATCACATCGCCCGTCAGCGCAGTAAAGCGGTCAGGCCCCAGCTGGTTGATGGCGGCGTTCTGCCGCGCGATGTCTTCGGCCTTCGGGTCAATGTCCACGCCCGTAGCGTGCTGCGCGCCGAGAAGAAGCGCAGTAATGGACAAAATACCGCTGCCGCTTCCAAGGTCCAGGACCTCTTCTCCCCCTTGAATGGCGCGCTCGAGCTCTTCCATGCACATCTGGGTCGACGCGTGCGCGCCGGTTCCAAAGATCATACCGGGGTCCAGCAACACCTCCACGCGGTGCTCCGGGTTTTCCGGGTGCAGCCACTCGGGCACGACCAGAAGCCGGGAGCCGATTTTAAGCGGCTGATAATACTGCTTCCAGTTGTTTTCCCAGTCCTCGTCCTTCACGTGATCGAGTGTCACGTCGAGGGTACCAAACTCGATCGTCGGATACTGCTGCGGAAGCAGACGCAGCTGGTCTTTGAGATAGGAGATCGTCTCGGGCGCGGCGGGAGAATCCTCGATGTAGAGCCGGATCTGGCTCAGACCCTGCATCTGCTTTTCAAGGCCCTCGTCCACATAGTCCCAGTACTGCTTGTTGTTCTCCAGAAATTCGTGGAACTCGTCCTGATCGTCCATAATAAAGCTGTCGAAGCCTCTGCGTGTCGGCATTGGGCATCGTCACAACATCAAACTGG
>CALCJW010000048.1:0-15153 GCA_937967235.1 uncultured Clostridia bacterium
ATCGTGCAGCCTTTGAGCTTCTGGAATTCGGCGCGCATGAGCCCGCCCGCCGTGGGGGCCCACGAGCCGTTTTCCACCAGGGCGATGGTCCGGTTCTGGAGGTTGTGGTTCACGATGTCGTGGACCAGATTCTCCATGTTCACGAACATACCCGCGTTATAGGTGGTGGAAAGAAAGACGAGGTGGCTTGCCCGGAAGCACTCGGAGACGATGAAGCTCGGGTGCGTCGCGGACACGTCGTACATCTTGACGTCCCGCACGCCGAGATCGGCCAATTTCGAGGCCAGAATGTTCGCGGCGTTTTCGGTGTTTCCGTAGACGGAGGCGTAGGCGATGACGACGGCCTGCTCCTCGGGCTTGTAGGTTGCCCAGTGGACGTATTTGTCGATGAACCAGCCGATGTCCTTGCGCCACACGGGGCCATGGAGCGGGCAGATGGTTTCGATTTCAATCGTCGTGGCCTTTTTCAGAAGCGCCTGTACCTGCGTGCCGTATTTGCCGACGATGTTGGTGTAGTAGCGTCTTGCGTCGTCGAGCCATTCGGTCTGGAAGTTTACTTCGTCCGCGTACAGGTTGCCGTTCAGCGCGCCGAAGGTGCCGAACGCGTCGGCGGAGTAGAGCGTCTTCGTTGTCACATCGTAGGACACCATCGCCTCCGGCCAGTGCACCATGGGTGCCATGACGAACGCGAACGTGTGTCTGCCGGTACACAGCGTGTCCATCTCGCCAACGATCACGGCGCGGGACTGGATGTCGAACGTGAAGAAGTTTTCGATCATTGCGAGCGTTTTCTTATTGCAGACGATCTTCACATCGGGGTAGCGCAGAACGAGGTCCTGCATCAGCGCGCAGTGGTCGGGCTCCATGTGGTTGACGATCAGATAGTCGAGCGGGCGGCCGGCGAGCACGTGCTCGACGTTTTCAAAGAAAATGCCGCTCACCGAGCTGTCGGCGGTATCCAGCAGCACTGTCTTTTCATCGAGCAGCAGATACGAGTTGTAGCTCACGCCGCGCGAGATAGGGTAGACGTTTTCAAACAGCGCAAGCCTCCGGTCGCTCGCGCCGACCCAGTACAGATCATCGGTCATTTTTTTGACGCAGTACATAGAAAATCCTCCTTATAAATAAGCTGCCTCCCGCAGAAGGCCGGTTTCTTCTGCCCTTAGCATACCACAAGGCGCGGAAAAAAGCCAGAACTATTTTAAGAATAATTCTTAAAATTGAAAATTTGTTCTTCTCCCGCGGATTGCATTTTTGTGGGAACTGGGGTATGATACGCTTCAGAAGAACCATCAGGAGGGAACTTGCTTGAAAAAGGTCTTGAAAATTGCGGCAATCGCGCTGCTGGCGGTGCTGGCCGTCGTGCTTTTGTATGTGGGCTATGTGTTCGGGACGTATTCGCGCATCGAAGACAACCAGACGCTCACCGTCACGCACGGAAGCGGCGGCGTGCAGACGGCCGAGGCGGATACGGAATATAAGGTGCTCTGCTGGAACATCGGCTTCGGCGCATATGAAGATGATTTCGGCTTCTTCATGGACGGCGGCACCGAGTCGCGCGCGTGGTCCAAGGAGCGCGTGACGGCGAACATCGAGGCGATTGGCCGGACGATTGCGGATGAAAACCCGGACATCAGCATCCTGCAGGAGGTCGACTTTGACTCCGACCGGAGCTATCACGTCGACGAGGCCCTGGCGCTTCGCACGTTTGAGGATTTGGATGCGTGGACGGACAGCGTTTTTGCAGTGAACTATCACTCGGCCTACCTCTTTTACCCCATCACGCAGCCGCACGGCGCGTCGAAGTCCGGGCTGCTCACAATGTCAAAGCTCGGTATCCGCAGTGCGGTACGAAGGAGCTTGCCTGTCGAGACGGGCGTGACGAAAATTCTCGATCTGGACCGGTGCTACAGCGTATCGAAAATCCCGGTCGCGAACGGAAAAGAGCTGTGCCTCTATAACCTGCATTTATCCGCCTACACCTCGGACGGAAAAATTGCCGACGAGCAGCTGGAACTGCTGCTTTCCGACATGCAGGCAGAATTCGAAGCCGGAAACTACGTCATTGGCGGCGGAGACTTCAACAAGGACCTGCTCTCTGGCGGCAGCGAGGCCTATTTCGGCGTATCTACGGCGGATTACAACTGGGCACAGCCCGTACGCTTTGATCTGATCGACGAAACCGATATCCGGCTCATCGCGCCGGAAGGGAAGGATGCGCCCGTGCCCTCTGTTCGCAATGCAGACGGGGCGTATCACGAGGGACAGCTCGTTCTGACGGTCGACGGCTTTCTTGTCTCGCCGAACGTCGAGGTGACGGGCAGCGAAGTGCTCGACACGGGCTTTGCGTATTCCGATCATAACCCGATTATCATGACCGTGAAGCTGCGGGATGCGGCATGAGAATATCCCGGCGCAGGCTTTGCCTGCGCCGGGATATCTTATTTTCGTCCGGTCGAGCCGAAGCCGCCGCGGTCCACATCGGAAAGCGTTTCGCACTCCTCAAACTCAATAGGAGGCTGGATCTCGAAGATCCGGAACTGGCAGATGCGGTCGCCCTTTTCCAAAACAGTATCGCGCGTGGCGTAGACCGGGAGCTTCCACTCGTCGTTCGTGCCGCAATAGCTGTTGTCGATGATGCCGACGGAGTTTGCCTGAAGCAGGCCCCAACGCTTGAAGGTCGACGATCGGGGCGCGGTTCTGGCCTCGTACCCTTCCGGCAGCTGCATCGAAACGCCCAGCGGCACGAGCGCAAATTCGCCCGCTTTCAGCGTCATATCCTGCGCGCAGTAAAGGTCGATCCAGTCGCCGATTTTCGTCGTCTGGAGTCTCGGAAGATCATCGGAAAAATAGTGGATTTTGATTTTCGGCATAGTGTTTCTCCTGATATCACTGCGCCTCGTCCCAGAGAATGACCTCTCCGGCCGCGCGCGTTTTTTTCATATCGATGAGCCGCTGGTTGCTCGAGCCCCGGAAGCGGAGACTCAAATTTTTCTGCGCGGCGATGAACGGTCCGTCCACCAGAACGTCGAGCGCCGATAAAAGTTCGTCCGTCACATCTGGCACGATGGGAAGGTTTCCGCCGTAGACATAGCCTGTGAACGCCCAGATGGACTTTTTAGGAAGGCGCTCGCGGATCTTGCGCGAGAGAAGCAAAAGCCCTTCCTGATTTCTCGGGTCAAACGGCTCTCCGCCGAGATATGTGATGCCCCGGACATAATCCGGCGCGAGCAGCCGAAGAAGCTTGTCCATGACCTCGTCTGTAAACGGCTCACCGTAATTAAAATCCCAAGCCTCGGCGTTAAAGCAGTCTTTGCAGTGGTGCGTGCAGCCCGAAACGAACAGGCTTACGCGCACACCGGGTCCGTTTGCGATGTCGCAGGACTTGATACTGGCATAATTCATAAAAAACCTCCCGCGCGCACGGCGCAATTGTGGCTTGACTTTTGTCGGGGTTCTGTTAAAATGTCTGCTTTGGAAATACTATCTGCAAGGAGGTGCGGCATGGAAGCGCACGATCAGATTTTGCACGGTTTATTGGACATGGGGCAGATGCTGCTTCTTTGCGGCGCGGAGATCAACCGCGTGGAGGACACCATGACGCGGCTTGGAAGAGCCTATGGCGCGAAGAAGGTCGATATCTTCGCGATCACGTCCGATATTGTACTGACGATCCTGTTTGAAGACGGCGTGGAGCTGACGCAGACGCGCCGCATCCGGAAGTCTTCGTCGTTTGATTTTGTAAAGCTCGAGCAGCTCAACGCGCTCAGCAGGAAAATCTGCGCCGAGCCCGTGAGCGCGGCGGAGTTTCGCGCGGAGCTCAAGAAAATCGACCAGGAAAAGCCGAAAGCCGCGACATTGTATGTCGGAAGCGTCGTGACGGCGCTGAGCTTTACGCTCTTTTTTGGAGGCACCTGGTACGACAGCCTGCTTGCCGCGCTGGTTGGCGCAATGATCTGCTTTTTGCAGCAGCGGGTGCAGCATGTGTTCCGCAACGCGGCGTTCTTTCAGGTGCTGGTGGGCTTCCTCGCCGGGAGCGTGATCTGGGCGCTGGGACGTGTGGCCCCAGTGTTCCACGTCAACGAAATTTCCATCGGCGTGATCATGCTCGTCATTCCGGGCGCCGCGCTGACGAACGCGGTGCGCGATATGCTGGTCGGGCACACGATCTCGGGCCTTCTGCGCATCGTGGAATCTCTGCTGCTGGCCTTGATGCTGGCCATCGGCTTTGGCAGCGCAATTTATCTGTTTGGGGTGTAAGAGATGGCTATGAATTTACTCACGGCGCTGTTTTCCACCGTCGGCTACTGCCTTCTGATGAACGTGCCGCGCAACAAGATCGTTCCGGCCTCTATCAACGGCATGCTCAGCTGGGGACTTTACCTTTTGCTGAAAGATCATATTGAGAGTGTGTTCTATCTGCTCGTCGTGGTGGCGAGCTTTACGGCGGCTTACAGCGAGGTTGCCGCGAAGATCGCGAAAACGCCCGCGACGGTGTTTCTGCTCCCGGGACTCATCCCGCTCATTCCGGGCGGCTTCGTGTATTATGCGATGCTGGGCCTTGTGCAGAACCAGTTTGACACGATGCGGCAGAACGCGCTGCTCGCGGGGCAGTGGGCGGTCGGCATTGCTGCCGGCATCTGCGTCGTGGCGGTCATCCGGCAGATCATCCGCCATCTGACGAACCGCTGAGCGCTTCCTTCACTATACCACACGATGCTCCGCCCGTAAAGAAGCGGCGGCCGCAAATGTCAAGTATTTAATGCGAAAAAAGTAGAACTATTTTTATGATACCCTTTTACCTCGGAAAAAAGGCGTTGTCAAGATGCATTTCAGGGGCTATGCAGCGGCGGCGAACGCGGCGCTGAACATCTGCGCGGATGACTGGAAGCCGAGGATTTCGCGCGGGTAGTTGTTTATCCAATCTTCCACGCTGGCAACGTCCGCGTCCGCGAATTCCGAGCCGTTGTCAACCGTGATCGACTTGAATACCGTATAGAACGCCGCGCTGTAAATCCGTTCCAGCCGGTCGAGCGCCTGCACGACGGTTTCCATTCTGCCGTCTTTTATGCGTATGATGATCTCGCGGCGCGTCACCCGCTCGGTCAGCACAAGTAAACGTGCCGTTGCCTTTTTCTTTCCTACGACGGTATCCATTTCCCAATGCCACGGTTCTTTGCGTTCGTTGATGATCTCCGGGCGTTCGTCAATCGGCGTTCCCCGGCTTTCCCGCTTCTGACACGGGCGGACTTCCTTGTATTCCTTTTCCGTTCGCCCTTTTTCTGGGAGGTCAGCGTTGGTCAAGTCCAGAAATGCGCCCTCGTCGATGTACTTGTAAAGCGTGGCGCGGCAGAACGTCATACCGAAATGTGCAAATTCTTCCCGATGCAAGAGCGCGCAGACCGCCGCCGGGGAATAATCGTCGTTTATTATTTTATCTTCGATGAACGCGGCAACGGCGTGGAAGACGGCAGTGAAAAGGTGTCCGGATTTATGATGCCGGTGCTGGTGGTCGTGATTGCGATTTACTCGCTGACGCTCAAAACACGGGAGCAGACGGCGTGACGCGTACGTCGTGCATCTCGATTCTTGAGTCCATCGCGGCCAACTGCTGGACCGCATGGACTACATCAGCAACTCCGGCATGATATTTGTGCTGTTCCTCCAGTCGACGGGCATTTTGTCGTAAATTTGATCCAAAACGGACGGTGCGCGCTGCATCGTCCGTTTTTCACGCGAAAAACTGGAAATCTGCCTTTTGCGCGGGGGCGTTTCGTGCTATACTGTAGGAAATGCGGAAGGAGGCGGGCGTGTGACGGACGGGGAGAAGCGGTACCAGATCCTGCGCGGCAGGCTCTATGAAAGGCTCCCGGTGCTGGCGCTGGCGCTCGGCCTTCTTGACTGGCGCGAGGCAGATAGGACCGGCACGGACGGACGGTTTTTCTATGCACCGGTATCCTTTTTGGGACAATCCCGCGAGAACCGCGAAACGGCGGAGCGGACGCTTCTTCACAGCGTGCTGCACGCGATGCTGGGGCACATCTGGGAGCGTGGGAACCGGGCGGAGGGAAAATGGAGCCTTGCCTGCGACATGGCGGTGGAGTTTCTGGCCTGCCGGATGCTGGGGTTGACGCTTCAGGATGACGCGGCAAAGGCGTTTTACGCGCTCAGGGCTGGAACGGCGTTCTCGGCTCCTGCCATCTACGCGCAGTTGAATGATGCATTTCCGCTGCCGGAGGCGGAGCTGCAAGCGTTTTTCACGCATGACTGCCACGACTTGTGGAAAAAGGCGTTTGATCGAGCAAGGCTTCCGGGGGGGAGCGGCGACGGCGCGGGCATGCAGGCACTCTGGCGCAGGACACGGGACAAACTCGCACCCTATATGAAGGAAGAAAAGCCGAAAATCGGCTCCGGCACGGCAGGCGCGAAGCTCACGCTTCCCGAGAGCCCGGAAAACAACGTCCGCTTTGCAAGCCTCCTGCGCGCGTTTTCCGTCACGCGGGAGAACCGGCACGTAAACAACGCGGACTTTTCCTATTCGTGGTACGCTTACGGCATGGAGCACTACGACGGCGTGGCGCTCGTGGAACCGTTAGAATACTCCGAAGAGCGGAAACTCCGGGAGCTTGCGATCGTGATCGATACCTCAGCCTCCTGCTCGCGGGGGATGACGAGCTGGTTTCTGCGCGCGGTGCATGATATTTTACTGCGCGAGCGGCTGTTTTTTGAGCGGTTCCGGCTCCACATTCTGCAATGCGACTGCGAGGTGCAGCAGGACGCGCTGGTGACAAATCTTGACGAGTTTGCGTGGTATCTCGATCATCTCGAGCTCTACGGCGGAGGAGGAACGGATTTTCGCCCGGCTTTCCGGCGCATCGACGAGCTTGTCGCGAGCGGCGAGTTTGCAAGGCTCGGGGGCGTTCTCTATTTTACGGATGGCTACGGCGTGTTTCCGGAGACCGCGCCCGATTACCCTGTCGCGTTTGTGATGCTTCAGTACCGGTACGACGATATCAACATTCCGCGCTGGTCAGGAAAGCTCATTCTGGACGCGGAAAAGCCCGGGAGGGACGAAGGATGGATATAAAACAGGCGAAAGAGGAAATCCGGCGCACGGTGCTGGCCTATACCGAGCGGGATGCTTTGGGCGCGCTCCGGATTCCGATGGTGCGGCAGCGGCCGCTTCTTCTCATGGGGCCTCCGGGCGTTGGCAAGACGGCGATTTTTTACCAGCTTGCGCAGGAGCTTAGCGTGAATCTGGTCTCCTACACGATGACGCACCACACGCGTCAGAGCGCGCTGGGCCTTCCGGTGATCCGGGAAAAGACGTTCGGCGGGAAGACGTATACCGCGACCGAGTACACGATGAGCGAGATTTTAGCCAGCGTCTATGAAAGGATCGAAAAAACCGGCCTCCCGACCGGCATTTTGTTTCTGGATGAGATCAACTGCGTCTCGGAAACGCTCATGCCCGCGATGCTCCAGCTGCTGCAAAGCAAGCAGTTCGGAACGCACCGGCTTCCTGAGGGCTGGGTCATTGCGGCGGCGGGCAATCCTCCGGCATACAACGAATCGGCCCGAACATTCGACACTGTCACGATGGACCGCGTGCGCCTTTTGCAGATCGAAGCGGACTTTGCCGTCTGGCGCGATTACGCGCACGAAAGGGGACTTCACCCGGCGGTATTATCGTATTTGGAGCTGAACCCGGAGCACTTTTTTTGTGTGGAGCGGCACGCGCACGGCAGAAGCTTTGTGACCGCGCGCGGTTGGGAGGATTTGTCACAGCTGCTCACAAGCTACGAGCGATTGGGCTTTGAGATACAGGACGCGCTGTTTGGAGAGTTTTTGCAGCACGAGGAGATCGCCGCGTCGTTTGCGGCGTTTTTCCGGCTCTTTGCGGCCTGTCGGGATCGGCTCGACCTTGCGAAAATTCTGTCGGGGCAGGAGACAGCCGCCGCGCCGGAGCTGCGGGCTATGGGCTTTGACGCGCGTCTGGCGGCGACGGAATTTTTGCTGCACGCCGTCTCGCGGGAGCTGAATACCTTCCGGCAGAAAAAGGCGCTGACGGGGAGCCTTGTGAGCTTTCTGTCCAGCGTGCAATCGGCAAACAATCCGCTTTCTGCGGCGAAGGAGAATCTTTCCCGGCGCGAAAACGCGATGGCGCTTCGAAAGGAGCTCGGCGTGCTGGCACCCGAGGAGGAGCTGCGCGAGCGGGAATTTGCGGCAAGGGTGCATGCGCTGCTGGACGGTGCGGAAAATCTCGCGCCGCTGCAAGCTGCGGTGGAAGATGGGAAGGCGCAGACGGACGCGGTGGAGCACGCACTGGAGAAGCGAATCCAAAACGCGATGGACTTTGTGCATGCGACGTTTGGCGCGGGACAGGAGCTTCTGATCTTCCTGACGCGGCTCAAAAATCTTCCCGGCGCGGACGCATTCTTAAAAGAAAACAAACGCTACCGGGCACTCTGCGCGGAGATTCTGCCCGACGAGCTCGAAAAGACCTTATAAAACCAAACGCCCGTGGACGGATCAGCTCCATCCACGGGCATTTTTGCGCGGGTTACTTCTTACGAATCGGGAAACACACTTCTGTGACGAATTCGTCGGGGTTTTTTGTTTCATGGGGGCTCACGTGGTAGATGTCGAACATCGCGCCCGCGTAATCGTAGCCGTTTGCGTCAATCCACGCGCTGACGGCGGCGACTACGTCGTTGATCTGCTCGTAGCCGCCCTTGAAGGTGCAGCCGGCGTAGGTGACGGCGGGAAGTGTTTGGAACTTCACGTGCTCGGTGTCCGGATACGTGCCCTTTACGGACTTGGAGGCCATGATCTCGACGTTCGTCTCCTTGAATTCGTTGTCCAAAAATTCCACGGCGCAGTAGCAGGGGTCGTCCGGCACGAGCGCCATCGCGGCCGTCTCGCGGCACAGAACGTCCCATACCATGCCCTCGGCCTCGTAGCGGGGGATGGTCATGCGGACGGTTGCGCAGTAGCGTTCGGGAAGGGTTCTGAGGGTGACATTGTAGTTCATAGGTTCGTCCTTTCTAAGTCGTCTCCTTGCCGTCTCGATCAGCCGCAGCCGCTGCGCCGTGTCCTCCGCCAGCGTCTCCAGGGTCTTCTGCTGCGCGGCCAGATGCGCATCCAGCGCCTCCTTGTCGTCGTAGAGCGCAAGAAGGCTGTTGATCTCCGCCAGCCGGAAGCCCATGTCCTTGAGTGCGGTGATGCGCCCGACAATGGGAAGCTGGTTTTCTGCGTAATAGCGGTAGTCGGTAAACTGGTCGACAAAGACGGGGCGCAGGAGCCCGATCTCGTCGTAATGCCGCAGCATGCGGACGCTGATTCTTGACAGCTTGGAAAAATCTCCGATTTTCAGCAAGGCGGTACCCTCCATGCAAATTTCTAATTTCTTGAGCTCACAGGTATTCTAAAGCCTGACACAGTGTCAGTGTCAAGAGGCAATTTTGAATGTTTGAAACGAAAAGCAGCCCCGTCCATCACGCTGTAACGGCGCGGATAGACGAGGCTGTATTCGTTTTTTATGTTCCGTATCTTACAGATGCAAAACGCGGTCGCGGATCTCCTGTGTCCGGCCCTGGTTCCAGTACTGGGTCCCAATGTAGCCGCAGGTGCGTCTGGCGACGTTCATCTTCGACTGGTCGGTGTTTCCGCACTGCGGGCAGGTCCAGACGAGTTTGCCGTCGGGGTCTTCCTTGATCTCGATCTCGCCGTCGAAGCCGCAGACTTGGCAGTAGTCCGATTTCGTGTTGAGCTCGGCGTACATGATGTGGTCGTAGATGAACTTCATGACCTCCAGCACCGCGTCGAGGTTGTTCTGCATGTTCGGCACCTCGACGTAGCTGATTGCACCGCCGGGGGAGAGCGCCTGGAACTGCGACTCGAAGGCGAGCTTATCGAAGGCGTTGATGTGCTCGGTGACGTGGATGTGGTAGGAGTTCGTGATGTAGTTCTTGTCCGTGATGCCCTCGACAAGGCCGAAGCGCTTTTGCAGGCACTTGGCGAATTTATACGTCGTAGACTCCAGCGGCGTTCCGTAAAGCGAGAAGTCGATGTCGGTCGCTTCCTTCCAGCGCTTGCACGCGTCGTTCATGTGCTGCATGATTTCGAGCGCAAACGGCGTGGCCGCCGGGTCGGTGTGAGATTTTCCCGTCATGTACTTGACGCACTCGTAAAGTCCTGCGTAGCCGAGCGAGATCGTCGAATAGCCGCCATACAGAAGCTTGTCGATCGGCTCGCCCTTTTTGAGCCGCGCCAGCGCGCCATACTGCCAGAGAATCGGCGCGGCGTCCGAGAGCGTGCCCTTGAGGCGGTTGTGGCGGCACATGAGGGCCTTGTAGCAGAGCTCGAGCCGTTCGTCGAAAATTTTCCAGAACTTATCAAGCGCGCCGCCGGACGAGAGCGCCACATCCACGAGGTTGATGGTCACCACGCCCTGATTGAACCGGCCGTAATACTTGGGCTTGTTCGCATCGTAGTTTCCGGCGTTTGCTACGTTGTTCCAGCCGTTGCCGGAGCGGTCGGGCGTGAGGAAGCTGCGGCAGCCCATGCACGTGTACACGTCGCCATGGCCCGGCGTTTCGCCCTTGGAGAGCTTGAGCTCTTTCATTTTCTTCTCGGAAATATAATCCGGCACCATGCGCTTGGCGGTGCAGCGGGCGGCGAGCTTCGTGAGGTACCAGAATTTTGAGCCCTCGGTGATATTATTTTCCTCGAGCACGTAAATAAGCTTCGGGAATGCGGGGGTGATCCACACGCCCTTTTCGTTCTTCACACCCTCAATGCGCTGGTTGAGCGTTTCTTCGATGATGATGGCAAGGTCCTTCTGCTCCTGCTCGGACCGTGCCTCGCCGAGGTACATGAAGACCGTGATGAATGGCGCCTGTCCGTTCGTCGTCATAAGCGTCACAACCTGATACTGGATGGTCTGCACGCCGCGGCGGATCTCATCGCGCAGCCGCTTTTCAACGACCTTGGAAATGGCTTCATCGGAGGCTTCCGTGCCGAAGTCCTTGAGCTCCTCTAAAACCTGCTTGCGGATCTTCTGCCGCGACACGTCGACAAACGGCGCCAGATGCGTAAGGGAAATGGACTGGCCGCCATACTGATTGGAGGCGATCTGGGCGATGATCTGGGTCGCAATGTTGCAGGCGGTCGAGAAGCTGTGCGGCTTTTCGATGAGCGTGCCGGAGATGACCGTGCCGTTCTGGAGCATGTCTTCCAGATTCACAAGGTCGCAGTTGTGCATGTGCTGGGCAAAATAGTCCGCGTCGTGGAAGTGGATGATACCGGCCTCGTGCGCCTCGACGATCTCCTGCGGCAGCAGCATCCGGCGCGTGAGGTCTTTGGATACCTCGCCCGCCATATAGTCGCGCTGGACAGCGTTGACGGTGGGGTTCTTGTTGGCGTTTTCCTGCTTGACCTCTTCGTTGTTGGATTCAATCAGGGTCAAAATCTTGTCGTCCGTCGTGTTCGACTTGCGCACCAGCGTGCGTGTGTAGCGGTAGGTGATGTAGTTTTTTGCGACCTCGTAGGCCCCGTGCGCCATGATCTGGTGCTCGACGAGGTCCTGAATCTCTTCGACACTGAGCGCCCGGTTCATCGACTGACAGCTGAGCTCCACACTCTCGGCGATGCGGCGGATCTGCATCGGGGTCAGGCGGTCTGCTTCCTCGACAACGTTATTGGCTCTTGTGACGGCGGAGATGATCTTCATGATATCGAAGACGGCCTCCGAGCCGTTGCGCTTGATAATTTTCATATGCTCCCTCTTTCCAAGTCCGTTATGACAGACGCTGTGCAGGAAGACGCGGACGTCACATCGTCTCCTGCACACGCGAACACAATATCTTGTGGTTGCTCCCGCAAGGTGAAACAAAATGTGCCACCGGCGGAAGCGCCATAGACAATATACTAGATCACACATGGCTTGTCAAGAGCAAAAACTGGTTTTAAGACAAAATCTTGTGTTCAAAAAACGAAATGCGGCCGTGGAACACAACATCTAGTGTTCCACGGCCGCAGCAAGCGGGTGCAAAGAGCCGTTCCGCGCTACCACTTGTTTTCCACTTTTTCCGCAAATCCGAAGAAATCGCGCACCGAAAGCACGCTTTCGTCGTCCAAAACGGCCGTTCCTGTGAACTTTCCGAAGACCTGGTGCTGGTCAGACTTCAGAAGCTTCAGGTCCGTGCAGGCGGCGCGGTCGAGGACCGGCTGAAACTGCATCTCGAACCGGCCGTCGGAGCTTGTAAAACGCCACGGGGCGAGAAAATCCTCGGTTCCGTCCTTGATGGATATCTCAAAATTGATATGTTCCAGTTTGTGAAGCGTTCCATTATAGAACAGCGCGTTCTCCGTCGCGGCGGACGTATCGCCGAAGCCATAGCCGAGGTTCCAGCCGAACGGCACGCCGTCCAGTTCCCCCGACGCGCTCGACCAGTACCACGTGTTGTGGTAGGTCCACACGCCGCGGCCCCAATCCAAGACGGCAAAGAACCGGTCAGGGGTCAGCTCGAATTTTTCTCCGCCAAGCTCGACCCAGCCGGACGCGCGCAGGCAGTTGATCTTCTGGTTGTAGTAAAAATGGCCGGGCTTGTCGAAGGGCGTGGCAATGACGATGCTCTCAATCGGCTCGTCCGTCAGCGTGATGATGCCCTCGATCGCGTCTTTTCCGCGGAAGTTGTCCATGTGAAATGACAGCTGGCGTGCGCCGTCCTCATGGTAAAAGGCCAAAGCGTAGCCGGATGCGGCGATCTCGCTCGCGCCAAGCCGGGAGCTCTCGGGAAGATGTGTCTTTCCCATCGGAAACAGCCGCATGGGGCTTTTCGTGATTTCGAAGCGTTCGTCGAAGTTCAAAAACGAGATGGAATCTAACCCCATATAGCCGTTGTCTGCAATCGTAAGCGCGAGGCCGATGTGCCCGTCTGTGATGCAGTAATAGTCCCATTCCTTGATGCGCGTTTTCGGCGCGCGGATCTGCGAGCGGCAGTAGACCGGGAGCAGGGAGCGCGCCCAGCCGGGTTCGGCTAAATTGCCGCTGACGTCCAGCAGGGGCGCGGCCTTTGTGATTTCATGCTGCGTCATGGGGAATTCCTCCTTGTATTATAAAGTAGTAGTTTATAGCCCATCTTCAAAGGCTTGTGCTACACTGTAAGGGATGCTGTGGATTGGTTACTTCCTCCTACCGCAAGACGGTTCGTAAAAGGCTCCAACCACAGCCCTTTACAGTATTGTTAATCAGTTAGATACCGCCAGACGGTTTATGTGGAACAAGGTTACAAGAGTAAAGTGTCCTGTGGACCCAGCATCAAACAAACACACCGGAGGTATTCATCGTGATTTGTGTGGGAATTGACGTTGCCAAGGACAAGCACGACTGCTTCATCCTCAGCTCGGAAGGCGAAGTTCTGGCAGATGTATTCACCATCCAAAACAATGCAGAGGGCTTTGACATGCTGCTGCAAACGATTCGCCGCTGTGCTCGCCCGGAGGACAAAATAAAAGTAGGGCTTGAGGCTACCGGACACTACAGCTACAACATTCTTGGATTTCTGCTTGACAAAGGCCTGGACACCTACGTCATCAATCCGCTGCACACCAACCTCTACCGAAAAAGCCTGAGCCTTCGTAAAACCAAGACTGACCGTGTCGATGCGCGAACCATTGCAGCTAAAGCTTTTTGGAACCACCGGCATTGCCGGTGGTTTTCTTTATACAAAAAAGCCGGGACTTCTGAAAAGAAATCCCGGCTCTCTGCGAAATATTACATTGTCTGCTCCATTGTGGGGTGTTGATTCCGTTCCTGCTGTGGCAGAAGCAGCTCGATCTGCTCCTGCACACTGTGGAGCTGCTTTTCCTCGGCATACGAGAGCGTCGCGTCATCCTCCAGCGCAAACTCGCAGGCGTTTTGGATCACGGCGAGCTGTTCGTCTGAGAAAAGGCGCTGGCTTTCCACAAGCCCAGCGCGAACGGCGAAGTCCTGCTTTGCGCTTTCGTAATCCTGCATGAAATAGTGACCGGTGTGAACGCCGCGGCGGTCAAAATCATATTCCCACGTTACAAATCTGGCGCCGCTTTTGCTCATCCGACCCGCCAGCACCGTATCGTCAAACTCTGCGAGGATTTTGTAATTCTCGTCCAAGTCAACCGCCTTGAGCGTCGGCGCACGCTCCATGATCCGCAAATACTCTTTGACATGGGCGACGGTCTGCGTGACCGTCTGAAGCTGCCGGTCCTCGTCCGCGCCCCGGATATCGGCAGGGGAGAAGCGAACCGTGCCATTCGTATCGACCGTGCAGAGCGGTTTTCCGTTCCACGAAGCGTGGATCAAATCGTCCGCTTCCAGCTTTGCCTCCACCTGCGCCATACGGAGCTTCTGTTCCGTTTCCCGCAGAAACTGCTCTTTCTGCATTGCTTTTTCTTCGTTCATGAGTTCCTCCATTCTCAGCGCCCTATTTGGACGTCCGGGTAAACAAAAAGGGCACCGGTTGTTGGTTCGTCAAAACCAACAATCCAGCGCCCATAACTTTGTGAAAGATTTTTCTTCGATTTTCTCTGATTTCAGCTCTTGACCAGCCGCCGAAAAAGGGCGCTGCTCATAAAATTCCCCTTGGATATGGAAAAACAGAGGTTCAAATCCTGTTTGAACCTCTGGAATGCGTTTATTGAGCCATGGAGTTTTCAGAAAATTTTCGGCCTCGAAAAGCTGAAAACACTATGGAACAACTGGCTTTTTCGCCAATTGATCCATAGTGTTCAGCTTACTTGGTGACCCGCCGGAGATTCGAACTCCGGACACCCTGCTTAAAAGGCAGGTGCTCTGCCGACTGAGCTAGCGGGTCGTATGGCTGGGGTGGCAGGATTCGAACCTACGAATGACGGAGTCAAAGTCCGCTGTGTTACCGCTTCACCACACCCCAGTGTTGGTGGCGCAGCAAACATGCCTATAAAAAGAAAAAATGGGGTGAGTGAAGGGACTCGAACCCTCGGTCTTCAGAGCCACAATCTGACGCGTTAACCAACTACGCTACACCCACCATATTCATTTTTCTTCGCGGGAAAACCCCGCTTTGGCACGCCAGGAGGGACTCGAACCCCCGACCTACTGCTTAGAAGGCAGTTGCTCTATCCAGCTGA
>CALCJW010000049.1:0-4500 GCA_937967235.1 uncultured Clostridia bacterium
CTGTTCTTCCTCCAGTGCTTCAAACAGCAGGTCAAGCGGAGATTGATAATCGTCATCTTCTTCCTTTGCACCGCCATTTTCAATCATGTAGAGAATGGTTTCCATGTTCTGATCTTCAACCGGCGCTTCGTGCAGCAGATAGAGCATGAGCGCGGCGTCAAGCACCGTCTCCGATTTTTCCCAGAACGGATCGTTCGCTTTCGCGCCCTTTGGAGTGGTGTTCTTGATGAAATTATCGATCAGCTTGAACACGTCCGCGTCCTTGCGTATGTAGCAAAACGGGTTGTAGCAGTCTGATTTTGACGGGTCGATCAGGTCAAAAACGCGCAGAACATAACCTTCCTCCAGAAACAGATTTCCGACGGCACGGAGCATTTCGCCCTTTGGGTCAGTGACGATAAAACTCGCATTGGCAAGCATGAGGTTTGGTTTTGCGAGGAATCGCGTCTTGCCAGAACCAGAACCGCCGACGATAATTTGCAGAAGATTTCGCCGGTGCAGCTTACCGTTCATGCTCATTTGCAGGTGTTGGGTCAGTATGACGTTTTTGCCTGCATCCTTGTCGCGGTACTTCTTATCCAGCTCCCTGACGCTGCCCCACGACGCGGAGCCATGTTCCTCGCCGGGCCGCATATTCTTTTGTCCTGTATAATAGAACAGGATCGCGCCGCCATAGAGCAGTAAAAAGATACCGATAAACTTTGGCGTGTAGGCTGTCCAGTGCAAAGAAAATGGATTCTTCGTCGCGGCTGAAAAAGCATCCATCAGCGTGAAAACTGTCATGCCAGGTTCATAGCATCCTGCCATGAGAACCGCAAGCCAGATGATGGGGACGACAAACGCCGCCCACACTGGGGCGGCGCTGCGAAATGACTTCTTTTGATTCCTCACAGGTCAATATCCATACAGGCCAGACCGGTGCGCTCAGCATGGTGCTTGCAGAAAACGAGCGTACCAGCCGCCAGCAGCAGCAGAACCGATGGAATGATAAAAAGTAGTTTTTTCATAGGCAGAACCTCCAGTTCAAATATTCTGTCCCAAGTTGGGACGCAAAAAAATCTCACGGTGAGACGCGATTCCTGGTCGGGCGCGCACGTCTCCCCATGATCGAGAAGCCCGCACAAGCGGGCTTCTCTGGTTTGCTCCCCTTGGCTGCCACACTTCCGCTGGGTGGCCGCTGTCAAGGCCCAGCCAGTGCGCACACTGGCTGGCTCTGCGGTCGATGCGCAAGCATCGACCGACCTTGACTGCGGACAGCCAGCGGAAGATATTCCCCCGGAGGGGAGCAAACCTCTTTAACGTGCGCTGCGGTTCATATTCCGGGACCGAACCTGCGGCGTAATCGCGCGTTCAATGCTGCCGCCAATCTTCTGCGCCATGTCCTGAATCTGTCCAAGCGCCTGACGCCGATCCTGCGGGTCAAACCCGTCATAGAACGCCGCCAGATTTGATACGTCGGGCGCTTCACACGGAACACCAAAGCGACGACAGATCATATAGCCGACGCTCTGCGCATCCAGCTCATAATCATCCCGCGAATAGTTCTGATTATAGCCTTTGGCATGAAAACGGACGTGGGCGATCTCTGTTGCGATGCCTGCGAACGCTTCTGCATCGTTATATTTCGGATTGACCGCCATTTTCATCTGGTTTGGGTCGTAGAGCGCAGGCATGGGGATACTCTCATCACTCACCAGCGGCACAACACAATAATTCAGGAGCGTTTTGAGGGCTTCCGTCATTTCCTTGCTGTCCGGCTGCAATACGGTATGCTTCAGGTCACGTCCGCTTGTCTGCCGCACGTCGTAAACATCCGTCAGTACATACCCTTTTCCGAAAGAGGAACGGGTGTAAATTTTCACGCCATTCTTTTCCTCGGTTGGAGATACGCTGCGCATCAGACTTTTCCAGCGGTCTTTTGTTCCGAAAATGGTTGCATCCTGATCCTGCACCATAACGAGCGCAACATTGCCAGCGCTATAACTCGGATTGTCGGCCTGACAATTCAGATACCGCAAATAAGCGTCCGGGTCGCTGGTGATCTGAACAATACCTGCGTCCTGCATGGCGTTTGTGTTTTCGCGGTCAGCCTGCCGCTGCGCCTGCCAGAGTTCGCTGCTCTGATTCTTTTCATTTACTAAATCTGCTAAATTTAAAATAATACTCACTCCTATTACCTGATATGCTCCAGCTCGCGCTGAGGTTCTGGCCGCGTCCGCTCTGCGGCGGCACGCAATGCCGCCAGCCGTCCGCGAACGGGCTGCTTTTCCTCATTGGTCGAAATCGGCCCCTGCGTCAAGCCACTCCTTTGCTTTTGCAAGGATGGTTCTGGTCGGGCAGGGGTCTGCTCTTTTTTTGGCTGCGCGTCCTCCAACTGTCTGGGCTGGTATCCCATCTGCTCTAGGATATAATTTGCCTGTGACAGATGATCGATATTGGTCAGAATTTCAAGGTATGGCGCGTCGCCTTTCTTGTCCAAAATGGTTGAAAATAACAAGCCGACTTTCTTGGCTCTGCGCTTGAACTCGTCAAAATCCTCTGTGCGCAAGGGTAGAACCTCAATGGGCCGCTGTTCGCTCAATAGACGGTTCATATTGACCTTGCCGTAGAGCTTTTTCTGATCCTTTGCCAGTGCATACAACAGTGCCGCGAGATTCTTTGCGCCTCGCGCCAGCAGCTTGATGGCTTCTTCTGAAATTTGTACGCCCTCTTTCATCACGAGATCAGCAGCTTCGCCGCTTACCTCCATAGGCTGTGCCTCCTTTCTTTTGCCTTGTTTGGCAAATGATTTTCTGTTGATGGTGAAGTGCTTTCCTGCACCTGCCGCAGCATCCGCGGTGCGTATTCTGCAATTTTTCCGCATAGCCGCAGCTCCCGGCGTAGGGGACGAAGCTGCGCGGTCAGCGCGTCAATGTCCGCGTTAAGCGGCTCAGACGGCTGCTCCCGGCGTAGCGCATATAATTCTTTGCGCCGGTCTACGATTATCTGCATCTCATTTGACAACGCATCGGACAGCATTTCTAACTCTGGCTTTGTATCTATGTGATACTTCTGCAAAAGGAAGAATTGCTGCCGGTATTGCTTCGCACGACGAATCTCAGTCCGCGTTTCAAAGGGGATTTTCTGCGGCTTCCGTTTGCGCGGTGACAGCAGATACAGATAGTATAGGTATAGCGCCCGGAAACTGCCGCGTTTGACGGGTGGATAGCGGCGCGGACGGCGGCGAATGGTATAGCGCTTTTGTGCTGAAAAAACTGGCGCTGTCGGTGCCGGTTCATACCGCTGCTCGTTCAAGCGTTGCATCAGCTCTGCTTCCGTATAGCCAAGGCCAAGACTTTCCACGCGGACGAACCGCTGCCCGCCCGGTGGACGGACGGCGGTATGCTTGACATTCGGGCCGCGCTTGACAGAATAGCCCTGCCGCCGCAACGTTTCCAAAAATGTATCATAAGTCAGGCTCCCAGCCAGCGCTGCGTCTATGTCACGACGGATAAGGTCACGGATTGTACCGCTGCCGCGCTTCTTTGCGTTCCATGCAGCGTAGGAAGCGCCTTTCCCATCCGGTTCAATCACGGAGTATCCGCGCTCCCGGCTGACCTCATTAGAAATGCCGCGCAGATCGTGGAAATAGCTTTTGAAATCACTCCGGTACTTTTTGCCGTCCATGAATGAAACGGAATTGAAAACAATGTGACAATGCAGATGGTCACGGTCGGTGTGCGTACAGACAACGGCTTCATATTTGTCTCCTAACAGTTGCCGCGCAAACTCTACGCCCGCTTCGTGTGCCTGTTCTGGCGTGACCTCGCCGGGAGCGTAGGAGTGAATGATATGATAACCGAGAATCCCGCCGTGCTTATCCCAGTGCCGTTTGGTTTCCTGCATTTGCAAAAAAGACTTATCCAGCGTACAGTTGATTGCCGTCTGGAAGCCCGCTTTGACAGGATCACAGATATAATCCACGGCGTTTCCCAAATCCGTTTTGCCGTCATTTTGAACGTAATCCAGGCAGCGATCCAACCGGGAATGAATGACGATAATCTTATCGTATGCCATTATATCGACTCCCGCACCAGTTCCCACGCTTCTCGCGCAAAGCGTGCGGCATCATGGATTTGTGCCTGTGTGACATAGCCCTTGCCGTTCGCCCAGTGCGCAAGCTGGTTGATGTTCGTGCCGATGCCAGACAGCACACGCAAAAGCTCCGCATAGCAGTCCGGTGGGCGCGGCTTGACGGTTTCACCCAGAATACATTTGCGGATCATGGCGCTGGCAGACAGACCGCTGCTCTGGCAAAGCTGCATGAGCTGCCGATATTCCGCGTCGTTCAGCCATACGCCGGTGAAATGTGATCGACTGCGCAAAAAATCCCTCCTGTCCAGTTGAAATACGTCTCACCATGAGACGCAATTCCGGCGCATCGTCATATAGAAATGCGTCTCACCGTGAGTAATGCCATTAAGTTAAGCAAAAAAATTTCGATTAAGCGGAAAAAGTCCT
>CALCJW010000050.1:0-2248 GCA_937967235.1 uncultured Clostridia bacterium
TAACGGGAAAATTTAAAAACAGGCTCACTTCATGTCTAAGCCTTTATTTAAAGGCTAAACTATGGCTGCGTTCTTGTTTTCGGAACTCTTCTCAGCGCGGAAATCTCCGGCGGCTGCGAAACGCCGCGCCAGAAGCGGCTGGTCGCGCTTATGTGCCCGGTATTTCTGGCGCTTCAGGTTTTGCTTCACGCCGTGTTTGGGCTGGAGACGGTAAAAAAGCTCTACCCCGTGATCGTGCACCTGCCGCTGATGCTGCTGCTCGTGTTTGCGCTCAAACGGACGATCGGCGTGGCGCTCGTCAGCGTGTACACGGCGTATCTGTGCTGCGAGCTTCCAAACTGGGTGCGTATGGTCGTCGCGATGGCGGCGCGCTCCGAGCTTGCGGGGCAGATCTGCTACACGGCGCTCATCGTCCCGCTGTTTTTCATCCTCCGGCGCTATTTTGTCCGCGCTGCGCATGAGGCGATGACGTGCTCCAGAGCGGCGCTGTGGCTGTTTGGTGCGCTTCCCGTGGCGTACTATTTTTTTGATTACGCCACCACCATCTACTCAAATGCGCTCTATTCCGGCGTCCGCGCCATCAACGAATCGCTCCCGGCGCTGCTCATTGCGTTTTACGTGGCGTTTCTCACTGCCTACCACGCGCAGGCAGAGCGCAGCTATCAGGCAGAGCTTCAAAGCTCCATGCTGGAGGTCAAATGGTCGCAGGCGCAGACGCAGATGAACACGCTGCGCCGCGTGCAGACGCAGACGGCCATCTATCAGCACGACATGCGCCACCATCTGACCATGCTCGAAGGGCTCATCGCGGCGGGAAAGCCCGAGCAGGCAGCGGCGTATATCCGCAAGGTGCAGTCCGATATCGAGACCATCACACCCCGGCGCTATTGCGAAAATGAGCTGGTGAGTCTGCTGTGCTCGTCGTTTGCGGAAAAGGCGCAGCATGCGGGGGCACGGCTCGATGTAGACGCAAGGCTTCCGCAGGCGCTTGACATTTCGGACGCCGAGCTGTGCGCCGTGCTGTCAAACGCGCTCGAAAACGCACTGCACGCCGTCGCCGCACTACCGGAAAAAGAGCGCACGGTGTCGCTCTACTGCGCTGTCCGGCTCGGAAAGCTCCTCATTGAGGTCAAAAACCCCTACGCCGGGGAGCTCACCCTCTCGCCGGACGGCCGCCCCGTCACCGCGCGCAAGGGGCACGGCTACGGCTGCCAGAGCATCCAGACCATCGCCGCCCGCTCCGGCGGTCTGTGCGAGTTCAAAGCCAGCTGCGGCACATTCTGCCTCCAGATCGTCCTGCCGTTGAAAGCCGCCGCGCCGGTCTGAGCATAAAAATACCCTGACTCATACAAAAAAGAGTCAGGGTATTTTTTACATCTCTCTGCGCCCCTCGAGCGCCCGGAGAAGCGTCACTTCATCCGCATACTCCAACTGGCTTCCTACAGGAATTCCGTAGGCAAGCCGTGTCACCTTTACGCCGATGGGCCGAAGGAGCCTCGACAGATACATCGCCGTGGCCTCGCCCTCGGTGTCCGGGTTCGTCGCCATGATGACCTCCTGCACGCTGCCGTCCTGCAAGCGCGCCAGGAGCTCCCGAATCCGGATATCATCCGGCCCCACGTGGTTAAGGGGCGAAATGACCCCATGCAGCACATGGTACACGCCCGTATACTCCCGCGAGCGCTCCATCGCGATCACGTCCCGCGGCTCTGCCACCACGCAGATGGTCGAATGGTCGCGCGTCTCATCCGCGCAGATCGGGCACATCTCTTCGTCCGTCAGATTCTGGCACACTGGGCACGTGTGGATCGAGCGCTTTGCGTCCAGAATCGCATCGGCAAACTCCTGCGCCTGCTCCTGCGGCATGGACAGCACCTGAAACGCGAGCCTTTGCGCCGTCTTGCTTCCGATCCCGGGCAGGCGCGCAAACTGTTCGCTGAGCCGCTCCAAAGCGGCCGGAAACGTCCTCATCCGAACAGACCGCCCAGATTGAGACCGCCCGTGAGCTTGCTCATGTTCTGTGCGGAGTCTGCCTCCGCCTTGCGCATCGCCTCGTTGACCGCCGCGACGACCATATCCTGCAGCATTTCTACATCGTCGGGGTCGACCGCCTCGGGGTCGATCGTCACGCGCACGAGCTCGCGCTTGCCGCTCACAACCGCTGTGATCACGCCGCCGCCCGCCGTGGCCTCATACTGCTTCTCTTCCATCTCCTGCTGCATCTTGAGAAGATCCTGCTGCATTTTCT
>CALCJW010000051.1:0-6757 GCA_937967235.1 uncultured Clostridia bacterium
GGTACTGCGGTAGAATCTTGCTCTGAAAAACTCCGGCGTTCCCCGGCTTCCGTATTCCCCATCGAGAAACACGAACGCAGTATGATAATCCGGCTTTTTTTCCGGAAACACGCCGTATCCATCCGTGAAATAGATCAGACCCTTGAGATTTGTAAGCGCTTTCTGTCTGTGTAGCGTTTCCACATATGCAAAGACCGGCCGGAAGTCCGTGCCGCCAAGGCCGTGAATCTGCATGGTTTTCAGGTATTTGTCAAACTCCTCCTGACAGGTGATCTGCCGGTCCTCCTGAATGGCCGCGTCGCACTGGATGATGTGCAGATTGATCTTCGTAAAGAAGCTCTCGGTAGAATTCAGGATATTGTAGGTTTTCCGGATGAATGCTTGCACCAGCTCTCCCGAAACAGAGCCGGAGGTATCGATTGCGATCACGAACTCCCGGATCGCTTTGATCTCCTTGTATTCCAAAGGCTCGATCAGCGGCATTTTTTCATAAAGCCGCAGCCCGTAGGTGTAGAAAATATAGTCGAATTCCTCGTCATTGATCCGCATGGCCTCGCCAAGAACCGCAAATTTCCGAAGGAATGCTGTGTAGTCATATTTCTCCCGGTTTACAGCCGCGAGACTTTGCACCAGACCGTCCGACGTGGACCCGCGATATTTTTCAAAGGTCTCCAGCTCCATCTGGATCCGTTCGGAGATCTCCTGCCAGCGCTTTGCCTGCTCCGCCCGGCTTTCGCCGGGCGGAGGTTCTGCTGCCTGTTCAGATCGTTCACCTGTACCGAGCTGTTCTTGGACGCCCTGCGGCGTCAGATACCAGAGTGCGTGATCATCCGCGGAAAAATGTCCCGGAGCTGTGCGAGCCGCATCGGATTCGGCGCGGTCTGACGGAGATATGCATAGAGCTTCTCGGCGGTCACATGGTCCAGATCATGCTGGATCGCCTTAAAATATTGCTTTTGTTCCTCCTGCCGCGGCGCTTCCACCGCCTTGATCCCAAGGCCGGTGATCACATACTCCGCCGCAATGTCACAGGCTAAGTCCCAGTATTCCCGTTCGATGGACGGGCTCATGTACATATGTCGGAAAATGCAATGCATCACAACATGGAGATAATCCCGCACGGGGATCTCTTTCGCTGTCTGAAACGTGCGCAGCACCCACTCCGGCCGATAACAGAGGTGCTCCCCATCGGTCAGGAGTGAGGAGGCTGCGACGGGACGCAGCTCAAGCTGATTGAGGGCCGCATCCAGGAATCGCAGGTTGACCAGCAGCATATTGCGGGACAGACGCAGGATCTCCCCCGCGATCTGCTCCGCGTTTTTCTGTCATTCCGCACCCCCTATCTGCGGCCGCCTCGGCGACGCGGCTCAGTCGATCGAAAATCTCACGTCACTGGTATAACCAGGGAAGCGCTTGTTTCTGTACTCTATCAGATACGCAGTGCAGGAGGCGGCACGCTTCACGATCGACAGATCCAGGAAATAGCTGATCTGCTCTGCGCAGAAACCGTTGAGGAACTCATCGCGCAGATATTCCGGATCTTTATCCGTGATCGCGGAACGGATAATCGCCGCGAAGAGCTCCGTCAGAACGGCGTTCACTTCCCGCGCGTTTGTGCCCTCGCAAACCTCCATCTTTCCAAGTGATGTGCGCATTCTTCCCGCAGAGGTATGATCCAGATGCAGGCTGCTGCCAAGATATACCGTGCTGTCATCCGTTATTTGCACGCCGGCCGGAAGCGCATCCAGATCCATCTCCGCATACTTGGAGCGGACGTACAGTCCGCGTCTGCGCAGATTCCTCACAAATGCGTTCCACTCTTCGTTTCACATCAACGCGACCGAGCGAAGCGTCAATACCCTCTCCGGCGGCGAAGCGTTTCTGGCGTCTTTGTCCCTGGCGCTTGGTCTTTCCGACGAGGTGCAGATGTCCACAGGCATCCATCTTGACACGCTCTTTGTGGACGAGGGCTTCGGCTCGCTCGACTCCGAGGCGCTCGGCAAGGCGTATCAGACGCTCGCGGGGCTCACGGAAGGAAACCGCCTCGTCGGCATCATCTCGCACGTATCTGAGCTCAAAGAGCGCATCGACCGGCAGATCGTCGTCGCCAAAGATCCTGACGGCAGCAGCCACGCAGAGTTGGTGATCTGAACTCAGTTTCATACAAAAATAAACGTGCATAGAATAAGTCAGGCAGGGAACGGATGCAATTCGTTCCCTGCCTGATCCTTTTCTTCGAACTCCTTTTACCGCTCCTGAATCTCAAACCGGCTCAGATCCAGCCCCATTTCTTCTGCCAGCGCGATTAGCTTCTCCGGTGAAGTCTCTTTGACCTCCGTCGCCTGCACCATCGCGCCGCCAAATCCGCCGCCGTAAAACGTGCCGCAGCAGTCCCGCTCCAGCGCCTCCCGGAGCGCGTCAAGATCGATCGTCATTACACAGGCTCCTTACTTTACAAACATTTTTCTTTCCATTGGGAAATGCGCCATCATGTTCTGCGGCTGACGGCCGCCGGTGATACGCTGCGCCCAGTCCTTCTGCGCCTGTGTGAGCGGCTGACCGGCCAGCATTCCTTTCCAATTGGACAATTCAATACCGTGCCGCTCCATATCCTGGTCAATAAAACGTGTATAGTCTTTACCGCCGAGATAGTACCAGACCACATCGCCGAGCGAATCGTCGTCAAAATTCGTGACGTCCGCGATCATCAGGAAGCTGTTGGGATCCTCCTCGTACAGCTCGTCGAAAATCTCCTCCGTCATGGCCATATAGGTCTACAAATTCTTATAGTGATCGTGGATAAACAGAAATTGTTCCGCCCGCGGCGCGGTCACGGTGTCGAAGACCGTTCCGAGCGGCGTATCCATTGCCTTCGTCATGGCCTTCATGTTGCTGAAGGTCTCGGCAAGCTTCCGGAAAGAAAACGCGCCCGCCGTCGTTCTTACCGTCAAGAGATCCAGCGCACGGTCAAACGCCGCTGTATCGCGAAAATGCACATATGCGCTTAACCGTGACAGGCTGAAATGCCGGGTCTGCGGTGGCTGGTTAATATCAACGACACCGTGCGCTCACAGAGTCAACCCCTATCTGGATTACTACAACAACCGCAGAATCAAGGCAAAACTGAAGGGCTTGCCGCCTGCAATTCACAGACAACAAGCCCTCTCAGCTGCTTGAACAATTTTTATTAAGATTATTCGTCTAACTTTTTGGGGTCACTTCATTTCCGGTGAACTTTTTTAATCAGCGCTGATCAACGCATTTTTGAAAACTCTGCCTGCCTTTCCAGTTTTCAGAGTTCTTCGATGTAGGAAACGCTTCCCAGTGTCCGGAGCAGGCACATGCTCTCCTCGTGTGACCGTGCGACGCGGCTTTTGAGCGTGATGGTGAAGGTCACCGAGTCGACGCTTTCGGCAGAGTCCGGCTGCAAAAGGAGATTGCTAGGATGAAAATTCTGTTCGCGCACGCTTGCCAGAAAATCGCGGATGGACGTATTCTTCCGCAGCTCGACAAAGGCGTCGATCTGCCGGGACTTCCGGCGCATCCGGAAATCCAGCTCGTGCAGCACCGTGAAGATCACGAAGATGCTCAAGCAGACCGGGGCCGCGACCTCATAGAGCCCAATGCCGAGCGCAAGTCCCGCGCAGGCGCTGGTCCAGAGACCGGCCGCCGTGGTCAGACCCTTAATCTGGTTGCGCTTGGTCACAATGATCGTACCAGCGCCCAGAAAGCCGATGCCGTTGATGACCTGGGCCCCTAAACGCGCCGGGTCTCCGGACTGGTAAGACTGGTAAAGAAACTGGTTCGTCATCATGACGACGCAGGAGCCGAGGCAGACAAGCATATACGTCCGCAAGCCGGCCCCGCGGTTTTTCATGCCGCGCTCCATGCCGAGAATACCGCCGAAGAGGACCGACAGAACGATCCGGATGGCGATTTCGGTGTACGTTAAATCCCGTAAACTCAGCATGAACCGTATCAAACCCCGTGGTTGAAGCAGGCAACGAAATGGTTGGGCGAGACCTCGACCAGCGGCGGAATACCCGCGCGGCACTTCTGCTCACATTCGAAGCAGCGGTTGGCGAAGCGGCACTCATCGGGAAGGTTGATGGGGCTCGTGATTTCGCCCTTTAAGGAAATGCGCTGGCGCTTGTTGTGAAGGTCCGGAATCGGGATAGCAGACAGAAGCGCCTTGGTGTACGGATGGATGGGGTTTGCGAAGAGCTCCTCTGACGGCGCTTTTTCCACGATCGAGCCCAGATACATGACCGCAATCTCGTCGGAGAAATGGTTGACAACGCTGAGGTCATGCGTGATGAAGATGTACGTCAGACCCATCTTCTGCTGAAGCTCTTTGAGAAGGTTCAGGATCTGCGCCTGAATGGACACGTCCAGCGCGGAAACGGGCTCGTCGCAGACGATCAGCTTCGGCTCCATCGCAAGAGCGCGGGCAATGCCGATTCTCTGGCGGCGGCCGCCGTCTAGCTCGTGGGGATAGCTGTTGATGAGGCGCTCAGCAAGACCGACGGTGTCCATGAGTTCGAGCACGCGGTCTTCAATCTGGTGCTTGTTCGTCAGGATTTTATTGAGCCGGATGGGCTCGGAAATGATCTGGTTGATCGTCTTCTTGGGGTCGAGCGAGGAATACGGATCCTGGAAGATGATCTGCATATCCTTGCGCATGTGCCGCATCTCGGTTTTCGAGAGCTTGGCGACGTCCTTTCCTTCAAAGAACACCTCGCCGGAGGTCGGCTCAATGAGGCGAAGAATGGACCTGCCCGTCGTGGACTTGCCGCAGCCGGACTCGCCGACCAGCCCCAGCGTCTTGCCGCGCTCCAAGTCGAAGCTGATGTCGTCGACCGCGTGCAGCATACCGTGACCGGTCTTGAAGTATTTTTTCAGGTGACGGACCTGTAACAACGTATCTGCCATTATTCGTTCCCCCTTTTGATGTGGAAGCCTTCGTGCTCATAGGCCAGACACGCGAAGCTGTGGGTATCGCTGATCTTCGTCAGCTTGGGGCAGCGCTTGCTGCACTCGTCCGTGGCGTAGTCGCAGCGGGGCGCAAACGCGCAGCCTTCGGGCAGATTCGTCGGGTCCGGCATAAGACCCTTGATGGGCTTGAGCATGGCCGTGCGGTTCTGGATGTTGGGAAGGGAGTTAAAAAGGCCCTCGGTGTAGGGGTGCTTCGTATGGTCGAAGACGTCTTCGAGCGTGCCCTGCTCCACGATGCGTCCGGCGTACATAACGGCGACCGTGTCGCAGACCTCCGCGACGATGCCGAGGTCATGGGTGATGAGGATCATGGAGGTATCGTACTTTTCCTTCAGTTCGCTCATAAGCTCGAGAACCTGCGCCTGAATCGTAACGTCCAGCGCCGTGGTCGGCTCGTCGGCGATGAGAAGCTTGGGGTTGCAGGCCAACGCGATGGCGATGACCACACGCTGCTTCATGCCGCCGGAGAACTGGTGCGGATATTCGTTGGCACGCGAGCCCGGAATGCCGACAAGCTCGAGCATTTCCTTCGCGCGTTCCATCGCGGCCTTCTTGTCCAGATGCTCGTGGAGCTCCAGACTCTCGGCGATCTGCTCACCGACGGTGAAGACTGGGTTCAGGGCCGTCATCGGGTCCTGGAAGATCATCGAGACGTCCTTGCCGCGGACCTCTTCCATCTTGGCCGTCGGCAGATTCAGAATGTCGCGTCCGTCCACCATCAGCTTGTCGCATTCAACGACGCCGGGAGGCGACGGAACGAGCCGCATCATAGCAAGCGCAGCGGTCGTTTTTCCCGCGCCGGTCTCGCCGACCAGACCGATGGTTTGATGGTAGCCGAGCTGCAGGTCGATGCCGTTGAGTGCGTGGACGATGCCGTCTTCCGTTTCGTAGCGGACGACGAGGTTTTCAATATCAAGGATCAGATTATCATGTTCGTGGCTCATTTCGTATCCTCCCTTAACGCTTCAGCTTGGGATCGAGCGCGTCCCGAAGACCGTCGCCGATCAGGTTCAGCGAAAGCACCGTCAGCATGATGGCAATGCCCGGGAAGAGCGTCATGTAGCTGTAATCGCGGATGTACGCGCGGCCTGCCGAGAGCATGCTGCCCCATTCCGACGCAGGCGCTGCAACGCCGAGACCGAGGAAGCTCAGCTGCGCCGCAGAGATGATCGCCGAGCCGACACGCAGCGTCGCCTGCACGATGATCTGCGATACGCAGTTCGGCAGGATATGGAACGCGACGATCTTCCACTCCGGAGAGCCGATGGCGCGGGCCGATTCGACGTATTCCTCGCCGCGGACGGTCAGAACGGCGGCTCTTGCCACGCGGATAAAGGGCGCGGTACTCGCGATACCGACGGCAAGCATGAGGTTAAACGTGCTCTTTCCAAGCGCGGAGACGACCGCGATGGCCATCAGGACGCTGGGGATGGACGAGAAAATGTCACACACGCGCATGATGAGGTTTTCAAACACGCCTCCGACATAGCCCGCTGCCGCGCCGAGCGTGACGCCCACGACGAGCGCGACCGCAACGGCCACGAGACCGACTGCCAGAGAGTAACGCGCACCATAGCAGACACGCGCGAAGATATCGCGGCCCAGATCGTCGGTGCCGAACCAGTGTTCGCTCGACGGATGCTGCATGCGCTCTTTGACGTTGTTGGCGATGACATCGGTTTCGTAGTTAAAAATGTACGGGGAAACAAGGGCGATGATGATGATAAGGGTTGTCTTGTCTGCGAGATAGAGAGGGGAAAGT
>CALCJW010000052.1:0-4387 GCA_937967235.1 uncultured Clostridia bacterium
ATTTTGGGTGAAAGGAAAGTTATGGAGCGAGTCTCCCGAGGCAAGAGCCTTTTGTGGAGGCGTGGACAAAGTTTCCGTTGCCGATGTACATGCCGACGTGATTGGCGTAGCTGCCGTAGCCGAAGAAGACGAGGTCGCCGACCTGGAGGCTATCTCTCGAGACAGCTGTGCCTTGCGTCATCTGGTCGTTGGCCACGCGCTTCATGCTGTAGCCGTACTGCGTGAGGACGTAGTACATGAGGCCCGAGCAGTCGAAGCCGGTCGAAGGCGATGTGCCACCCCAGACGTACGAGTAGCCGACGAAGCTCATGGCGAAGTTCGCGATATCGGTCGCTGCGCCGCTGCCGCTGACCGTGCCGCCGGTCGATCCGGAGCCGGAACCCGAGCCGCCCGCTTCGTTCGAAAGATACTGGCCGGAGACGTAGGCGGTGTGGCCGTCGTATTGGATACGGTACCAGCCGTTCGAGCAGCTGCCGGTGACGGTGACGGCCTGATTTCTCTTGAGCGTGCCGACCTTGGTGCTGCTGGCAAGCCACGAATCGCGGACATTCAGCGTATCGGTCGCAACGTACATGGTCTTACTGACGTCGGTCACGGTGACGTTCAGGTCGCTTTCGTTGACCTCGACGCTGGCCGTCGTGATGTTGACGTTGTACCACTGGCGCACGTCCTTATACGCGCGGAGGAACATGACCATAGCCTCCTGCCGGCTTGCGCCCTCAGTGGGCCGAAGATAGGTGGCGGAGCCGGATTTTGTACCGTCGACAAACGAATTGGATACGCAAAGCTGCGCAGCCTCGCGCGCCCATGCGCCGATCGAACCGGAATCTGCGAACGAGCCCAGGTCCTTCGAGCGCGTCGAGGTGTAGGCGGCAGCTTCGCAGAAGTTCTGGATGATCTTGAAGAATTCCTGCCGCGTGAGGGTCTTGTCCGGCTGGAACGTTCCGTCCGGATAGCCGCTCACGATGCCGTATTCATACGCCTTGAGGATGTTTTTATCTGTGGTGTCTGTAAAATAGTCGGTGCGCTCAAGCTCGTCGATGACGTTTCCCGTCGCCTTTTCGAAGGCCACGACAGCCAGCTCGCTCATCTCGCCGCGTGTGATGGTGGCGGTCAGATCACCGGTTGTGAAGGAGGCGGGGAGAATGCCGAGCGCCTGCATTTCCTTATAATATGGCGCGAACCACGAGCTGTATTTCGCTCCTGCGGCCATTGCGCCCGTGGAGAGCAGCAGCACGAGCGCCAGAACCAGCGCCATGCGTCTTTTCCAGATTTTCATAGCAGTTCCTCCTTCAGTTCCAGCCCGACCGGGCAGTGGTCGGAGCCGTAGATCTCGCTGTAGATCGGCGCGGCCTCAATCGCATTTTGCAGCCGGTCGGAGACGAGAAAATAATCGATGCGCCAGCCTGCGTTCTTTTCTCTCGCATGGAAGCGGTAGCTCCACCAGGAGTATGCGCCCGCAAGCTCGGGGTTCCGGAAACGGAAGGTGTCCGTAAATCCGGCGGCAAGCAGCTTTGTGAAGCTTTCGCGCTCTTCATCGGAAAAGCCGGGGTTCCCGCGGTTTGGGCCGGGGTTCTTGAGGTCGATTTCCTGATGGGCAACGTTTAAATCGCCGCAGGCGATGACGGGCTTGCGCGCGTCAAGTTCTTGGAGCTTCTCGCGGAACGCATCGTCCCAGCTGAGCCGGTGGTCGATGCGCTTGAGGGCGTCCTGCGCATTCGGAGTGTAGCAGGTGACAAGATAAAACTTCTCATATTCGAGCGTGATCATCCGCCCCTCGTGGTCGAGATCGTCAACGCCCACGCCGTAGGTGACGGAAAGCGGTTCGTGCTTTGTAAAGACGGCCGTGCCGGAATAGCCCTTTTTCTCGGCCGAGTTCCAGAATTGAGAATATCCCGGGAAATCGATCGAGATCTGCTCCGGCTGCAATTTCGTCTCTTGTAAGCAGAAGAAATCGGCGTTCAGCGCTGCAAAATAGTCCGCAAAGCCCTTCTGCATACAGGCGCGCAGGCCGTTGACATTCCACGAGATGAACCGCACGTATACCACTCCTTCATAAGAATCCACGTCAAATTATATCAGATTATGACAACCGTGGCAAGTGCTAATTTGTAAACAAATCGTAACTATTTGTCATAAAATTTTAGTACCCTTGTCAGTCGCCGGGAAATGTGGTATAACTGTGGCATGAAAATCAAGGTATTTCTTGCGGTGCTTGCGTGCAAGTGCTGCCGGTCGCTGATCCGCCTGCTGGGCAGAGGCGGAACCGACTTTCCCGGGCGCGTGGCGCTCAAGATCTGTCCGAATCTGCTGGGCTACTTGGCAAAGGACGTAACGACCGTGATCGTTACGGGCACCAACGGCAAGACCACGACCTCTCGCATGATCGAGCAGTCGTGGACAGACGCTGGAATTTCTTTCTTTGCCAACAAGTCCGGCGCAAATCTCTTAAGCGGTGTGACGGCGGAGTTTGCCGTGCACTCGACGCTGACAGGAAAGTGCCGCTATACGCACGCGCTCATTGAGTCCGACGAGGCGGCGTTCAAGGCCATCTCGAAATTTGTCGACGCGAAGGCCGTCGTGGTGACGAACGTCTTCCGCGACCAGCTCGACCGCTACGGCGAGGTCACGCATACGCTGGAGAACATCCGCATCGGCATTGAAAACTCCAAGAACGCGACGCTCTGCGTGAACGCGGACGACTCGCTCTGCGCCTCGCTTCATGACGTGCTGCCGAATCCAGTGGTGTTCTTCGGCGTTGATACGCCGATCTACCACGACAGGGTAGAAGAGCTTTCCGACGCACCCTACTGCATCCGCTGCAAGCATGAGTATGTCTACGACTATGTGACCTACGGACACCTGGGCGGCTATCGCTGCACGAACTGCGGCTATCAAAGACCGCTGCCGCAAGTCCACGTGACAAAGGTGCTAACGACGGATGACGAACATTCTGAGGTCATTTTCGAGGAAAACGACAGACAGGTTCCGGCAAGCATCCATCTGCCGGGCGGATACAATATTTACAATGCCTGCGCGTGCATGGCGGCGGCTTTTGTGATGGGGATCGATATGGAGCTCGCGGCGAAATCGCTCTCCAGCTTCGCCTGCGGCTTCGGGCGCATGGAAAAGTTCCAGATTCATGATACCGACGTGCGCATGATTCTGATCAAGAACCCCGCGGGCTGCAATCAGGTCCTGAACTTCCTCACGCAGCGCAGTGAGCCGTTTACCTTTGTGACGTGTCTGAACGACCGGATGCAGGACGGCAAGGACGTGAGCTGGATCTGGGACGTGGACTTTGAACGGCTGACGGCGATGGAGGGCGTGCTCTCGGATATTTATGTATCCGGCGTGCGCGCGGACGATATGGCGCTGCGCTTTTTGTATGCGGGCTTCCCGAAGGAGCGCATCCATGTCCAGAAGGACTACGCACAGCTCATGGAGGAGGCCACGAGCCGGAAGCTTCCGGTCTTCGTCATGCCGACCTATACCGCGATGCTGGCCCTGCGCGGCACGATTGCCAAGCGGTACGGCTACAAGGAATTCTGGCAGTAAGGAGGGGAGAATATGGAACTGAACATTTGTCATCTGTATCCCGATATTCTGAACCTCTACGGCGACCGGGGAAATGTGCTCTGCATGCGCAAGAGGCTTCTCTGGCGCGGAATTGACGCGAATGTAGAAGAGGTCTCGATCGGGCAGAAGCTGGAGGCCTCCAAATACGATCTTCTTTTCATCGGCGGCGGACAGGATTTTGAGCAGGAGGTGCTGCTTCCCGATCTGCGCGGTGAAAAGACGCAGGAGCTTATCTCCGCGATTGAAGACGGGCTTCCCGTGCTCGCCATCTGCGGCGGCTATCAGATGCTGGGGCAGTATTATAAGACGTGGGACGGCGTGCAGTGCGACTTTACGGGCGCGCTCAACCTCTACACCGTGGGCTCCAAGCAGCGTATGATCGGAAATTACATGTATACCTGCGACGAGCTGGGGACGACGGTCGTCGGCTTTGAGAACCACTCCGGCAAAACATATCTCGGTGACGGCGTCAAGCCCATCGGAAAGGTGCTGGCCGGCTTCGGCAACAACGGGGAAGACGGCTTTGAGGGCGCGCGGTACAAAAACGTGTTTGCAACGTACTCCCACGGGTGCCTGCTTCCAAAGAACCCGCAGGTTGCGGACTTTATGCTCAAAACCGCGCTCGAGCGCAAGTACGGCGCGATGGAGCTGAAGCCGCTCGATAACAGCCTCGAGACCGCCGCGCACGATTATATGCAAAAGCGACTTTCTGAAAAGTAAACCAAATAATTTCCTATCGCGTTCGTAGGGGGGGGTACCGCATGTACAGAAAATCATCATTGAAAAATGCAATCATAAATACAAACCG
>CALCJW010000053.1:0-12829 GCA_937967235.1 uncultured Clostridia bacterium
AATAGACCGGCGTGCTCGTGCTTCCCATGCCGAGAAGGCAGGTCCTGAGCTCCGTGAGCGTACCGGTCGTGCCGTCCACCTTCGCCGAGCAGAGATAGCCGCCCTTTGTGGTAAAGTAAATGCGCCCGGTCTTCTCAGAATAGGCCAACGAGCTTCTCTGGTCGCCGAGCCCCTCGAGCTTACACGCCTTGGGAACGGGGTTCTGGCTCGTTTCATCCTTGCGGAAGCTCAAAATGCGCGAGGTTCCACTTGCGCCGCTTGGCTCCCCGTCGTCCGTGCCGACAAAAATATAGTCCCCGACCGCGACCGCGCCGGCCCAGTAAAAGCCGCCCGCATTTTCATAGCTCCAGACGCGCTTTCCCGCCGTCGTCAGGCAGACATAGTTCTGTGTGCCGGTCTCCGAATCATAAAATCCCGTGTAGACCCGGCCTTCGGACACCAGCACCGGGCAGCTGTTCTGCCCTCCAGCGGAAAGCCCGCCAAGCGTCCATTTCTTCGCGAGCGTATCCTTGTTGAATGCCTCGACCATGCCGCCGTCCAGCGCCACATAGATCGTGTCCCCGGCGATCGTCGGCGGGATCGTGCCGAAACGGTCCTTCCCGTCCATCACCTGCTGCACGGCCACGCTTCCATCCAGCGCCTTGATCTTATAAAGCGTCCGCCCCGCCGTCGCATAGACAAACGCCCCCTCCACGACCGGCTGCCCGGCATAGACGACGGTGCTTGTCGTCATGCCCTCCGCCGACGTGCCGATTTTAGCCGCCCATTGGAGCTTTGCATAGTCAGGCGCGGGCGTCTGCACGTCTGTAATGCCCATGTTGCTGTCGTTTCCCCGGAAACTGAGCCACGCGGCCATCACCGACCCCGGCAGCAGCCCGAGCACCAGCACAAATACCAGCACCAGCGAGACAATTCTCTTCTTCATACCTTCCTCCATGTTCCCGGCGTATTTCGCCTGTCTTCCCGGAAACCAAGCCCCTGCCTTCGAAGCCTTCCGCAAACAAAAAAGCTGCCGCACCCGATCGGTGCAGCAGCCGTTTTTCTGCGCAAACTGTATGCCCGCCGCCTTTTCCCGCAGCGCCGCATACAACCACCTTGCAGGTCTCCTGACTCACACGTCCGGGGCTTCCCCCGCGTCCTTGCGCAGCCTTCTCGGTTTCCCAATGACCGGCTTTCGCCTATGCGTTCAGACTCGTGCATACAGTGCCGGGCGGCGTCTTTCTTACTTCCCGTTTCCTCTGTCCGCGTACCCGAAGGCCCCCGCGTCCAGACACAAGATGGCGGTATCCTATTATCAGAACCATTATACCGTCCGCCCGGATATTTGTAAAGTATGATCTTGCGGTCAGGCTTGCATTTTCTTACAACATCTTGCGTCCCTCGCGCGTGACAAGGCAGTATCCGCCCTCTCCAAGGCGCACCTTCCCGGGCAGCAGGGAGGCAATGCCGCCGCCCATCAGGACCTCGCCCGGACCGTTCAGCTCCCACGGCTCGCGCGATTTGTTGCAGCACACGCAGAGCGTCTGCTCCTTCGTCCTCCGCAAAAACATCAGCCGCCCGTTTCCGGCCTCCACAACCGTCACATCGCCGGTTTTAAGCGCCGGGAGCGTCCTTTTCAGCTTCGAAAGCATCCGGTAAAACGCGACAAGGCTCTCGTCCTCCTCGCCCCACGGATAGAACCGCCGGTTGAAGGGGTCGCGGTACCCGGTCATTCCGGCCTCGTCTCCGTAATAAATGCAGGCAATGCCCGGGAGCGTAAACTGCAAGAACGCCGCCATACGCAAAAGCTCTTTTCCGCGAGCCAGGTCTTCCTGCGAAAACTGCCGCTTGGCAAGCTCCGCCCGGTCGCCGTCTCTCGGGTCGAGAAGGGCGTTGATGGCCCGGGGCGTGTCGTGGGTCGATAAAATGTTCATCACGCAGGCGAGTACATCCGCCGGATAATTTTCCGCCAGCGTCATGATCCGCTCGCCCAAATCGCTTCCGTCTGCTTCCCCGCGCACAAACCGGAGAATCTCCTTCTGCCACGGGTAGTTCATCACGGAGTCTAGCTCCCGGTCGACAAAATACCGCCGCCGCACCCCGTAGGCGATCTTGTTGGACGCATCCTCCCAGACCTCTCCGATGAGCAGCGCATCCGGCTTTTCCGCCCGGATCCGATCGCGCAGCCGCATCACGAAGCTGTCCGGCAGCTCATCGACCACGTCAAGCCGCCAACCATCTGCGCCCGCGCGCAGCCAGTGTACGGCGATGGCGTCTTCGCCGTCAATGAGGTACCGCAGAAAGTCCTCGTTGTCTTTTCTGACGCACGGAAGATCCGTGATCCCCCACCAGCTGGTGTAGCTATCCGGATAGTGCTTGAAGTCGACCCAATCGCGGTATTTGGAATTCGGGTCCGAGATGGCCTCCTGAAAATACCGGCTCCTGCTTCCCACATGGGAAAACACGCCGTCCAAAATCACCCGCATCTCCCGTGCGTGCGCCTCCGCGCACAGCGCCCGGAAATCGTCCTCTGTTCCCAGCATCGGGTCAATGCGCCCATAGTCGCACGTGTCGTACCGGTGCGTCGAAAACGCGAAGAAAATCGGGTTCAGATACAAAAGCTCCACGCCGAGCTCCTGCAAATAGGAAAGCTTTTCGCGTATGCCGTTCAGATTCCCGCCGTAAAAGTCGTTGTTCCAGACCTTTCCGTTTGCGTCCGGCAGATACACCGGCACATCGCGCTTGTCCTCATGCACCCAATAGGGCTGAAGCTTCTCTTTGCAGTCGCAGCTCCCCGCCTGATAAAACCGGTCAGGGAAAATCTGATACATGACTGCGCCCTTTGCATACTCCGGCGCAGGGTATCGTTCCTCCACGCAGCTGACCTGCCACAGGTCGCCCGCCTCGATATTCGTGTCGTTTCCCTGCTTCATGAGCCGGAAGGCCTCGTTCTGTGTCGTGATGAAAAAATAGTAGAAATAAAGTCCCGCAGTTTCAAACGAAAATCCCCCGCTCCACGCCTCGTAGAGCGCATTTCCCTCCGTCTTTCGAAGCGGCGCGCAAAATGCCTCCGTCACGCCGTCGTCCTGCAAAAACCGCACCTCGGCTCTCACCGTCCGGCAAGAGACCGGGATATCCACCCGCAGGCGGCATTGTTCTCCCGGCCGCAGCGTCCCGAATGGGGTCTTGAATTGGGATAGCTTGCTGTCAAATAAAATTCGCATTACTTCTTAGTCCAGATTCCAGATTTCTTCCGCGTACTGCTCCACCGCGCGGTCCGACGAGAAAATTCCCGCCTTCGCGATGTTCGTAAGCGACATGTTGCCGAATTTCCGCTGGTCCTTCCACACCGCGCCGGCCCGCTGCTGCGCCTGGCAGTAGCTCTCAAAGTCCGCCACCGTCATATACCCGTCCGCCGTGCCGAAGTGGTTGGAGGTCAGGCTCTGGACGATGTCCTCAAACTTTTTCCCGCCGAGCGCGCCGGATGTCAGCATGCCCAGCACCCGGTTCAGCGGCTCCGTCAGATACGCTCTCGGGTCATAGCCGCTTCTCCACAGCGCCTCGACCTGCTCGGCATGCAGACCGAAGAGGAACATGTTCTCCTCTCCCACCTGCTGGCAGATTTCGACATTCGCGCCGTCAAGCGTCCCGAGCGTCACCGCGCCGTTGATCATCAGCTTCATGTTGCCCGTGCCGGACGCTTCCTTGCCCGCAACGGAAATCTGCTCGGAGATATCCGCCGCCGGAATGATGATCTCAGCAAGAGACACCTTGTAGTCCTCAATGAACACGACCTTGAGCTTTCCGTGCATCGCCGGGTCGGCGTTCACCATGTCCGCAACCGCGACAATGAGTGAAATGATCCGCTTTGCCATCTGATAGCCGGCCGAAGCCTTGGCCGCAAAGATAAACGTGCGCAGCGTTACCTCCATCTGCGGGTTGTCCTTGATCTCCAGGTACAGCCTTAAAATATGCAGCACGTTCAGAAGCTGCCGCTTATACTCATGCAGCCGCTTGACCTGCACGTCAAAAAGGCTCTCCGGGTCAAGGTTCACACCGTTGGCGCGGCTCACATACGCCGCCAACCGCTTCTTATTCTCCAATTTGATCGCGCGCAGCTTCGCGAGAACCTCTTCGTTATCGTAGAAGCTCATCAGCTTCTCGAGCTCCCGCGCGTCCTTCGTAAATCCGCTTCCGATGAGCTCCGTGAGATACCGGGTCAAAGCCGGGTTCGCTTGACAAAGCCAACGTCTGTAGGCAATGCCGTTTGTGACGTTTATAAACCGGCTCTCGTCTAACTGCGCGTAGTCCCGGAAAATGCCGTCTCTCAAGATCTGCGTATGCAGCTGCGACACGCCGTTTACCTTGTGGCACGCCGCCAGACAGAGATTCGCCATCCGCACCTCTCCGCCGGAGATGGGCGCCATGTAGTCGATCTTTGCCCAGTCGCCCGGATACGCCAGCTGCAATTGGTTGCGCGTCCGCCGGTCGATCTCGCGCACAATGCCGTATACCCGCGGCAGCTGCTCGCGGAACAGATCGATCTGCCAGTGCTCGAGCGCCTCGGCCATAACCGTATGGTTCGTGTAGGAAAGGCACTTGCACGTGATGTCCCAGGCCTCGTCCCAGCCCATTTCATACTGGTCGACGAGCAGCCGCATCAGCTCCGGCACACAGAGCGCCGGGTGCGTGTCGTTGATATGCACAGCCACTTTGTCTGCAAGGTTCGTAAGCGTGCCGTACTGCTTGCAGTGCTCCTTTAAAATCGTCTGCAGCGACGCGGACACCAGCAGATACTGCTGCTTGAGCCGGAGCCGCTTTCCTTCGATATGATCGTCCGCCGGATACAGAACCTTCGAGATGGTCTCCGCCATTGTGTTCTGCTCGAGCGCCCGCGCGTAATCTCCGCGCGAAAATGCTGCCATGTCAAACCCGTGCGGCACCGTTGCCGACCAGAGCGTCAGCTTGTTTGCTGCGTCCGCGTGGTAGCCCGAAATGTAAAAATCGTGCGGCACGGCCATCACCGACTGATAGCCTACCTGCGCGGCCTTGAACTTGCCGTGGTCCATCCACTCATGCACCGTTCCGCCGAAGCGCACCTCGACCGCGTCATCTTCTCTCGTGCGCAGCCAGACGTCGCCCAGCCCCAGCCAGTCGTCCGGGAACTCGATCTGCCAGCCGTCGACGATCTTCTGCTTGAAAATGCCGAACTCGTAGCGGATCGAAAAGCCCGTCACCGGATACTCAAGTCCCGTCGCCGCGTCCATGTAGCACGAGGCAAGCCGCCCCAGGCCGCCATTTCCAAGTCCCGCGTCCGGTTCCATCTCACAGAGCTTCGAAAGCGAGAACCCGAGCTCCTTTAAAACCTCGTCCGCCTCGCTGTAAAGCCCTAAATTAAAGAGATTGTTCCGAAGCGACGTGCCGACAAGAAACTCCATCGACATATAGTAGACCTGCTTGCGCTCTTTTTCCTTGGTTTCTGCCTGAAACGCGCGCTGCTTGTCCTCCAGCATCATCCGCACCGTCACGCAGAGCGCGCGATAGGCCTGCTTTTCTGTCGCCTCGCGCAGCTCGCAGCCAAACATGCGAAGACACGTCTCTTCTACCAGCTGATGCAGCATTTCCTTTGTCATGCCTTGTCCCCCAATGCTTTGTGATAGAGCGCCATGTAGCTTTCCGCGCCCTTGTCCCAGCCAAAGTCCTGCGACATATCGTGCCGCACGAGCTCCTGCCACTGCTCCGGCGCGTCATAGTAAAGCGCCAGCGCCCGGTCGATGGCCGCAAGGAAATCGTCAGCGTTATAGCTTTGGAACGTAAAGCCGCGTCCCTCGCTCTCGGGCCCTTCATAGGGCGGGACCGTATCTTTAAGGCCTCCCGTCGCGTTCACGACCGGCACCGCGCCGAAGCGCATCGCCATCAGCTGCGAGAGCCCGCAGGGCTCGGACTTCGACGGCATCAGATAGAGATCCGCTCCCGCGTACACAACGTTTGCAAGGTCCGCGCTGAAGCACAGATTCACGCTCACCTGCCGCCCGAACCGCTCCTGAAGTCCCCGCAGGAACCACTCGTATTTTTCTTCGCCCGTGCCGATGACCACGAGCTGTACTCGCCGGGACATGAGCCGCTCGGCAATATAGCAAAGAAGATCAATGCCCTTGTGCCCGGCAAGACGCGTCACCATTGCAAGCATCGCCGTATCGCGGTCCTCGGGCAGTCCCAGCGTTTTTTGAAGCGCCAGCTTGTTCTGGAGCTTCCCTTCTTTGAACGTCTTTTCGTTATAGTGCGCGGCCAAGCACTCGGTCGTCATGGGGTCAAAAAGCTTCGTGTCAATGCCGTTCGTAATGCCGGTAAAATCGCCGCCCCGGCTCGAGAGCACCTGCGACATGCCGTGCGCATAGTAAGGGTACCGCAGCTCCTGACAGTACGTCTGCGACACGGTCGACACCTGATCGGCCGTTACGATCGCGGCCTTCATGAAGTTCGTGCAGTCGTCGAAGCGCAGAACCTCGTCGCACGCTCTGGGAAGGCCGATCACATCGTAATTAAAGCTCAGGTTCGCCTTGCCCTGATACTCAATATTATGGATCGTGAAGACGCTCTTCGCGTTTGGGAAGCTCTCGTGGTACTCGGTCTTGAGAAGCAGCGGAACCAGCGCCGCCTGCCAGTCGTGGCAGTGGATGATATCGGGCTGCAAGCCGATGAACGCCATCGAAGCCAAGGCCGCCTTTGCAAAATACGCGTACCGCTCGCCGTCGTCCGCGCACCCATACACGCAGCCGCGGCAGAAATAGTGCTCGTTGTCGATAAAATAGACCTTGAGCTTCTTTCTCCGGCTCTTGAGCCGCAAAAGCCCCACATATTCCCGCCGCCAAGCCAGCGGCACGTCGAAGTAGCCCAGAAATTCCACGTCGTATTTCCCGGAATATTTGATCCGGTCATAGAACGGGATAAACACGCTCACTTCGTTATTTTTGATATTTGATAATGCCTGCGGCAGCGCCTGCAAGACATCGCCAAGGCCGCCCGTCTTGACAAACGGGGCGGCCTCGGAAGCGACCATTGCGATTTTCATACGGTAACTCCTTTGCTGATATAAAGCGGATGTTCCGGCGTACCCTGGAGTCTGGTATCCGGTTTGACGGTAACGTTCTTATCCAAAATCACATAGCGCAGCTGCGAGCGCGCGCCGACCTTGCTTCCCTGCATCAGAACCGAGCTCTCCACCTGCGTATCCTCGTCCAGATCGACCTCACGGAAAATGACCGAGTGGTTCGCGTTTCCGAAGATATGGCAGCCGTCGGCCACCAGGCAGTCGGAGGCCTGTCCGTGCTCGCCAAACAGCGTCGGCACCGAGTCACGGACCTTCGTATAGATCGGAAGATTCGTCCGGAACAGGCTGTGCCGCACGTCCTGGTCGAGAAGTTTCAGGTTGTTCTCATAAAACTCCTGCAAGCTCTCGTTAAAGAGCGCAATATTCTGGAACGAATAGACGTTCACGGAGAGCTTTCCCTCGTTGTACTGCGGCAGCACAAAGTCCCGCTCAAAATAGCACTTTCCGTGCGGCACCAGCTCCTGAATGACGTTCAGAAGCTTCTTGCGCTCGATGACAAACATGCTCATACCGGAAAGATAATCCTTCGGCGCGCAGTAGTCAACCGCCAGATCGACGACCTTTCCGCTATCGTCCACCTTCAGGGCCAGCGTCTGCGTGCGCCGTCCGTCGGCTCTTCCTGCCTTTGCTACCACTGTCAGATCACACCCGGAAGCCACATGTGCGTCAACGACCTCCGCGAAGTCGATTGCACACAGAACCGTCGTATCCGACAAAATGACATATTCCGCGTCGCTTCGCTCTAAAACCGGCAGCGCCGTTTGCAGCGCCTCGAGCTTTCCGCGGTACGCGCCCGTGTGCCCCGTCGCATAGGGCGGCAAAAATCGCACGTTTTCGCCCAGATGCAGGTCCCAGTCCTCGCAATTCGCCAGATGGTCCATCAGCGACTGGTAATTATATTTTGTGATGATGCCGATGTTCCGGATACCGGAGTTGCTCATGTTCGAGAGCACGAAGTCGATCTGCCGGTAGCGCCCGCCGAACGGAATCGAGCCCGAGGTGCGCTCCCAGGTGAGGTTTCCCATCTTGCTGTCATAGATGTTCGAGAAAATAATGCCCATTGCTTCCATGTTCGCGTCCCCCCTTCATCAGACGATCGCGCCCGGCTCGATGACCGTGCCCTCGGAAATTTCCTTCTCCTTGCCGATGACGCTGATGCGCCGCTCACCGTTTACGACGTCTCCGCCGATCTTCGCGCCTGCGCGGATGACGCAGCCCTCGGCAATGATCGCGTTGCGGATGGATGCGCCGTTTTCGATCACCACGTCCGGCATGATCACGCTGTCAATGACCTCTGCGCCCTTGCCGACCGTGCAGCCGGTCGAGATGACCGAGTGCTCGATCATGCCATAAATTTCGCAGCCGTCGGCTACAAAGCTCTCATGCAGCTCCGCCGATTTTGCAATGTAGCTTGCGGGCTTCGTCGCATTTCTGGCGTAGATCTTGTGCCCTTCAGGACCGTAGATATCGAATGCCGGGTGCTTGCCGAGCAGGTCCATGTTCGCCTCCCAGAGGCTCGAGATCGTGCCCACGTCCTTCCAATATCCGTCAAACTGATAGGCAAACAGCCGGTGCCCGGAATTTAAAAGCGCCGGGATGATGTTCTTGCCGAAGTCGTTTTCGCTCGTGGGGTCGGCTTCATCCGCCTCGAGGAACTCTTTGAGAACGCTCCACTTGAAGACGTAAATGCCCATCGACGCGTTCGTGGATTTCGGGTGCTTCGGCTTCTCTTCAAACTCGTAGATCGAGCCATCCTCGCGCGTGTTCATAATGCCGAAGCGGGACGCTTCCTTTAAGGGCACGTCGCGCACGGCAATCGTGCAGTCCGAGTCCATGCTCTCATGGAACTTCAGCATCGCCGCGTAGTCCATCTTGTAGATATGGTCGCCTGAGAGAATGAGCACATTATCCGGGTTATAGCGCTGGATAAAGCCAATGTTCTGGTAGATGGCGTTCGCCGTGCCCTTGTACCATTCGGAGTTCTTGCTCTTGGCGTAGGGCGGCAGCACCTGCACGCCGCCGTGCGAGGAGTTGAGACCCCACGGCTGGCCGTTTCCGATATATTCGTTCAGCTCCAGCGGCTGATACTGCGTCAGAATGCCGACGGTATCAATCTTGGAGTTGACACAGTTGGACAGCGGGAAATCAATGATCCGGTATTTGCCGCCGAAGGGAACCGCGGGCTTTGCCGTATTCTCCGTCAGAACCATCAGGCGGCTTCCCTGCCCGCCTGCCAGCAGCATCGCGACACAACGCTTTTTCTGAAATTGCATTCCTGTTTCCTCCTCTTGCGTTACGGTTTCGTTTGGGGTCTGGCGCGCGTGTATCGGTAGAAGCAGACGCTCATCGGCGGGATGCGGAACAGGCCGCTCTGCTTCTGGTTGTGCGAAGGCGTTTTCTCTGTGCGGACAATCTCGGGTTTAAACCCGTATCCACCGAATGCCTCGTCGTCGGTGTTGAGCACCGGAATATACCAGCCGACTTTCGGAAGCCCCAGCCGGTAGTTTTCCCGCAGCACGGGGCAGAAATTGCAGACGACGACAAGTTCCCGCCCCTTCCGGTCTTTGCGTCGGAAGGCGATAACGGAGTTGTCCCGGTCGTCCGGCTCAATCCATTCATACCCGCCCCAGTCGGAGTCGTTCTCCCAGAGCTCACGGTGCTCCAGATAAAACTGGTTGAGTGTCCTGACAAAATGCTGCATCTTCTCGTGCTTCTCATAGCCGAGCAGCAGCCAGTCGAGTCCCTGCTTGAAGTTCCATTCGATGAACTGCGCAAATTCGCTTCCCATGAAGTTGAGCTTCTTCCCCGGGTGCGCCATCTGATAGGCATAGAGTACACGAAGGTTGTTGAATTTATCGTCGTAATTGCCGGGCATTTTCCCGATCAGCGAACATTTTCCGTGCACCACCTCGTCGTGGCTGAGCGGCAGGATAAAGTTCTCGGAAAACGCGTAGGTCATGGAGAACGTGAGCGCGTTGTGGTCCCCCTTGCGGTACAATGGGTCGAGCGACATATACTTTAGCATATCGTTCATCCAGCCCATGTTCCACTTGAACAGGAACCCCAGTCCCCCGTCGTAATCGGGCTTCGTGATGAGCGGGAACGCGGTCGACTCCTCGGCAATCATCATAACTGACGGCTCCGCCTGAAACGCCGCCGCGTTCAGCTGCCGCAGAAAGTCGATGGCCTCCAGGTTTTCGCGCCCGCCGAACCGGTTCGGCTTGTAGTTTGGCCGGTTGTAGTCGAGATACAGCATCGAGGCCACCGCGTCGACGCGGATGCCGTCAGCATGAAACTGCGTGAGCCAGTAGCAGGCGTTCGAAATCAAAAACGACCGCACCTCAGGCTTGCCGTAATCATAGATCCGCGTCGTCCAGTCGGGGTGCTCGTTCATCGTGGGGTCGGAGAGCTCATAGCAGCACGTACCGTCAAATTCATAGAGCCCGTTCCCGTCCTTCGGAAAATGCGCCGGCACCCAATCGAGAATCACGCCGATCCCCTTCTTATGCGCCTCGTCGATGAAATATTTGAGATCCTGCGGCGTACCGTACCGGTGCGTCGGCGCGTAGTAGCACGTGATCTGATAGCCCCACGAGGGGTCGTAGGGATATTCCATAATCGGCAGCAGCTCCACGTGCGTATAGCCCATGTCCTTCACGTAGGGAAGAAGCTCGCCAGCCAGCTCCCGGAAGCTCAGAACGCTTCCGTCCTCGTGCCGCTTCCACGAGCCCGCGTGCACCTCATAAATGTTGACCGGCCTGCGCAAAACGTTTTCCTTTCTGCGCCGCGCTCGATATAGGCTGTCGTGCCACACAAAGCCGTCGTCGGCTTCAATGACACTCGCCGTATCCGGCAGCACCCCGCAGCGGTTTCCGTAGGGGTCCGTCTTATAGATCGTCCGGCCGTCTTTTGTCTTGACGCAGAGCTTATAGCGCTGGCCTGCCTTTGCGAATTTGGAAAACGCCTCCCACACGCCGCAGCCGACCGGCTGCATCGGAAGGTCCTCCTCATTCCAGAAGTTGAAATCTCCCGTCACGCGAACCGACTGCGCCTGCGGCGCCCAAGTCCGGAAGACAAATCCGTTTACGCCTTCGCGCACCTCCGGGTGGCACCCGAGATACCTGTACGCGTCCGCCGCACCGCTCGTGTGAAATTGCTCCAAAAACGCCTGAAACTGCTCCATAGATGCTCCTCTTTCTCTTGTTTAGGGGGCGTAACCAGCCTCTGTCGGCGCGCCCCTAGAAACGCAAACAGCCAACTCCCGCCTACGGGAATCGGCTGCATCAAAAGCACATAAAAAGACCCATTTGTCCAAGGCCGAACGAGCCCCGGACGCACGCCGCGCACGCGCCCTTCGATGCTCCGGTATTCCATCTCGGAAACAAAAACCGCTGCATCCGTCGTCCTCCTTGCTGCCATTGGTCTATGGTAAGATTTTACCACGTTTCAGCTCGCTTCGCAAGCAGAAAATCCGCCCAAAGCTTTGTCGCTATTGCCAGTTGACGTCCCTTTTTCGTGTCCGCCTCGCAGAGTTTCGCCCCGCAGGGCGAAATAAAATGGAAATCCATGTTATCCGGCGGCTCTGCCGACCGGAAACATACCTATCACTTCGCAAGTGTGAGCTTTTCACGCAGCACGTGAAAAGCTTGCGCGCAGTCGAAGTGCATTTCCCCATAAAAAAACGGCAGCACAGCGTGCTGCCGTTTTTTTATTGCGTTAGCCGAGCTCGGAGAAGTACTTGATCGTACGGACCATCTGGCTGGTGTAGGAGTTCTCGTTGTCGTACCAGGAGACGACCTGAACCTGCGTGTCGCCGTTCGGCAGCGGCAGAACCATGGTCTGCGTTGCATCGAACAGGGAGCCAAAGCGCATGCCGATGATGTCGGAGGAGACGATCTCGTCGGTGTTGTAGCCGAAGGACTCGGTAGCTTCCGCCTTCATCTGTGCGTTGACCTGCTCAACGGTGACAGTGCCCTTGACGACGGCGTTCAGGATCGTGGTGGAGCCGGTGGGGGTGGGAACACGCTGGGCAGCGCCGATCAGCTTACCGTTCAGCTCCGGGATGACCAGGCCGATGGCCTTTGCAGCGCCGGTGGAGTTCGGAACGATGTTGACAGCGCAGGCGCGGGAGCGGCGAAGGTCGCCCTTCTTCTGCGGGCCGTCGAGCGGCATCTGGTCGCCGGTGTAAGCGTGGATGGTGCACATAATACCGGACTCGATCGGAGCCAGGTCGTTCAGAGCCTTTGCCATCGGAGCCAGGCAGTTGGTGGTGCAGGAAGCAGCGGAGATGATCTTGTCTTCCTTGGTCAGGGTGTTGTGGTTGACGTTATAGACGATGGTGGGCAGATCGTTGCCAGCCGGAGCGGAGATAACGACCTTGCGGGCGCCTGCGTCGATATGAGCCTGTGCCTTTGCCTTGCTGGTGTAGAAGCCGGTGCACTCGAGCACAACGTCAACGCCCAGCTTGCCCCAGGGCAGTTCCGCAGCATTCGGCATCTTGTAGATGACGATCTTCTTGCCGTCGACAACGATGTAGTTGTCTTCGCCTTCGCCCTCGTGGAAATCAACGGTATGACCCTGCGCAACATAGTTGCCCTGCGTGGAGTCGTACTTCAGCAGATGCGCCAGCATCTTGGCGGAAGTCAGGTCGTTGATGGCAACAACCTCGTAGCCTTCTGCGCCGAACATCTGACGGAATGCCAGACGGCCGATACGTCCAAAACCATTGATCGCAACTTT
>CALCJW010000054.1:0-12806 GCA_937967235.1 uncultured Clostridia bacterium
AGTTCCATTTCGGCAAGCGCCCCGGAAAAGAATAACGAAGAAAGCTCCCCATATAGCGGACCGCGCAAACCGTTGCGGCCGTTCTATGGGGAGTTTTTTGCAAGCACCGTCCGCAAAACGCCGAGCGCGATGCAGGCAAGGACGATATACACGACGTTCACGCGAAACACGCACGCAGCTAAAAACGCCGCGACCATAATAAAATCGGAAACAGCGCTTTTCTGCTTCAAAACGCCGCCGCCCATATCCCAGACAACGGAAGCGATCACCGCGCCCACGCCCGCCTGCATGCCGGAAAGGAGCTTGCTGACCACAAAATTATCGCGGAAGAGCTCATAGAAATACGAGATGACCGTGATGATCACAAACGGCGGAATGATTGTTGCAATAATCGCAACGATCGCGCGAGAAGCCCCGCGAGCTTGTAGCCCACGACAGTATACTGCGTCCCGGCAGAGAAGTAAAATACGAATTGACAAGCCGCACCATCCAGGACGCCCGGATGGTGCGGCTTTGTGCAGATTCTGGTGCAAGTTTATAACATATCGCGCAAGCGATGGACCGCATTGGACCTGCAACCGAAACGTGTGGCTCACGCTTCGCGCCGCAGCACGCGGTAGACAAAGTCCATGTCGAGCCCGGCGCGGACGGTATCGGCCAGAAGGTCATACTGCCGCTCTTTATATTCGCGCAGATCAAACGCGCCGAGTGCGGCAGGGTCTAAGCCCCGCATGCGGCAGACAGCCGTTAAAACAGCGTCGGCAATACCGGGCGCGTCAAAGATGCCGTGGACGTAGCTGCCGTAGACATTGCCGCTTCCGATGAGAGGCGGCAGGGCCTGTTCGCTTCTTCCCATATGAATCTCATAGCCCTCGTAGGAAAGGCCGCTGAGACTGGCGAGCAGGCCGGAAATGCCGGAAAATCTGCCGCTGGTCTGCCGCTGTACCTTTTGCCCATGGAACACCGTATCTACCGGCAGAAGGCCGAGTCCTCGAAGTTCCGTAACACCTGCTGCCTCCACGCCATCGGGGTCGCAGACCGACCGGCCGAGCATCTGATATCCGCCGCAGACGCCGAAGATCAATGTACCGCGTGCGGCTTCCTTTAAAATCGCGGCCTCGAGCCCGCTTTCGCGCAGCCACTGGAGATCTGCGATTGTGCTCTTGGTGCCGGGGAGCAGGATCAGATCGGGCGCACCGAGATCCCGGACGCTTTCAATATAGCGAAGCGAGACGTTTTCATAGCGCTCAAAGGGCGAGAAATCGGTAAAATTCGAGATGCGCGGCAGGCGGATGACGGCAACGTCCAGAAGCTTTCGCGCGGTGTTCCTGGTAAAGCGCGCCGATAGGCTGTCCTCATCGTCAATATCCACCTGCGCATACGGTACCACGCCCGCAACCGGTACGCCGCAGAGCGCTTCGAGCTGACGAAGGCCGGGCTCCAGAATCGTCCGGTCGCCGCGGAACTTGTTGATGATCGTGCCCTTGACGCGCGCGCGCTCGTCCGGCTCCAGAAGCGCGATGGTACCAAAGAGCTGGGCGAAAACGCCGCCCCGGTCAATGTCTCCGATGAGAAGCACCGGCGCGTCCACGAGCTTGGCTAACCCCATGTTCACGAAATCGTCCTGCTTGAGGTTAATTTCGGCGGGACTGCCCGCGCCCTCAATGACGATCACGTCGTTTTCAAGCGCAAGCGATTCGTAAGCGCGCATCACGTCCGGCAGAAATTCGCGCTTTTTTGCGTAATACTCCATCGCGCGCATGTTGCCGCGCACCTGGCCGTTGACGATGACCTGACTGCCAACGTCGGTGGTCGGTTTCAGAAGGATCGGGTTCATCCGCACATCGGGCTCTAACCCGCAGGCCTCCGCCTGCACGACCTGCGCCCGTCCCATCTCGCCGCCGTCTTTTGTAATGAAGGAATTGAGCGCCATGTTCTGGCTCTTGAAGGGCGCGACGCGATAGCCGTCCTGCCGGAAAATCCGGCAGAGCCCCGCGGAAAGCAGGCTCTTTCCCGCGTTGGACATGGTTCCCTGCAGCATGATATTCAGTGCCATGATGGTTCCTCCATTGCGCGCCGGATGGCTTCCACCAGCGCTTCATTTTCTTTCGCCAGCCGCACAGCGACGCGGTACCAGCCGGGACAAAGCCCGGGGTAGTTCCCGCAGTTGCGGATGGCGATTTTTTCGCGCCGCAGAGCCTCGTCCAGCCCGACCGGCGCGCAGAACAACAGATAATTGGCCCTCGACGGGCAGACGGTAAGCTTGAGCGATTGCAGCGCCCTTGTGAGATATTCCCGCTGCTCGGAAACAAGTGCCCTTGCACGCTGCACCCAATCGGGGTTTTGCAGCGCGGCGACGGCCGCCTCCTGCGCCGGAAGCGAGACGTTCCACGGCTGCGAGCACGCGGCCATTTGGGAAAGCAGGCGCGTATCGCCCGTCAGGCAGTAGCCCACGCGAAGACCTGCCAGCGCGTAGCTTTTGGTAAACGCCTTTAAAATCAGAAGATTTTCATAACGGGCCAGCAGATCCTTCGCACTTTTTTCGCCCGTAAAGTCGAGAAAGCACTCATCTAAAAGAACGCGTGTGCCCTGCGCAAGAGCGACGTCCAGCACGCTTTGGAGAAGCGTCCGGCTGATCGTTTGCCCCGTGGGGTTATTCGGCGTGCACAGAAAGAGCACGTCCGGCGCTTTTTCTTGCAGCTTATCTAAGATTTTAGAGTCCGGCAGAAACTCCGGCGATCGCAGCGGCACGCGCACCACCTCCGCGCCAAAATGGGAGGCCGCCGCGCTGTACTCCAGAAAGGTCGGCGCGAGTTCCATCGCTTTTTTCGGGCGCAGCGCGTCACAGTAGACGTAGATGAGCTCCGCCGCACCTGCGCCGCATAGAATAAAATCCTCCGGCACGGCCTCGTGCGCGGCAATCGCCGCTGTCAGCGCACGGCAATAGGGGTCGGGATACTGCCGCACGTGCAGAGCTGCGTGGGAAATGGCGGCAAGAACGTTTGGAGGCGTGCCAAGCGGGTTCACGTTCGAAGAAAAATCAAACGCGACCTCCGCGCCGTACACATCCCCGCCGTGTGGATTTTGGGTTCCGTATAACATAATCGTTCCTCAGAAAATGAAGCAGGCTTTGACCGCGCAGCAGACGATGAGAGCCAGAACCGCGGCGAGCTCCATGAGCCTGCACGTGCGCGGAATGTCCGCATATTTGATCTCCCGCTGCTGATCGCCGATAAACTCCTTTTTGTGCAGCACGCCGTGGTACCATGCGTCTCCCGCCAGCCGGAGGCCAAGCAGTCCCGCGCACACGGACTCGGTCTGCGCGGAGTTGGGGCTTGCGTGCTTGTAGCGGTCGCGCCTGAAAATCCGCCAGCCGTTTTTCACGTCCATCCGCAGGAAAACCCCCGCCGCCAGAAGGAACAGCGCAGAGAGCCGCGCGGGCAGGAAATTGAAAAAATCATCCATTTTTGCGGGCACCAGCCCGATGTTTTTGTAGGGCGGCTCCGTGTAGCCGAGCATGGAGTCCATGGTGTTGACTGCCTTGTAGAAAAATCCGAGCGGCGCGCCGCCGATGGCGAGAAACAGAAGCGGCGCGATCACGCCGTCGGACGTATTTTCCGCGACGGTCTCGACGGCAGCTCTGGCGACACCCTTCTCATCGAGCCGGTTCGTGTCGCGGCCGACGATCATGGAAACGGCCTTCTGCGCGTCGGAAAGCGAGCCGGTTTGCAGCGCGGCATAGACCTTCATACTCTCGTCGCGAAGGGATTTGGTCGCTAAGATCTGCCAGCACATGATGCTCTCAAGCGCCAGCCGCAGCCAGACGGAAATTTTTTGCGCAAAGATCAGCAGCAGCGCCGGAATTGCGGTTGAGACGGCCGCAGTGAAGACCCAGATGAGCGCGCCCGCCGCAATCTCGCCGGATTTCGTTTTGGGAAGGAGGGCACGGAACAGGCGCCCCAGCGCATCGATGAGCTTCCCAATCAGGACCACCGGATGGGGAAAGCCGTGCGGGTCACCCAGGAGAAGGTCGATGCAAAAGCCGAGAATCAGCGCATAAAAAGACCAGTTCATGCGTCCGCGCCTCCGTTTTGCAGGGTAAAAATATAGACCGGGTTCTGCGCCTGCATCAGATGGTACCGCCCGAGCGGCGAGGCTTTCGAGACCTGCACCGAGACGCACTCTGCAATCTCAAAGTCTGCCATACAGCTACTTAGCGCGGAGACGGACTCCAGCGTCACCGCCGTCGCGACAATGCGCACATGCGGATTTTTTTCCAGCAGCAGCGCGAGAATGTCCCGGACGCTCCCGGACGTGCCGCCCAGAAACGCATGTGTCGGCGCGGGAAGAGCGCGGCAGGCCTCCGGCGCGGGGCCGGGAATGATCTGCATGTTTGAAGCGGAGAACGCCTCTTTGTTCTTTTCCAGAAGCGCCAGCGCCCGCTCGTTTTTTTCAATGGCATAGACAGTGCCGTCCGCGCAGAGCCGCGCCATCTCGATGGATACCGAGCCCGTGCCCGCGCCGACGTCCCAGCAGACGGCGTTTGGGGTAAGCTGCAATTTGGAAAGGCACACGCTCCGCACCTCGCTTTTGGTCATGGGAACGAGCTTTCCGGGCTCTAAATTGCGCAAAAACGCCTCGTCCGGAAGACCGGGCGTAACGATTTCGCCGGGGGTATCGTTTTCAATCAGTGCGGCGCTGAGCTTGTCAAACGTGTGGGAACGCAGTTCCTGCGCCGTGCCGCGAGTGATTGCTTCGTCCGGGTAGCTCAGCCGCTCGCCGACAGCGATGCGCACGTGGCCGAGGCCCGCCTGCGTCAACCGCTCGCAGAGCGCCTGCATGCCGCCGTCTCCTCCGACGAGGGTGAAGACCTTCCTGCGGCGGCGCACCTCGCGCGCGATATCAAAATCTCTTCCGTGAAGACTGACCGGGACCGCGTCTTCGTAGCTCACGCCCAACCGGGCGCAGAGATAGCTCATGGAACTGAGCCCCGGCAGCACCCGCACGCGGCATTCTTTCAGCAACGGAAGGAGCTTCTTTGTGCCGCTGTAAAACCCGGTATCGCCCGACATGACGACGCAGAAAGCCCCGCATTCCGGGTGCTGCGCGATATGGGAGGCAATCGTCTCCGGCGCAATCGCGTCGATCGTCAGCTGCTGCGGCCCTGCCACAGCGTCCAGCATCCGCCTTGCGCCGATCAAGCAGTCTGCCCGCCGGATCGCCGCGCGGACCTCCTGCGTTTGAAGCGCTTCGCTTCCGGGGCCGATGCCCGCGATGAAGACCTCGGGCTTTGGCGCAAAGCCGAACCGCGTGCAAAGGGCGGAAATGGTCTTGGATAAAGACAGCCCCTCTTCCTCCGGCGGCCGGCCGATCACGACCAGACGTGCGCCCGCGCTTTTGGCGGCGGACTCCTTTTCCCCAAACCCGCCCAGCGCGCCGCCGTCCTTCGTGACAAGATACTGCGCGCCGATGGTTCGGAGCATCGCGGCGTTCATGGCCTCAGAAAACGGGCCCTGCATCGCAAAAATGTGCGAAGCCGGGAGCCCTGCCTGCGCGCACGCATCCAGGGACGACTGCAAGGGAAGCACGCGCGCCCAGACGCGCTTGGAAAAGCCGGGAAGCTGCGAAAATCCCGCCAGCTCCTTGCTGCCGGTTGTAAGCAGAATATTTCCCTCAGTTTCGGACAGAAACGCCGCCGCGTCCGAGACGGTCTCCACATAGGTATGTTCCGGAGAAACGCCAGACGCGCTTCGCAGCAGCCGCCAGCGGGGCGTTCCCGTCTCCCGGCAGGCGCGCGCAATGCTTTTTGTGATGGACTGCGCATACGGGTGCGTCGCGTCAATGACGAGATCAAAGCGATGCTCCGTCAGAAGCGATACGATTTCGCCGACCGGGAGTCTCCTCGCCGAAACGCTGACGTGTTCGCTCTCCGGCAGAAGCGTCTGGCCGTAATCGGTCGCGACGCAGACCGTCACGTCGCACGGCTGCCCGCTTAAAAATTCAGCGAGCTTCCGGCCCTCGGTCGTGCCGCCGAAAATGCAAATTTTAGACATTGTGATACCCTCTCGGCGTTACGAGATTGCCGGATAGCTCCTTGGCCGCGCTGTTTGCGATGAAGATTGTGCAGAACATGTCGGCCTGCGCGTCCCGGAGCTCTCTCAGCGTCAGGATCCGGCGGCTCTCGCCGTCTCGGCCGATGTTCCGGACAATGCCGCAAAGGTGCGTCTCGGGCAGCACGCGAAGCAAAATTTCGCAAGCCCGTTTTAAATGCTCGGGCCGTCCGTGGCTCACGGGGTTGTAGATGGCGATCGAAAAATCCGCGCTCGCAGCGGCCAGCAGCCGTTTTTCGATCGTTTCCCACGGGGTCAGGCGGTCGGAAAGGCTGATGACGGCAAAATCGTGCGTCAAAGGGGCGCCCAGCACCGCGCCGCCGCTGCATGCGGCCGTGAGCCCGGGAACTACTTCAATTTCCGGTTCCACGCATTCCCCGCGCAGCTCATAGACGAGCGCCGCCATGCCGTAAATGCCGCTGTCGCCCGAGCAGACGATGCACACCTGTTTGCCCTCCCGCGCCAGATCCAGCGCCAGCTGGCAGCGCTTTGCCTCCTGCGTCATGGGCGTTTCAAAAAGCGCCTTTCCGGGATAGCGGTCCTTGACGAGATCGACATAGACAGGATACCCCACGATCGCGTCGCAGGCAGCAAGCGCACGGTCTGCGCGGATGGTCATATTTTCAAAATTACCGGGGCCGATGCCCACAACAAAAACCTTACCCAAAGTGTACCTCCCAATGCATAAGCGCGACGGCGACGGTCACGCCGTCCATCGCAGTTTTTGAAACGAGCAGCTGCTCCGCGCCGAGCATGGCCGCCCGCTCGCAGACGTTATCCACGCCCGTAACGGACGCGACGAAGCTCGACGCTGTAAATTCCCCCGGCACGGCCTGCAAGGTCTGCGCGGGATAAAATGAGACCGACCAGCCGTTTTCCCGGCAGGCCATCAAAAGCCCCGGCTCGTCTTTTTTGAGATCAATCGAAAAAATGCCCGAGATGGCGCGAAGGTCCAGCCGGTTCTCCGCAAAAACGTGCCGGATGGCGGATGTAATTGCCGATGCGCAAACGCCCCTGCGGCAACCGAGGCCGACACGGAGCTTTCTTGGGATCAGACGGAGCGTCTTTTGGAAGGGATCTTGCACATCGCAGCCGATGTAGACCCCAAGGTGTCCAGAATCAGCCTCATATACGCCGCCGGGAAGGGGCGAAACGATCGGAAACGCGCTGCATAGCGGCATCTCGCGCTCTAAGATTCCAGCGGCAAAGGCCTTTGCAAGCTGCATATCGGAAATCGCGCAGCCCGTTCGCGCAGCAAACTCGTCGACGGCAAATTTTCCGTTCACATCCGTCGCCGTAGTGATGACGGGATCTGCGCCGAGCGCGCTTGACAGCTGCACAGTCAGCCGGTTCGCGCCCCCGATGTGCCCGGAAAGAAGCGGAATGACGTGACGCGCCCGCTCATCGATGACAAGAACGGCCGGGTCCGTCTTTTTATCGCGCACATACGGGGCAATTTCCCGCACGGCAATGCCGCACGCGCCGACAAAGATCAATGCGTCCCTTCGGGAAAATTCCAGAGCGTAGACGGATGGTTCGATCGGCAAAAAGCCGGGCTCTTCCAAGCGCGCGGGCGTGTAGAGGGAAACGTCCATGTCATGCAGAGCGAGGCTCACGCGCTTTGCCGTCTGGATTCCTGTCCTGCTGTAGGCAAAAACAGCCGCGTTCAAAGCGTTGCCTCGCGGAACTCGGTCGTGAAGGCGGGATGGTAGAGAAGTGAGCGCATGTAATCGTCGCCCAAACAGCCGCCGACGATGATCAGGGACGTTTTTGTAAGACCGTTTTTCGTGACCGTCTCGTGGAGCGTTCCCACCGTGCAGCGGAAGATCTTCTCCTCCGGCCAGGTCGCCTTGAACACAACGGCGGCCGGCGTGTTTTCTGCATACCCTCCGGCTAGTAGCTCTTGCTGCAGGAGCTCTGTCAAAGATGTGCTCAGAAAGAGCACCATTGTCGCCTGATGGGCGGCAAGAGAGCGGATGGATTCGCGCTCGGGCACGGGCGTTTTGCCCGCGGCTCTTGTGATGATGACCGTCTGGCTGACGTTCGGGAGCGTATACTCCGCGCGAAGCGCGGCCGCCGCGCCGCAAAATGCGCTCACGCCGGGGCAAACATCAAAAGAGATGCCAAGCTCCTCCAGCCGGTCAAACTGCTCGCGCACAGCGCCATAGATGCTGGAGTCTCCGGTGTGGAGGCGGACGGTGGTTTTTCCCGCGGCCTCCGCTTTTTGGATGACGGAAATGACCTCCTCAAGGGTCATTTTTGCGCTGTTGTGGATTTCGCAGCCGTTTTTTGCATAGGACAAAAGCTCCGGGTTCACCAAAGACCCCGCGTAGATCATCACGTCCGCCTGCTCGAGCAGGCCCTTTCCCCGCACGGTGATGAGATCGGCCGCGCCGCTTCCTGCGCCGACAAAGTGTACCATAAATTATGCCTCCATTATCTTTTGCAGCAGAGCCTGCGCGCAGCTGGTCTGGCACAGGCGGCCATATTCCTTGGAAAAAACCATCGCGCCGATTTCCATTTCGCCGCATTTGTGCTGTAGGTGAAACTCAATGCGTCCGGCAAGGCACGCAAGCACCGCGTCATATAGCTGCTCTTCCTTTAAAATGCGAAGCGCGTCGTCGCACATGACGCACGACAGCAGCTCCGAGACCTTTTCCGGCCGAAGACCAAGCGATGCTGCGTGCGCGGCGAGAAGCTCCATACGGCAGTCGCCGAATTTCGAGTGCGTGTTCCACATGCCGCCCGCCAGCTTCACGAGCTTTCCAACGTGGCCGATGAGAAGCGCGCCGTGAAAGCCCAGTTCCCGGCTTAATTCCAGCGCGTCGCCGATAAAATTGCTGGTCAGGACTGCCGTCCGGGGATCGATGCCGATGGAATCTCGGATAAAATCCGCACCGTAGTTTCCGGGCGTGAGCAGCACATAATCCGCGCCCAGTTCCCGCCGCTGCCGCAGCTCGACGCGGATGGTGTCTACAAGCGCCTGCTCGCTCATGGGCTCGACAATGCCGGTCGTGCCGAGAATCGAGATGCCGCCCACAATGCCGAGGCGGGGATTGAACGTTTTTTTCGCAAGCGCCTCGCCCTCCGGGACGGAAATGACGACGGAGACTCCGCCATCGTAGCCGCAGAGCGCGCAGACCTCGCGGACGTTTTCCTCGATCATCCGCCGGGGTACGGAGTTGATGGCTGCCGCGCCGACGGGCTGGTCGAGCCCGCGCTTTGTGACCCTGCCGATGCCCGCGCCGCCGTCGATCAAAACCCCGGGCGCATCCGTTTTCCGGACGCAGGCAAAGACGAGCGTGCCTCGGGTGGCGTCCGGGTCGTCTCCGCTGTCTTTTCGGATGGCGCAGGAGACTTCGCTGGATGTTATTTTGATTTCCTCGACCGTCAGATGGAGCCGGATGCCCTTCGGCGTGAGAAGGTCGATGGTGTCCTTCGGCCTGCCGGTCAGAAGCATATAGGCCGCCGCCTTTGCCGCAGCCGCTGCGCATGAGCCGGTCGTGTAGCCGAGGCGGAGCTTTTTGCCGTCCTTTACGATGTATTCTTCCATGTTACCGCCGGATCTGATAGAGCATCGCGTTGCAGATGGCGGCGGCGACGTTGCTTCCGCCCTTGCGCCCGCGGGCGACGATATAGGGCGCGCGATGGCCCTCGAGGATGCGCTCCTTGCTCTCCACGACGTTCACGAACCCGACCGGAACGCCGATGATGAGCGCGGGAGAAAGCTTTCCCTCCTCCATCAGATGCTCGATGGAAAGGAGCGCCGTCGGCGCATTTCCGATGGCAAAAATGCAGGGCTTCGGAAGAGAGGCCGCCTTTTCCATCGACACAAGCGCCCGCGTGACTCCGCGCGATTTTGCTTCCGCTGCAACGTCAGGGTCTGCCATGAAGCAGTGCACTTCGCCGCCGAGGCTGGACAAAATCGTCTTGTTGATCCCGGCCTTCGCCATTTGCGTATCGGTCACGATATCGCAGCCGCTTTTGAGCGCTTCGAGCCCCGTTTTCACAGCGTGCGGCGAGAAAACGAGATTGTCCGCGTAGTCAAAATCCGCGGTCGTGTGAATGGCGCGCTTGATGACAAGCTCGTTTTCGGGGTCAAGCTTGCGCGAGCCAAGAAGCTCGGTAATGATTTCGAAGCTGCGCGCTTCAATCTCCATGGGCTTTATTTGTTCCAGCATGGCAGGATTCCTTTCTGCAAGCGTCCAGAAACCGGACGGCAAACGATGGGTTGGCGTAAAAATGAAAGTGCGGGAAGCCCGCGTAGAGCGTTTTGGACGCGTGCGCGCACAGCCAGCTCCGGCCCGACGGCTTTTCCGCGCGGAAGTCTTCTCCGGGATGCTCTGCGTCCCAGTGGTGAAATTCGTGCGCGGGAATCTGCTCACCTGCGCGGCAGAGAAGATTGTCCTTCTGCGCCGTGAGCGTCACATAGCCGAAGCGTGTGAGCTTCCCCGTGTCAAAGCAGCCCCCCTTCAGCGCGCCCGCCATCGGGAAGCCGCCGATTTTCTCGGTCAGGTACATGAATCCGCCGCATTCCGCGATGCAGGGAAGACCGCCGGTGACAGCTTTGCGAACCGATTCGCACATAGACTTGTTCTGCGAGAGCGCTTCGGCGTAGAGCTCGGGATAGCCGCCCGGAAGATAGAGCCCCTGAAGGTTTTCCGGAAGCGCTTCACCCGTAAGCGGGCTGAAATCGACAAGCTCCGCACCGAGCCTTCTGAGAAGCGCCAGACTGTCTTCATAGAAAAAGCAGAACGCCTTGTCCCGCGCAACGCCGATGCGCACGGGCACTCCGGGCTTTGGAAGCTCCGGCGGGACGAAGGAAAGGGGAGGAGCGCTTTTTGCAATTTCCATCAGCGCGTCAAAATCGAGCGTCTGCTCCGCAGCCCGGGCAAGGCGCTGCATTTTTTCCTTGAGGTCTGACACCTCCTGCGCGGTCACGAGGCCAAGGTGGCGGCTTTCGAGCGCGCAGTCCGGAAGACGCGGCAGGTAGCCGCAGGCCTTAACGGGATATTGGCGTTCAAGCTCTGCAGCCAGCGCGCCGTAGCTCATGGCCGTGCATCCGTTTAAAATCACGCCCTGTATGCCGCTTTCCGGCCGGAACTGCAAAAAGCCCTGGATCGCGGCAAGGACCGACAAGGCTGCGCCTCTGGCATTTACGACGAGAATGACGGGGCTTTCTGTTTTCTGTGCAAGCTCGAAGGTGCTCGCGCGCGTGCTCGTAAGACCGAGGCCGTCGTAGTAGCCCATGACGCCCTCGATGACGGCAAGCTCACAGCCGCGGCTGTTTTCTGCGAGCAGACAGCGAAGCATGTTGTCGTCAAAGAAAAAGGGATCGAGATTCGAGCTTTTCGCGCCGATGATCCGGCTGTGGAACATGGGGTCAATGTAGTCCGGGCCGCACTTTGCCGCGGCGACGCTGCATCCCCGGTTCACAAGCGCCTGCAAGATGGCGCAGGTGACGGTCGTTTTGCCGCAGCCGCTGTTGGTTCCGGCGAGAACGAGCCTTGGAAGCTGCGCGGTCATAGGGTCACGCTCCTTGTACAATGATGGTGGCAAAATAGCTGAGGTTCTCCGGAAGCTCGCACAGATCGCGGTATACCTGTTCGGTGGGAAGCCCGCAGTCGGCGACCAGCGCCGCGCGATCAAGAAGGCCGGCGCGCTCGAGCGCATGGACCGTTTCGCGGATGGCGGAGCCGGATTTCATCAGAACCTTCGTGCCGGGAAGCTGCAGCGCCCGGTCCAAATCCGCGCTCGCGGGGATGATGTGAAGCGGCGTTTCCATCTCTGTGAGGCTCCAGCCGAGTCTTGCGGCCACAGCGGAAAAGCTTGTCACACCCGGCGCCATGAGCGTCTCAAAGCCATCTTCCCGGATGCGCTCCAGAATATAATAGGCCGTGGCAAAAACGGACACGTCTCCGAGGTTCACCATGGCCACATCCAGACCCTTTTGCAGAAATGCCTCTATTTGCCGCGCGGCGGTCTGGTAGCTCTCCTCGCGAAGGGCAGGTTCACGCGACATGGTAAAGCTGAGCGGCAGAATTTCCTTTTCCCGGAGGTCCAGCGCGCCTTGCGCAATGTCCAGCGCCAGCATCTGGCCGGATCTGGTTTGCGGCGCGGCAATCACCGGGCACTGCCTTAATAGGTTTACCGCCTGAAGCGTCAGAAGCTCCGGGGCTCCGGGCCCGACGCCGACGGCGTAAAACGTTCCGTTTGTATCGTTCATAAACACCTCAGGGGACAAACTCCAGCGTGTCGAAGCACGCGTCATATTTGCCCGGTTCCATGTGATAAAGCTTTGCAATGTATTCGCGCGTAAAAATTTCCTCGGGCTTGCCGACTTTGTCGATCCGGTCGCCCGCGACGCAGACGACGGTATCGGAGACGCGCGCGGCTAAGTCCAGCTCGTGAAGAGACATCAGAACGGCTAAGTTCTTTTCGCGCACCATGCGCTTGAGAATGCTCAAAAGTTCGAGCTTATAGCGGATATCGAGATAGCTTGTCGGCTCGTCGAGGACGATCAGCTCCGGCTGCTGGCAAAGCGCGCGGGCAAGCAGGATTCGCTGCCGCTGGCCGTCGCTGATGGCCTGAAAGGGCTTGTCGGCAAAGTCCAGCGCGTCGACCTGGCGAAGACTGTCTTCTACGATTTTTTTGTCCTCCTCGCGCAGAATGCCGAGCCTTCCGGTGTAGGGGTAC
>CALCJW010000055.1:0-7107 GCA_937967235.1 uncultured Clostridia bacterium
TCAACCCGCCTGGCCCTTTCGAACGAGCAGAGCGCTACGATAATCAAACAGCGCGGATATTTAAATGTGCGTGTCATTTGTGACAGCGCGGAGCCAAAGAGCGTGGCTGACCTCCGTGCAATGGGATTGCCTGCGTATGAGGCGGTCAAGGGACCCGGCTCGGTAGAATACGGCATGAAGTTTTTGCAGAGAAGAACGATTGTCATTGATAGAAAACGGACGCCACATGCCTACGATGAGTTCATGGGCTACGAATATGAAAGAAACAAAGACGGCGATATTATCAGCGGATACCCGGACGCGAACAATCATCTGATTGACGCGACGCGGTACGCCTTAGAGCCTGTGAGCCGTAGAATGGGAGTTATTGCATGACGGTTATCGATAAATTAAAGGAACTCGGGTATACGACAATCCCAGAGGAATTCTATACATACGTGTCCCTTTGGAAGTCGTGGTACGTCGGCGAAGTCAAGGGTTTCCATCAATACCGGCGATATAACGGACATAAGTGGACAAAGTGCAACCGTGCAAGTCTCGGCATGGCGAAAAAGGTCTGTGAGGACTGGGCGAACCTTTTGATGAATGAGAAAGTCCAGATCACGTTAGAAGGTCGGAAAGAACAGGACTTTATCGATAGAGTTCTAACGGAGAACAATTTCACAGTTAAGGCGAATGAGATGCAGGAAATGAAGTCGGCACTCGGAACTGTGGCTTATATCCCGCGTGTGGTTGGTCAGGCTGTCAACGAAAGAGGGGAGGTCGTTCCGGGCGATGTTTCCGGTATCGCTCTTGACTATGTGACCATTGAGCACATTTTCCCGCTCGCTTGGCAGAATGGATTTATTTCGGAGTGCGCGTTTGACAGCGTGGTCACGCGGGGCGGAAAGAACTATCTGTATTTGCAGATTCACCGGAAAGACGGAAACGGACTTTACGTCATCGAGAACAGCATTTACCGATACGAAAACGAAACGCTTGCTGACGCTTTGCTTACGGATGTCCCAGGGTTCGAGAGAATCCCGCCGGTCGTACATACAGGAAGCGACAAGAGGCAGTTCGTCATCGACAGACCGAACATCGCAAACAATCTTGACTACCTGCTTCCGGTTGGTATCCCTGTGTATGCAAATGCAATCGACGTTCTTCGCGGCGTTGACTGTGCCTATGACTGCTACGTCAACGAGTTCGAAAACGGCCCGATGATGATGATGGTCAAAATGCCCGCCACAAGGTGGGAAGACGATGAGCCGACGCTTGATGACAATGACCGGCGTTTCTATCTGCTTCCGGAGGACACGCAGCAAGGGAACGTTGTAGAGACGATTTCTCCGACACTAAGAACTGAGCAGCTGAATGTAGGCTTGCAAGACCAACTGAACGTTCTTTCCAGCAAATGCGGTTTCGGCGAAACCTATTACCGCTTTGACGGCGGCAGCGTAGCAACGGCCACGCAGGTCATTAGCGAAAACTCCACCATGTTCCGCACAATCAAAAAGCATGAGATAGTGCTGGAGCAAGCACTGATGGAACTGTGTCGCATCCTGCTTCGGCTGGGAAACACAGCTATGAACGCCGGTCTGAATGAAGACGTGGAAATCTCTATAGATTTCGATGACAGCATCATAGAGGACAAAGCTACTGATTTCTCCCGCGACATGCAGCTTCTCAGTGCAGGCATCATGAACGACTGGGAGTTCCGCATGCGCTGGATGAATGAGGACGAGGCGACCGCAAAGGCGGCGCTGCCGAAGGCGCAGGACATGGTAACCGAGGAAGAAACGGAGGTCGAGTAATGGGATTTGGAGAACACACTGGGACTTTTGGGGTTGTGAAAGATGAGCCGGTATCCATTTACCCCAGAACTGCTTGACGCGCTTCCGGAGGAGCTGGCAGAGCTGTTCCGAAGTTTGGAGGATATGCTTCTCGATGAAATATGCAGTAGGCTTGCGCTGAAAGATCAGCTGAACGAAGTGACTGTTCAGGCAATCCGGGCACTTCGTTCGCACGGCATCGACACGAAGGAGATTGAAAAAGCAATCCGCAAGACCTCTGGAATCAGTGAGAAGAAGCTCAAGGAGCTTTTCGACGATGTTATTGCCAGAAACCAGAAGTATTACACATCGGTTATCGACATGGCAGGGCTGACACAGCCTGATATTCTGGCGAACACTGCGACAATCGAAGCAATCAGAGCGCAGACGCTTGATGAATTTCATAACATCACACAGTCTATGGGATTCTTGGTGGACAAAGGCAGGACGATGCTCCCGCCTGCGCGTGCATATCAGTGGGCGTTGGATTCTGCTGTTATGCAGATTCAGAGCGGGGCAATCAGCTACAATCAGGCGATAAAGTCTGCGGTGCAGAAGCTTGCAGGCGGTCTGAAAGTCGTGAACTACGAAAGTGGACACGTTGACCACATCGACGTTGCTGTTCGGAGAGCCGTTATGACTGGCGTGAATCAGATCTGCGACCAGTACACGAACCAAAGCGCAGAGTACCTTGATACGAGATACTTTGAAGTGTCTGCGCACTCTGGGGCGCGTGACAAGCCGGGTGCCTCGCCGTGGTCAAGCCACAAGGACTGGCAAGGAAAAGTCTATTACCAGAGCGAAAGCGGCGAACCTGACCCGCTGGGGCTTTACGATGACCTTGTGGAGACTACCGGTTATGGATATGTTGACGGTCTGACAGGCGCAAACTGTAGGCATCACAAATACCCGTTTGTTCCAGGAGTTTCGGAGCGAACTTACACAGACGAACAGCTCGAGCATATCGACGATGGGCTCGGCTGTGAGTTCGATGGGAAGCAATACACTGCCTACGAGGCTACGCAGATGCAGCGACGCATGGAACGGCAGATTCGAGCTCAAAAGAAGCTGAAAAATGCTTATAAAGCAGCGTGCTTAGAGAACGACGCAACCGCAGCAAACATCAAGCTTCGCCGCCTGAACGCCAAGTATAAGTCTTTCAGCGAGGCTGCAGGGTTACCGGAGCAGAGAGAAAGGGCGAAAGTATTGTATGATTGACGAAAATCTAAAGCAAGCCATCGAGCGGGCGCTTGCGTCCGGCTTCCGGGTGGAGCTGCTGCGAGACAAGGACGGAAGCATTATTGCGCAGACGATTCAGCGCAAACGGATGAAATTTGAGTTTGGAGGTGGAAAACATGGCGGATGAAGGTGGCGTTTGGCGCACTATCAGTGGGCGGCGAGTTTTTATCAAAGATGGCCAGAGCCTGACAGATGCAATGCGCGAAAGCGGGAAGTTTGGGGAGAACAAAACAAAACTCTTTAACAGAACGGATTTCTCAACTGCAAAAAAAATTACAGAAGAAATCTGCAGCGAACAAGATTTTATGTATTTCGGTTTGCGTGTGCAGGAAGACGATACGGAAAAGATCGGCAAAACGATGAAACACACTTCACAAAATTTTGGCGGTGATTTTGACGATGCGGGCGCGGAGCCGGAAGACCTCGATGGCGTGTCAACGATTCGTATTGACCGGACGTCACAGGTGACGCAGTACGGTGGATACGAAGGACGCGTCATGTATTTGCTCGGAGCTGATGAGGGCGAAGACGGATACGACCCCGGGGAATTCATTATGAAGGACGCGCGAGTCCTTGCAAAGATGAAAGTGGAAAATGGAGCTCTCAAAATTACAGAAAAGGTAAAATCTGAAGACACCAAAATTTCTTCAGCTAAAACATCGGGTAGCCCTAGCGCAAGTTCATCGACTTACGCAGGTACGGCGACACAGATAAAAGAATACCACTCTTTTAAAGCTGAAATGGAGCGTAAATATGGCGACCGTATTTGGTCAGATATGACAGATAGCGAGTACGACAGATACGAAAGGCTGGAACGTATCGCATATCGCGGAAAATGAAAAACGCAGCGGGGAATGACGCTGTGGAAATAGAAAGGATTTACAAAAAATGAAAGACGAAATTATGACTTTTGATGAAATACTGGCTGACCCCACTTACAAGGCGGAGTTCGACAGGCGAATCACAAAGGCACTTTCGACTGTTCAGAGCAAGCTTGACGCGGAAGTGGAGAAGAACAAGCAGTTTGCAGCGAACGGCAGCGCGGAAACGGAAGCGCTCAAAAAGGAGATCGAGGGCTACAAGTCCAAGATCGCCGATTATGACTACGCAGATGTGATCCGCAAGACGCTTGCTAAAAAGGGCGTGAAGTTCAGCTCTAAAGCTGCTGAAAAGGCATATTTGGCAGACCTAAAAGCAAAACACCTTGAAATCAAAGACGGTGCGCTTGATGGGTTTGACGAATGGCACAAGGCTCAAGTCAGAGCCGATCCATCCGCGTTCCAAGACGGCGTAAAAATCGACTGGTCTGCCGCCGTTGGCGGCGGCGAAAAGAAAACAGATACCAATGCCGCGATGAACAATCTGATCCGCGGCGCACTCAAGTAACGAAAAGGAGATTACAACATGGCAAGTATTGATCGTTCCGCACTTTCCGGCCTTATCCCGGAACCCGTAACCCGCGAAATCATGCAGGGCGCTATCGCCGAATCTGCCGTTCTTCGTATGGGCCGCAGACTGGCGAACATGTCCAGCAAGACGCAGACCATTAATGTGCTTGACGCACTTCCCTCCGCGTACTTTGTCAACGGCGAGGCCACTGACGGCGGCGCTGGTGAGGCATTCAAGCAGACCACCAAGATGGCGTGGGACAAGAAGAAGCTGTATGCCGAGGAGATCGCGGTTATCGTCCCCATTCCCGAGGCTGCTCTCGATGATGCGGATTATGACATTTGGGGCGAGGTCAAGCCCCGTCTGACCGAGGCTTTCGGCAAGGTCATTGACGCGGCAATCTTGTTCGGCACGAACAAGCCGAGCACTTGGCGCACTGGCGTTGTTCCTTCGGCAATCGCTGCCGGTAACGGCGTACCCGTCGGCACAAGCATCTTTGACGACATCATGGGCGAAGGCGGTCTTATCGCGAAGGTAGAACTTGACGGCTTCAACCCGAACGGCGTTATGTCTGCGATTCAAATGCGCGGCAAGCTGCGCGGGCTGAAGGACACGACCGGGCAGCCCATCTTCAAGTCCGATATGCAGGGTGCAACGCGCTATGGTCTGGATGGTATGGATATGTACTTCCCGATGAACGGCGCATTTGACCCGGCACAGGCACAGATGATCGTCGGCGACTGGACGCAGCTGGTGTACGCCATCCGCCAGGACATGACATTTAAGATCTTCACCGAGGGTGTCATTCAGGACCCGAGTACAAAGGCAATCACCTACAACCTCATGCAGAACGATATGGTCGCTCTCCGTGCGGTCATGCGTCTCGGTTGGGAAATCGCGAACCCGGTCAACGCGTACAACGTTGATATTGCCAACCCGTTCCCGTTCTCGGTTTATGGAAAAGCTGGCACGGTATCTACGGTCACGGTATCCCCGGCTACTGCAACCGTGAAAAAGGGAGCGAGCAAGGCATTCACCGCTGCCGTCGCGGGTGAAGGAATCGTGAGCGGAGATGTCGAGTGGAGCCAGAACGGCGCGAAGTCTTCTATCTCGGAGAACGGCATCTTGGCGGTTGCTTCCAATGAGACATCCACGAGCATTACCGTTACCGCAAAGTCCAAGCAGGACAGCACGAAGACCGGAACGGCCACTGTGACGGTAGGCTCGTAACCGAAAGGAGCTGGCGCAATGATATACGCCGATTATGAGTACTACTGCGATATCTACAAGGGAACGGTAGACGCTGACAGCTTTTGCAGATTGGCGACACGCGCCAGTTCCTTCCTTGACTACTACACGCAAAACCGAGCAAAGGATTTTGCAGAGCTGGATGCTGTGAAAATGTGCTGCTGTGCCTTAGTCGACCAGTATATGCTGATCGACACGGCGCAGGAGCTTGCCAGAAAGAATGTGTCCGCCGGGCTTGCATCTGACGAAGGAGAATTGCAGAGCGAGACTGTAGGCGGCTATTCCCGGACGCTCCGCAGCGGCGGCGATTCTTCCGTAGCTGCATTGAAAGCGGCTTCGGAGGCGAAGAAGGCTCTTGCAAGCGTAGCGCGTGAATATCTAGCCCATACCGGGCTTCTTTACAGAGGCAGGTGTTTTGCATGTACGCCCCCCACACCGTAACCATCTACAACGTCACACAGGAGCAAGACCAGGATTTCAAGGACACGCAGAAACGCTACATCACAGTGATTCGCGGTGTAATGCTCCAAGCGTCGAAAGCTGCCAATGTCCGCGCGAGCGGGCTTGAAGGCGCAGATGCGGTAAACCTGTACATTCCGTTCTCTGCGGTTGCCGTAGACGGCGTGACAGGCGCGGAGAAGCGCTACGTCGGGCCGCAGGAGTTCTGGCGTGCAACCGATAAAAGCAAAATCTGGACGCTCTCCACGGACGGTAACGGCGGCACGACCTTCTTTGTGAAGGGAGAAGTAGTCGAGCCGGACAAGACGGAAGAACAGATTGAGATGCTTTACGACGATGTGTACAAAGTGACAAAGGTGGACATGAAGGACTTCGGAAGTCCGTCTATGCAGCACTGGCAGGTCGGAGGCACGTAATGCTGAAATTCAGTGTGAAAACCGATGGCTTTGACGAGTTGCACGAAAAACTCGCGCAGGCATGCACGAAAGCGGAGCATATTGTTGCGGTTCAGGCACGGAAGGACACAAGTCCGTATGTTCCGTTTTTGACCGGCTCTCTCGACCAGAGAACAATGGTGGACGGTAATGCGATCATCTATCCGGGACCGTATGCAAGATTCCTGTATTACGGGAAAGTCATGGTTGACCCGGAGACGGGCAGCACATACGCGAAGAAAGGGATGACAAAGGTGCTGACCGATAAGAATCTTGAGTTCAATAAGGCTGGACACAATCAAGCTCAATCATACTGGTTTGAAGCATCGAAAGCCGAAAACCTTGAAAAATGGATTCGTATAGCAGATAAGGCGGTGAAGAATGAACTCTGACAAGAAGAAGCTTGTATCAATAGCAGAAGAAGATGACATTTCAAGGAAGATGATGGTATGGGCTAACTCTTTTACTGGTGAGGACATACCAGCCGCGATGATCAACTATGAGTTCTTACCCGCTGATTCGGC
>CALCJW010000056.1:0-6344 GCA_937967235.1 uncultured Clostridia bacterium
TATGCACCAAGAAGCGAGGTTTTTTTGTATATGGAAAAATTATTTGAGCTGGACCTCTGTGGCTGTTTGCGGCGGTTCTGTTCCCGCTGCTGCTGCCGCTTTTCATCGGTCTGGCAGTGGCGGCGATGGCGCGGCGGCCGGTTCGCGCATTGGAGCGCAGGACGAAGCTTCCCCGGGGGCTCGCCGCTTTTTTGTGCGTGCTGGGGATCTACGCGCTGGCGGGGACGGGGCTTTTTCTTTTGTGCCGGCTCCTTTGCCGGGAGGTCGGCGGTTTTCTCCATCAGCTGCCGGCGCTCGCCGCAAGGCTGGAAGAGCCCGCGAAGGCCTTGCAGGACAGACTCTACGCCATCGCGGACAAATTTCCGGACGGCGTGGGCTCCGGCCTTCGCGCGGGACTTACGAGCTTTTTTGAAAGCGGCGCAGGATTTGGCGCGAAGCTCTATGAACGGCTTTTTACGCTCGCGTCCGGCTTTCTGGGAAAGCTCCCGGATCTGGTGCTCGGCGCGGTGACGGCGCTTTTATCGAGCTTCATGCTCACGGCAGAATTCGACGATCTGACCGGGGCTTACCGCCGCCATGTGCCAAAGAACTGGCAGGAGAAGCTCTCGTTTGCAAGGACGCATCTGTCGTCCACGCTTGGCGCGTGGCTGCGGGCGCAGGGAAAGCTCATGGGCGTGACGTTTCTGATTCTGACGGCGGGCTTTTTGCTGCTGGGGGTCGACTATGCGCTGCTGCTTGCGCTTCTGACGACAGTTATTGACGCGCTGCCGGTCTTCGGGACGGGAACGGTGCTGCTTCCATGGAGTCTTCTGGAGTTCGTCCGGGGAAACGCGCGGCGCGGTGTGGGCTTTCTTCTTTTATACGCAGCGGCGGCGCTTACCCGGCAGGCTTTAGAGCCGCGGCTTCTTGGCGGGCAGATCGGGCTTCCGCCCGCGGTGACGCTGGCGGCGTTATACGTCGGCTACCGCGTGATGGGCGTGGCGGGGATGATCGTGTTTCCGCTGCTTTCCGTCTTCTGCTGCCAGATCTACCGGGCGCTCATGGAAAAAACGCCGGAGGGGCAGAACGCGTCTTCCCGCGCCGGAAAGCCGGAACGTGCGAATTAGCTTGCAGCTTTGGCTTCTTTGCGGTATGATAGGGGAGAATTTCTGAAAGGAGGCGGGCGCGATGGTGCTTTTGCATAGAGCAGAGCGCGAGGGAAAGCTTTTGACGTTTCTGCGGGGCGAGCTGGCGCTCTCGTCCGGCCTTGTCAAGCGGCTCAAATGGCAGAATGCGTTTTACCTCGACGGCGTCCATGTCCACACCGACGCGCGCGTGCGGCCGGGGCAGGAAATTACCGTGAAAATCGAAGAAGCGCCCGAGGGATTTCTCCCCCAGACGCTTCCGATCGATATTCTCTATGAGGACGAGAGCCTGATCGCGCTCGATAAGCCCGCCGGTCAGCTTGTCCATCCATCGCCCAGAAAAAACGATGGGACGCTCGCAAACGCGCTGCTCGGCTACTACGCCGAAACGAACCAGCCCTGCGGCATTCATCCTGTGACGCGCCTCGACCGGGACACGTTCGGCGTGGTGCTGCTGGCCAAAAACGCGCACATCCACGCAAAGCTCTGCCAGATGATGAAGGACGGGCAAATCCACAAAACATATCTGGCCGCCGTCTATGGCTGCCCGAAAGAAAGCGCGGGCGAAATTTCGCTTCCTGTCTACAAAATCGGAAACGGGAGCCTGCTCCGCATCGTCGACCCGCGCGGAAAGCGCGCCGTGAGCCGGTACCGCGTTCTGAAAACGGACGGAATCACGAGCGTTCTCGCGCTCACCCCCGTGACCGGTCGGACGCACCAGCTGCGGCTGCACTGCAAGATGGCGGGCGTTCCGATTCTGGGAGACCCGCAGTACACAACGCCTGCTTCCCTGCTGCTTTCCGGACAGCGCGGCCTGTTTACCCAGCAGCTTTGCGCGGCAAGCTTGGAGCTTTTGCACCCCGTGACGGGTCAGCCGCTTGTCATCTCCACGCGCAAGACTGTCTCAACGGGCGACGAACAGCTCCATTTCGACGCTCTGCTCGCCCAGCACGACGCGCGCGTCGTCTAAAATCTGCCCCACAAGGGCAAGCTCCGACGTGTCATCCGCCAAGTCTGCTCCGGCAAGCTCCCAGAAGGTTTCTGCCAAGGCCGGGTCGCGAATCTCAGGCTGCAGGAGCTTTCCCAGCCGCTCGAGCTTCGCCCGGTTGACCGGAAGATAATCTCCCTGAACCAGAAGGCGCAGTCCTTCCGGTTCTTTTTTTAATCGGAGGGACACCTCCGTCGCGCCGCAGGCAAAGAGCGCGGCGCCGATTTCGTCAATGACCCGGCTCATCTTCTGCCGGGCCTGCGGATGTCGTTGTTTCATAGGTACTCCTTGTTACTCCTTCGAGCGGTTCTGGAACGCTTCGATGATCGGCAGCAGCAGCACGCACACAAGGCCCGCCGCAAAGCCGTTATTGTAGAGGTTCATGCCGCCATGCAAGATGGAGGTGTTCTGGACGATGGTCATGTGCAGAAATCCCGCGACCATGCCCCAGAGGGCGCCGAACTGGCCGGCGATCGGCGCAAGCCCCGTGCAAAACAGCACCGCAAGCAGCGAACCCGGCGCGGTCAGCGGCACGGCGACAAGAAGGCTCTTTGCCAGCACCGCGCCCGCCATCACAGGAAGCACATTTTTGGGATGCTTGCCGAACGCGGCAAAGCCCGTCATGCTCAGCACGCAGCAGACAAGCGGGCCATTGAGCCGCACACCAAACGGAGAAAGCGCCAACAGATATACATGCCCGATGAGCCCCGTGAGCGCCATGTTCACAAGCGTGGGTGCCGCGCCGTCCATCAGGATAAAGTCCGCGACCGAACGGCCGGAATGGCGCAGAAGCGGCCGGTAGTCTCCCGGTTTTCTGCATCCGAGATACACGCCCGCAAGAAACAGCCCCAGAAAAATCACGCGCAGCAGCCACAAAAATACCACGTGGTCCTCTGTGCCCCACCGGAGCTCCGTGACAAACTCCACGCCCAGCCCCTTGCAGATGCTCGCGATGCCAAGGCCGATGAAGCCCGCAGCAAAGCCGACGTTGTATAAATCGAAGCCCTGATGGAGCCGGACGGTGTACCCCGCGACAGGCGGGATCAAAAAGCCGATGGCCACGCCGCTTCCCAGCATCGCGGCAAAGCGCCACGCGCCCGGCAGATGCACGAGCCAGAAGCTCACAAGCGGCGACAAGCAGGTAGCAAACAGCGTCTGATAGACGTATTTGGAAAACGGCTCGCCCTGAAACCGCGCGTACAGCCAGCCGCCGAGGAGCACGGGCAGAATATTCAAGATATTTTTTCCGAGCAGGCTGAAGCCCGCCATCATGAACAGGCACGCAAACGTCAGGCCTGTGACGGGAAGGTGCATGCCATAGACCAGCGCCGTGCTCAGCGCCAGCACCAAAGCAGCGTTCAAAAGCGCCGCGCCCGCGCCGCCGGTAACCGCAGGGTCCGTGATGAGGCCCGCATCGGAGATGAGAATCCTCCAGAAGCCTCGGAACAGCTCCGCGGGCGGCTGCACGGCAAAGGCGAACACGGCCAGCACCACGCACAGCGCAGGCAATACCCCACGCAGAACAGGGCTTTGTTTCTCCGATCGGGAAGAAGCGGTCTTGTCTTTCATACTAGCATCCTTTTCCAGAAAATTCGGACGATCCAGCGCAGGCTGAACAGTTCTTTGCGGTAGATGGTTTTATTTTAACGGAAAACGGGCGCTTTGACAAGATAAATTGTGCAGAAGAACCAAGCAGCAAGCTCTCAAATGCCGTGTATCCACTGTACACAAGCGCTTACTTGTGATATTTTGTCCCCGCCTGAATGGCCTCTGCGCGGTAAAGCTGCTCAAGCGCCATCACGCGCGCAAGATGGTGCGGAAACGTCATGCGGCTCATGGAGAGAAGGAGGTCGGCCTGCTTTTTGAGTCCCGCATCCACGCCGAAGGACGAGCCAATGAGAAAGCACACGCTCGACTTACCGCTCTTTTTGATCTCCGAGAGCTTTCCCGCGAGCTCCTCGGAAGAGAGCATCTTCCCCTCCGGGGCAAGAATGCAGAGCCAGCTCCCCTTCGGAACCTTCGCACGGATGATCTCCGCTTCCTTCGAAAGCCCTTGTAAAATCTGTGTCTCATTCGGATTCTCCGGAAGCCGAACCTCCGGCAATTCCAGGAGCGTAAAATCACAAAATGCCCCCAGCCGCTTCTTATATTCCTCCGAAGCCTGTATATAAAACTTCTCCTTCAGTTTCCCCATACAAATGAGCGTCATCGAGAACATACGCACCCTCCAAAAGCCTCGCAGAGTTTTGCGCCCGCAGGCGCAAAATAAAATGTAAATCCATTTTATCCGGCGGCTCCGCCGACCGGAAAAATACTTCTCGCCTTGCAAGTGTGAGCTTTTCATGCAGCGCATGAAAAGCTTGCGCGCAGTCAAGGCGCAGCTCCTTCCGGGGAAAGCCCCGGTTTCCCCGGGATAAAAAAATTCCGTCCATCGGACGGAATTTTTTTATCTCTTATTCTGCTACGTACGGCAGCAGGGCGATGTGGCGGGCGCGCTTGATGGCGACGGTCAGCTGACGCTGATGCGCAGCGCAGGTACCAGTCGTACGGCGGGGCAGGATCTTGCCGCGCTCAGACAGGTAACGGCGGAGTTTCGCAGTGTCTTTGAAATCGATGTGGGCAACCTTGTCGACGCAGAACGAGCAAACCTTCTTGCGCTTGCGAGGATGGACACGATCATTAGCCATTGCCATAATTTATCCTCCTATCTTGTCTTGTGGAAACATTCGTTGGGAAAAACCCGATCAGAACGGGAGCTCGGAATCGTCGTCCTCGAGCATGGAGAAACCGGACGCACTGGGCGCGGGAGCAGCCGGAGCCTGATAGGCAGGCGCCTGCGGATAAGACGGCGTCTGGTCGAAGCCGCCGGGGGCTGCGCCATCGCGCTTGGAGTCGCCGAAGTAGACATTGTCTGCCACGACCTCTGCCGAGCGACGCTTATTGCCCTCTTTGTCTGTCCAGTTGCGGATCTGGAGCCGGCCGGTCACCACAGCCATACGGCCCTTGGTGAAAAAGCGGCTGACAAATTCCGCCGTATTGCGCCATGCGACGATATCGACAAAATCCGTTTCCTTTTCCGCGCCCTGGGCCGCAAAATCGCGGTCGACAGCGAGCGTAAAGGACGCGACCGCCACGCCGCTGCCGGTCCGGCGCAGCTCGGGGTCACGGGTAAGACGACCCATGAGAACGATTTGGTTCAGCATGAATAGCCTCCTTACTCTTCGACAGCCACGATGATCGAGCGCAGAATGCCGTCGGTGATCTTGAAGACACGATCGAGCTCTGCGGGCATGTCGGGCGTGACGTCACAGGTCATGTAGACGTAGTAGCCTTCGGTCAGGTCGTTGATGGGATAGGCCAGATGTCTCTTGCCCCACTCGTCAACACTGGTGAGCGTGCCGTGGTTTTCCACGATGCCCTTGAATTTTTCCACGAGAGCCGCGATACCCTCTTCACCCTGCGCGGGATCGATGATATAGAGGATCTCATACTTTGCGGAAAGCTTTGCCATGATGTTGCACCTCCTTTTGGACTTATGGCCGCAGAATCCCTCTGCGGCAAGGATCGCCTGCATTACGCAAGCTGGACTATTATATCGGCTTTTTAAAAGAATGTCAACCGGAAAAGCCGTATTTTTTCAGTCAATTTTTAAAAACAAGAAGCTTTCGCAGCGAAAGGAGCCGCGGGCAAAGCCCGCGGCTCCCGGTATATGCAAAATCAAAAAGCTCAGAAGAGATTCTTTTCCGTTTCCTTGTCGAAGAAGTGCATGAGGTCGGGACGGAAGGAATACTTGACCGCCTTGTGCCCGCCATGGACAGAGTCAATATCAATGTCCGTGGTCGGAACGACGATGACAACGTCCTTGCCGGCGGAATTCACATGCAGGTGCAGCTCCGAGCCCATGAGCTCGGACACGTCAACCGTCGCGTCGATACCGTCATCTGCCAGATGCACATGCACCGGACGCACGCCGACAATGACCTCGGACGGAACCTTGTCCATCGCCTTGAGGACAGTCTGCTTGGCCTCGGGAAGCTCAAAGTCGCGGCCAAGGATCGTGGCAACGTACTTATCGCCCTTTTTCGAGAGCGCCGCGTCAAACAGGTTCATCTGCGGCGTACCAATGAAGCCCGCGACAAAGAGGTTTGCCGGATGGTTGAAGACCTCCTGCGGCGTTCCGATCTGCTGGATGAAGCCGTCGCGCATGATGACGATGCGGTCGCCGAGCGTCA
>CALCJW010000057.1:0-9216 GCA_937967235.1 uncultured Clostridia bacterium
ATGGATATCGTTGGCGAAGGAAACAATCGTCTCATTGAACGAGTCGTTATACTGGAGCGCGATCTCCGCCGTCTGGTCGCCCTTCTTGCCTGCCATGTAGATGACGGTCGGATGGATTGGCGTTTTGTGCCGGTTGTACCACTGGACGAACTCACGAATGCCGCCCTCGTAGCACATGGAATCGAAGCGTTCCTTTTCTGGCTTGTCGGCAGATTCAATGCGCTCGTCAGAAATGGTGATGTGAAGGCCCGCATTCAGGAAGGCCTGCTCGCGCATTCTGGTATGAAGCGTCTCGTAGTCATACTCCGTGGTGTCGAACATTTCAGGGTCGGGCTTAAAGGTGACCTTTGTGCCGTGCTGGTCGGTCGTGCCGACAATTTGCATTTCCTTTGTGATGTTACCGCGGGAGAACTGCATCTCGTAGATTTTCCCGTCGCGGTACACGTCGACAACCAGCCATTCGGAAAGGGCGTTGACAACCGACGCACCAACACCATGAAGACCGCCGGAGACCTTATAGCCCCCGCCGCCGAATTTGCCGCCCGCGTGCAGAACGGTATAGACAACCTCCAGCGCAGGCTTTCCGGTCTGCGCCTGAATGTCGACGGGAATGCCGCGGCCATCGTCTAAAACGGTGATCGTATTTCCCTCGTTGATCGTCACCTGCACATGGTGGCAATAACCGGCCAGGGCCTCGTCGATCGCGTTGTCGACGATCTCATAGACCAGATGATGAAGACCCGACACGCTCGTCGAGCCGATGTACATGCCGGGACGCTTGCGGACGGCTTCCAGACCCTCGAGAACCTGGATCTGACTAGCGTCGTACTGCGTTTCTACGACTTCGTTTTTCAAAATTTCTTCGCTCATTGGATAACTCCTTTGTGTCTTCTCTGAAGAAGACGGGGTAGTAATAGCTATTTCGTTCCAGAAAAACGGCGCGCTAAGATGGAGGCGTTGTATTTTGTTAAGTACACGCGCGTCTGGCCGTATTCCTGTGTGAGGACGAAGGACTTGGGAAGCTCATCGGTCGCTTCGATGAGACTGCCATCTTCCTGCGCGCGCTGCAAAAATTCACGTGTGCGCTTGGACCACGACGTATTATCGAGGTCAAACACACCGAGCACCTGACTGGCCCGCACGGCGAGGTCCATGCCGATATCTACGTACATACAAGCCCTCCCGCGCGAATTTCAAATGTTTTTCCGATTTCGGTCACGCGCCCAACCTCGCAGCAGGTGATGAAGACCTGACCGGAGGTGATCTGATTGAGGACGAAGTCCTGCCTTGCCGCGTCGAGCTCGGAAAGCACGTCATCTAACAGCAGAACCGGCTCTTCACCCGTGTCCCGACGCAAAAGTTCGCGCTCGGCGAGCTTCAGACTGATGGCCGCCGTGCGGGTCTGTCCCTGCGAGCCGAAGGCTTTGACGGGGATACCGTCCAGCAACGCGTCAAAATCGTCCTTATGTGGGCCGGTCAAGCATTGGCCGGAGTCCAGTTCCGCGCGGTAGTGCGCTTCCTGATGGGAAAGGATCTGCTCAAAGATGGTTTTCTTGTCGGCAAACGGGTCCTCTACGGTCGAGACCGTGTGATATTGCAGCGTCAGATTCTCGCGGCCGGCGGAAAAGGCGCTGTGATAGGAGCTTGCCGCCGTGCCGAGCGCTTCTAAGTATCTGGCCCGGTGGGCAATGACGATGGCCCCGACCTGCGCGAGGCGGTAGTTGTATTCTGGCAGCGGCTCCAAAAGGCTGGGTTTTTCGTGGTAGTCCTTTAAAATGCGGCTTTTGCTGTCAAGCAGGCGGTTATATTCCGCAAGCGCGTTCGCGTAGCCCGGCCGCAGCTGGCAGAGTGCGGTATCGATGAGCCTTCTTCGCGGCTGGCTTCCGCCCTTTAAAACCAGAAGATCTTCGGGGCAAAAGAGAACTGTTGTCAAAACACCGGGGAGCTTTGCCGCGCTTTTCTGCTTCACGCCGCCAAGATAGAGCTGACGCGGCCTTCTTCCCGCGAATAATACGGCGCGGACGGACTGCTCCCGGCCCTGCGAAAATACGTCGGCATTCAGGTCCGCAAATTCTGCTCCAAAGCGGATGAGCTCCTGCGTTTTCGCTGTGCGGAAGCTGCGGCCGGTCGAGAGATAGGACACGGCCTCGAGTAAATTTGTCTTCCCCTGCGCGTTTTCGCCTAAAATCAGGTTCACGCCGGGATCTAACTCCAATTGCAGCTGCTTGTAGTTTCGAAAGTCATACAGCCGCAGGCGCGAGAGCTTCATGCTTCCTCCTGCGAGACCGCCCAGACATTTCCTAGGAAGCCAACGGTATCGCCCGGGCGAAGTTTTTTACCGCGCTGGGTGCAGACCTCGCCGTTAACAGTGACCTGTTCGTTCTGGATAAAGGTCTTGGCCATGCCGCCGGACTCGCAGACGTTGGCAAATTTCATGAAATCCTGCAGCTTAATAAACTCCGTACGGATAGGAATGACAATTGGCTCACCGGATAGTTTTTTTGTGACACGTACTTTCATGGCTTATTCTCCTGCCTTCAGGCGGACAGGGAGCACCATGTAGCTGTACCGGTTTCCCTCCGTCGGATTCAAAACAATGGGGCTCAGGCCGTTGATCATCTCGAGCGTACACTCGCTGTCCGGCACGGCGCGCAGCGCATCGAGTAAATATTTGCAGTTAAAGCCGATCTCCAGGTCTTTGCCGTCTCCCGCAATGGGGCAGACGTCGTACGCCTCGCCGATCGTGGAGACAGTTCGAAGCTCGGCGGCATTGTCTCCAAATTTGCAGCGGACGGGGCTTTTGAGCTTTTCGGAGATGACGAGGCCAACACGCTCGATGGAGTCAGTCAGACGGCTGACGTTTCCGACCAGTTTTACGGGGTTGTTCTGCGGCAGCACACGCCGCCAATCGAGGAACTCACCCTCTAAAATGCGGCAGACGAGCGTCGCGTCTCCGATGGTGAAGAGGATGTGCTTCGAGCCCGGATAGAACGTCGCGGGGTCGTCGGTATCACCAAGGATTTTTTCGACTTCTTTTAAGGCCGCCGCGGGCGCGACAAATTTGAGCGTCCGCTCCAGAGATTCCTCCGGGAGATAGCGGCGCAGCGCCAAACGGTAGCCGTCGACTGCGACGCTCGTGATGGAGTCGTTATCGACTTCAAACAGGACGCCTGTATGAATCGGGCGCGCCTGATTTTCACTGACAGCGAAGATCGTACCGGAGATCATAGCCTTGAGCTCGTTCTGCGGGACGCGGATACCTTTTTCGGAGTCCACGTCCGGAAGCTCGGGGTAATCGTCGGCAGAAAGCGCAGTGATCGTAAACGATGAGATGCCGCCCTTGATGGAAACCTTGAAGCTCTCATCAACCTGAATGCTAACGGTGTCGTCTGGGAGCTTGCGGACGATGTCAAAAAACAGCCTCGCGGGCATGACACAGGCGCCGGTCTCCTGAATGTCGGCGTCAACGCTGACGGTAATGCCTGTTTCCAGATTATACCCCGTCAGCATCACTTTGACACCCGCGCGGATCAAAATGCCCTCGAGTCCCGAGATGGCGCTTTTCTGTGCAACTGTGCGCGAGGCGACGGAGATGGCGGAAACCAGCTGGTTTTTTTCACAGGTAAATTTCATAAAAGGATACCTCCGGCTCTCTTTCTAACAGAAAGAAAGGATAAATTCAGTAGTAAGTAGCAGTAGGGCGTTCGTCTTGTGGAAAAGTCCTGAAACCCTTACGGGCGTAAGAAAAAATTGTACACAGGGTTTGCAGAAAAACGAGAAGTTCTGCACAGGATTTTGTGGACAGTTTCGAAAGGAGAGATATCCACATGCAACCTTTCCGTTTTACACAGACGCTTGTGGATAATTTTTTGCGGCACGTTTCCCGCTGGCGATCGCAGCGTTTTTTTAAAGCTTGTTGTTGACGTTCGCCGTAATGTCGCGAATGGTGTCGTTGAGCGGTGAGGCGCTGTTCTGGAGCGTCTGCTCGACCTTTTTAAGTCCGTGCATGACCGTTGTGTGGTCGCGGTCAAATTCGCGGCCGATCTCGGGAAGAGACAGGTTTGTCATCGTGCGGATGAGGTACATCGCGACCTGCCGCGCCTCAGCGGTATTCTTGTTTTTAAGGGTGCTTCTGAGTACCTGCTCTTCGATGCCGTAATACTGGCAGACCTCGCTCACGATAAGGCTCGGTGTGGGGAGGTTCTCAGTCTTTCCCTTGAACATGTCCTTGATGGCGCGCGCGACGTTCGGAACGTCCAGCACCATCCCATTGAGCTCCTTGAAGGCCTTGATTTTTTTGACTGTGCCCTCAATCTGGCGGACGTTGTTGGTGATGTTCTCTGCAATGTAGTTGCACACGTCGTCCGGCAGATCGAAGCCGAGATTTACAGCTTTGTTCTTGATGATCGCCATGCGTGTTTCATAGTCGGGCGGCTGAATGTCCGCAAGAAGGCCCCACTCAAAGCGCGTGCGCAGGCGGTCTTCCAGACGGACCATTTCATTGGGCGGCCGGTCGGAGGTCAGGACGATCTGCTTGTGGCTCTCATAGAGATTGTTGAAGGTATGGAAAAATTCCTCCTGCGTGGAGTCCTTGCCGGCGATGAACTGGATATCATCGACGAGGAAGAGGTCCGCGCCGCGGTATTTGAGACGGAACTCGTTGTTTTTGCCTTCGCGCAGGGCGTTGATGAGCTCATTTGTAAACTGGTCGCCCTTGATGTAGACGATGTTGTAGTCCGGGTGGTGCTTATGAATCTCATTGGCGATGGCATAAAGAAGATGCGTCTTCCCAACGCCGGACGGGCCGTAGATGAAAAGTGGGTTATACGAATCCGCGGGCTTTTCCGCAACGGCGACGGCGGCGGCGTTTGCAAACTTGTTGCTGTTGCCGACGATGAAGTTATCGAACGTAAACTGCGGGTTGAACTCAATGAAGCGCGGCTTCTTTTTGGACGAGCGATAGGCTTCAATCTCCGTATCGTCGAGCACGACGAGCTCTAAGTCCATGTCGAAGAGCTCTTTGAGCGCGTCTTTGATGTAGGTTTCGCAGCGCGAGACGATCATGTCTTTGCGGAAGACAGTCGGGGAGTAGAGCACCAGCTTCTGGTCGGTCAGCTCCAGAACCTCTGTGTCGTCGAACCAGGTGGTGACGATGGTGTCGGTGAGTTTCTGCTCCATGTGGGCGAGCACTTTCGCCCAGATATAGGTAGAGGAGTACAAGAACAAGCTCCTTTCCAGTTTTATCGTGAAAATGCCCGGGAGCGTCCCATAAAAGGGCATACAAACACGACTTTATTTTAGCACGGAAGTGGCTCCTTTGCAAGGGTATACACATTATAAATAGGAATTTCGGGTGAAAAAGAAAAGAGATGCACAGAACCGTGCACCTCTTTACGATTACTTTCAGATTTTTTACCTGCTTTTATTCGTTGCGTAGGGGGCGATACCTACATCGCCCCATTGGGAATGATCGAATTCGCCGAAGATTTCCGTAAAACTACTGCATCTTGCCGGGTCGATGTGGGCATCGCCCCCTACGAGTTTTTCGATGGGAAATGTAATTTAATACTCGCGATAGACGGCCTTGACGAGGCCAATGATGCTGCAATCTGTGCCGTCGATGGGGTCATACGCGGGGTTTTCGGGGAACAGCCAGATCTTTCCCTTTTCACGGCGGAAGCGCTTGACGGTTGCGGAGTCATCGAGAAGCGCGACCACGATCTGTCCGTTTTCGGCTGTTAGCTGCGGGCGGACAACGACTTTATCTCCCGACAAAATACCGGCATTTATCATCGAATCGCCGCGCACGCGAAGGGCAAAGCAGCGCTCGTCTCCGTCCCACGGAAGATACCCTTCGATATTCTCCACGGCTAGGATCGGCTGACCGGCTGTGACCACGCCGACAATGGGAATTGAGCCAGAACGGCGCTCTTCGGGAAGCGAGATCGTTCGATTCTTTTTGCCGTCCATATGGATGAGGCCTTCTTCCTTGAGGGCGTTCAGATGGTAATGGACCGTCGCCGTTGAGGCAAGGCCGACGCCCGCACAGATCTCGCGCACCGAGGGGGGATACCCTTGATTGCGCATGAAGTCTGTGATAAAGCGGAGAATTGCCTCTCGCTTGTCTGTTGTTCTGGCCATGCCGGTCGCTCCCTTCGTTTTGTTCAACCAGTATAGCACACTTTGGAAGAAAAATCAAACGTTTGTTTTTATTCTAAGCCTTCAAAGGAAAAGTCCGGGATGTAGTCCTCTGTCGCGCTTGTAAAATCCTGTGTGAAGCCGGATTCGATGCCGAGAAAATCTAAGTAGGAAATGGCGGCGTCGTATTCTTCTTCGGTGATTTTCCGGTCGTAGGGCGGCAGCTCCTTTGCTTTTCCCATGGGAACGTACTGGCTCATAAGGCTGAACAAAACGTCTCCTTTTGGAAAGGTCTCTGCAAACCAGTCGAGAACGCCGAGCGTATTATCGAGCTCTCCCGGGAGTATCAGGTGGCGGACGATAAGACCGCGCTGCATGATATCGTCTTCTATGACGGCACTTCCGACTTGCCGGTACATTTCCTGTATTGCGGCTTTTGCAGTTTCCACGTAATCGGGCGCGCGGCTCAATTTTGCGGCAAGACTTTCATTTGAATATTTCATATCGGGAAGGTAAATATCGACGAGACCTTCTAATTCCCGGAGCGTTTCGACGCGCTCGTAGCCGCCGCAGTTATAGACGATGGGAATGGGGAGCTTGGGTGTGAGCGCGGGGAGAATGGACGGGAGAAAATGCGTGGGGGTGACGAGATTGATATTCTGTACGCCATCGTCGATGAGCTTTAAGAAAATTTCGCGCAGATGGTCGGTTGTAATTTCTTTTCCGAGGTTCTGCTGCGAGATGATTCTGTTCTGGCAGAAGATGCATTTTAACGTACAGCCCGAAAAAAAGACCGCGCCGGAGCCGAAGTTGCCGGAAATGACGGGCTCTTCCCAATAATGCGCGGCGGCACGCGCAGCGTAAATATGATCCGGCTCGCGGCAGAAGCCGAGTTCCCCTCTTGTGCGGTCAACATGGCAGCGCCTTGGACAGAGTTCACAGTTTGTATATGAAAGCATGATTTGCCTCCTATGCGTAGTAGCTTTAGTATAGCGAATCCGGGCGCTTTACACAAGCGGGGTTCTATGGTAAAATCGCAATGAGGTGATAGTTTTATGAAACGCGAATTTGCGGTGATTGCAGCCGCTTTGCTGATTTTAAGTGCGTGCGGCGCGAATGACGTTCAGGAGAAGGCTGTGGCTGCACCTGTTGAAGCGGAGACAACTTCTCAAACGCAGAATGCTTCTTCGGAAGCGCCAATGAATGATGCGGACGCGCCTGTTCATATGGAGACAGTTCCGTCTGAAGAGATGCAAACAAAGCCTATTGCGCCGGAGACACATTTTTCGGAGAGTTTTACGGATGAGCCGTATGAATTTCAAGCAGATCTGGAAGAGGTCGTGAGCATCAGCTTGACGCTTCCTTCGTTTACGCTTGATTCGGAATCGGCTGCGTCTGCAATCAATCAGACATTTGTTGATTTGCAGATAAACTTGCAGAATTATATGGGCACGACGGTTTATGAAACGGCGCAGGCGCGTCATACGATTGGTTTTCTAGAGGGCAGCTATACTGCTAGTCTCGAAAACGGAATTTTGTCGGTAACTTATACGGTGACGGAACGGTACGCGGATGACGACGGTGCAATCACACATGAAAACGTCTACCGGTTTGATACGTCGAATGGCGAACGGTTGGACGCGTGAAATGTTTCACGTGAAACACGGAGAAAAACAGATGCAGAAAAACAAAACGTACAGCGTAGAAATCACGGGCCTTACCGCCGAGGGCGCGGGTGTGGCGCGGGTGGACGGACAGGTTGTATTTGTGCCGGGCGTGATTCCGGGCGAGAGGTGCAAAATCAAAATTGACTACGTAGGAAGAACATGCGCCTACGCGTCACTGGTGTGGGTGGAAGAGTCGTCCGTGCATCGTGTAACGCCCGAGTGCGAAAGTTTCGGGCACTGCGGTGGGTGCGTGTTCTGGCACATGGATTACGCGTGTGAGCTGGAGCAGAAAAAAAGGCGTGTCCAGGACGCGCTTTTGCGCATTGGAGGCACCCATTTTCCGGACTTGCAGATCATGGGCAGCCAGAGCATTTACGGCTATCGCAACAAGGTGCAGTTTCCAGTGCAATCGCAGAACGGGAAAACGGTTGCAGGCTTTTACAGGGCCGGGTCGCATACGGTAATTCCAATTACGGGCTGCAAAATTCAGCCGGAGTCGGCGGAACAAATCCGTGCGGCGGTGCTTTCATGGATGGAGAAGGAAAATGTCCCGGCCTACGACGAGCGGACGCATACGGGCCTTGTCCGGCACATTTATCTGCGGTGCGGCGTAAAATTGGGGCAGACGCTGGTCTGCATCGTCGCAAACTGCGAAGCGCTTCCCAAAAAGAAGACGCTGGTGCGGGAAATTTTAGCGGCGGATGTGGATGTGACGGGAATCGTTGTCAACTACAATACGAAAAAGAGTAACGTTATTCTGGGTGAACGATTCGAGACGCTCTATGGAGAAGGATACTTAGAGGATGCGCTTCTGGGGCTTACGTTCCGGCTCTCGCCCGCAGCCTTTTATCAGGTGAACCACGACCAGGCCGAACGGCTCTACGAAAAGGCCATCGAGTTTGCCAGGTTTACGGGAGAAGAGACAGCACTGGATCTATACTGCGGCAGCGGAACGATCACGCTGTGTCTTGCGCGGCACGTGAAGACGGTCTACGGCGTGGAAATTGTGGATGCGGCGATTTGCGACGCAAAGGAGAATGCCCGGAGAAATGAAATCACAAATGCTGAATTTTTCTGCGCTGACGCGGGACAGGCTGCCATTCAGTTCGCGCACGACGGCGTCAAACCGAATGTGATCGTCGTCGACCCCCCGAGAAAGGGCGTGAGCGAGGATGTGATCGAAGCAATGGCACAGATGAGTCCTGAGCGGATTGTCTATGTTTCGTGCGATCCCGCGACGCTCGCGCGCGATATCGCAAGACTGCGGGAGAAGGGATATGAAGCAAAAAAAGCGCACTGCTTCGATCTGTTCCCACGCTGCGCGCATGTGGAGACGGTTGTCTTGCTTTCCAAGGGAGAGGTCGACTCGAAAAAGATTCGGGTTGAGTTCTCTTTGGAAGATATGGATATG
>CALCJW010000058.1:0-8360 GCA_937967235.1 uncultured Clostridia bacterium
TCTTCCGCGAGCGGATTCTGGCGCTGACGGACGCGTTCTCCCGCTCGCCGGCGTGCAATCCATCTTTAAAAATCGACTGCGAAATTCCGCCGCAGCTTCTGACGGTTCCGAATGTCCAGCAGTTAGATGAGCTCGAGCCCTGTGGGGCGGGATGTCCGCGTCCGGTGCTTTACATGCGCAACATGACCGTGACCGATCTTTCCGAGGTCGGCGGCGGCAAGCATCTGCGGCTGCGTCTGTCCGGGCATGGGTACCATTTTAACGGCATCTTCTTCTCCACGACTGCGCGGCTGGCCGCCGTGGCGCTTGGAGATGTGGTCGATATCGCCTATACGCCGCAGGTCAACGAATATCGCGGTCTGCGGACGGTGCAGCTGAATCTGCTCGACATCCGCCCCAACGAGCAGGCACGCTCGCGGCTCAAGGAGGGAAAGGCCCTCTACCGGCGGCACATGCAGGGGCAGGCGCTCAGTCAGGAGGACTTGGAGCGCTTGATTCCGGCGCGGCAGGATTTTGTCGCCGTCTGGAAGTATCTGGCCGCCAGCGCGCAGAACGGCGTCGTCTGCGAAGAATTTGGCTGCCTCGCGCGCAAGATCACACGCTTCGCGGGATACGCCTGCGGCGGAAGCAAGATCCGCGTGTGTCTCGACGTTTTTCAGGAGCAGGGACTTTTGCAAATGGAGCAGCGCCCGAAGGTGCTTGTCATCCATCTGACCAGCGACGGCAAGAAGGTCGATCTCGAGCAAAGCCCTACGCTTCAGCATCTAAAGGAACGATTAAAGGCAGGAATCTGAATGGAAACCAGAGAAGAACATTATGCTTCGATGATGCAGGCCGTGCAGCGCTATGCGCCGTCGGCGGACCTCGAAGAAATTCAAAAAGCATACGAATACGCCGACCGCAAGCACCAGAATCAGCTGCGAAAGTCCGGCGAACCCTATATCATCCACCCCTTGGCCGTGGCCGAGATCGTGGCGGAAATCGGTCTGGACACGGACGCAATTGTCGCCGCGCTGCTTCACGACTGCCTGGAGGACACCGACGCGAGCTTCGATGAAATTTCCCACATGTTCGGCCAGACCGTGGCCGAGCTCGTCGAGGGCGTTACGAAATTAACGCGCGTACAGTACTCCACGACCGAAGAGCAGCAGATGGAGAACCTGCGCAAGATGTTCATGGCCATGAGCAAGGACATCCGCGTCATCCTGATCAAAATCGCCGACCGGCTCCACAATACCAGAACCCTTCAGTACCAGACGCCTGCCAAGCAGATCTCCAAGTCCATGGAGACGATGGAAATCTACGCGCCGCTCGCGCATCGGCTCGGCATGCAAAAGATCAAATGGGAGCTCGAGGACGTGTCGCTTCAGTACCTCGACCCCGAGGGCTACCAGCAAATCATCGACTACCTGCATGAAAACGAGGCAAGCGCGCAGAACTTTATGAACGCCATCCAGTCGAAGATCACGGACCGGCTGGCCTCCGTCGGCATCCACGGCTCGATCTACGGACGCGTCAAGCACACGTACTCGATCTACCGCAAGATGCGCGCGCAGAATAAGACGATCGACGAGCTATACGACTTATATGCTTTCCGCGTCATCGTCGACAACATCGCGGACTGCTACAATGTATTAGGCCACATCCACGACCTCTTTAACCCCATTCCCGGCCGGTTCAAGGACTATATCTCGACTCCGAAGCCCAACATGTACCAGTCGCTCCACACGACCGTCATCGGCTCGCAGGGCATTCCGTTTGAGGTGCAGATCCGCACGTGGGAAATGCACCAGACGGCGGAATACGGCGTCGCGGCGCACTGGAAATACAAGCAGAACGTCGGCGAGGGCTCGGAAAAGGAGTTCGAGTGGGTCAGAAGGCTGTTAGAGAATCAGCAGGACACCGAGGCCGACGACTATATCCACTCTCTCAAGGTCGACATGTTCGACGACGAGGTCTTCGTCTTCACACCCAAGGGCAAGGTCATGAGCCTGCCGTCAGGCTCGACGCCGATTGACTTCGCCTACGCGATTCACTCCGCCGTCGGCAACACGATGATCGGCGCGAAGGTCAATAACCGCATTGCAAGCTACGATCAGGTGCTCCGCAACGGCGACATCGTCGAGGTTCTGACCTCGAAATCTGCCAAGGGGCCCAGCCGCGACTGGCTCAACATCTGCCGGTCGAATCAGGCGCGCATTAAAATCAAGCAGTGGTTCAAGCGCGAAAAGCGCGATGAAAATATCATCCGCGGCAAGGCAAGCTTTGAATCGGAACTGCGCCGCATCGGCGTGAATCCGGAGATCATCCAGTCCGAAGACGTTCTGCCGATGGTCTTAAAGAAGGTCAGTTTCGACTGCCTGGAAGACATGTATGCCGCCATCGGTTTTGGCGGTCTCACCGCCGTCAAGGCTGTGGGCCGGATCCGGGACGAATTGACAAAAGCAGCCAAGGCAACAACGCCCAAAGAGCTTCTGAATCTCAACAAGCAGCAGCCCACCGTCGACGCGTCGGGCGTGATTGTCGAGGATATCGGCTCTTGCATGATCAAGTTCAGCCGCTGCTGCACGCCGGTCCCGGGTGACGATATCATCGGCTTTATTACCAAGGGCTACGGCGTATCCGTCCACCGCAAGGACTGTCCGAACGCAAAGAGCGCGGCTGACCCCTCGCAGTCCGGTCGCTGGGTCAAGGTCACGTGGGCCGAGAGCCCCGATGCGACGTTTACGACCGCGCTGGAGGTCGATTCCAACGACCGCGACGGCCTGATGCTGGACGTAGCGACGATTTTAACGAGCCTGCGGCTTCGCATGAACGAGATGTCCGCCCGCTCGGTTGGAAGCGGGAGGGCGCTTGTGAGCCTTGTATTCCAGGTGCACAATCTCACGGAGCTGCAAAACGTTATGGCGCGCCTGCGCGGCATCTCGGGTGTGAGCGCGGTCCGGCGCGCGGAAGGATAAGGTGGTTTTATGAAGGCTGTTGTTACGCGGGTCAATTCCGCGTCTGTTTCGATTGACGGCGAGATCCACGGCAAAATCGGGAAGGGTTTTTTAATCCTTCTCGGCGTTGCGCCGGAGGATACGCCGGAAAAATGCAAAAAGCTTGCTGAAAAGATTCTGGGGCTCCGCGTGTTCCGGGACGAAAACGACAAGATGAATCTGTCGCTCTCCGATGTCGGAGGAGAAGTTCTGGTTGTGAGCCAGTTTACGCTCTACGGCGATGTTAGCCACGGCAGGCGGCCGAGCTTCATCGGTGCCGGCAAGCCCGATATCGCCATCCCGCTCTATGAGCAGTTTCTTTCCGAATGCGAGCGGCTGGGCTTCCCGCCGCAGCACGGCGAGTTCGGCGCGGATATGCTGGTCACGTCCGAAAACGCGGGACCGGTCACGCTGATTGTCGACACGAATGATTTAAAGTAGAGGCACACCGTATGAAAATGATTACCTTACCGCTCGGCGCGCTGGAAACCAACTGCTATGTGGTGTATGACGAAGCGTCCAAGGCCTGCGCGCTTGTTGACCCCGGCGCAATGCCGCAGACGATTCTCGATACGCTGGAGAAAAACGAGCTGGCGCTTCAGAAAATATTCCTGACGCACGCGCACTTTGACCACACAGGCGCGCTGCGCGCGCTGCATGACGCATATCCGGACGTTCCGATTTATGTCAGCGCGCAGGACACCGACGAGACGCTCAACATGAGCCGTGGGAACCTTGTTTATACCGACACGTTTTTAGATGGCGATGAAATTTCAATGCCGCCTCTCACCTTCCGTGTTCTGGCTACTCCCGGCCACACGCGGGGCTCTTCGTGCCTCATTTGCGGCGACACCATTTTCTCGGGCGACACGCTTTTCGAGGGCTGCTGCGGCAGGACCGACCTTCCGGGCGGCGACGGCGCGCAGATGCTGGCGTCTCTCAAGCGTCTGGCCGAGCTTCCGGGCGATTATCACGTGCTTCCCGGCCATGGCGAGGATACAACGCTCGATCGTGAGCGCCGGACGAACTACTACATGCGCGAGGCCATGCGCGTATGAAGCTGTTACTCATCGGTCACACTGAACGCTACCCCGTCGAGCAGCTGCAAATGCAGCTGTTCCCGGACGAGCCGTCGGAATTTGTGACGCATCGCTTTACGGGAGACGGCACGGTGTCGTCTCTTTCGCGCGGTAAGAAGTATCTCACCGCAACGGCCAAGGTGACGAAGGGCGGGAAAACAGGCTTTGCTTCCCGCAGAATTCCTCTGGAGAACGCCGACGTGCGCATGACGCGGCGGATTTTGCAGCAGAGCTACTACTTAGCCGCGACGAAGGTGCTCGGCACCGTTCCCCCGTGGGGCGCGCTCTCCGGGGTCCGGCCGACGAAGCTATCGACCAAATGCATGCTGGAGGGCGGCTCGGAAAAGGACGCGGCAAAGCTTTTAGAGAAAACGTATTTTGTCACACCCGCGCGGAGCCGTCTCTGTGTCGACGCGTCGAAGCACACGCTGGAAGCCGCGAAACTTCTGGAGCCGGGCGACTTATCCGTCTATATCGGCATTCCATTCTGCCCGACGCGGTGCTCGTACTGCTCGTTTGTGAGCGAGTCCATCGAGCGCTTCGGCGCGTTCCTGCCGCCTTATCTGGAGGCTTTGCACCGGGAAATCGCGTATACGGGAAAGCTGCTGGCGGATTCCGGCTACCACATCCGCTCTTTATACATGGGCGGCGGCACGCCGACGACACTCTCCAGCGCGCAGATGAAGGGCCTGCTTCGCGCCATCAAAGACAGCTTCGATCTCTCGCGCTGTCTGGAGTTCACCGTCGAAGGCGGCCGGCCGGACACACTGGACGAAGAGAAGCTGCGCGTGATCTATGACGGCGGCGCGACGCGCATTTCGATCAATCCCCAGACGATGGCGGACGATGTGTTGAACGCTGTCGGACGGAAGCATACGTCCGCACAGACGGTCGAGGCGTTTCATCAGGCGCGCGCGGCAGGCTTCGAGGATATCAATATGGATTTAATCGCAGGCCTTCCCGGGGACACGCCCGAGAAATTTGCCGCCTCCATCGCGCAGGTGCTGGCCTTAAATCCCAGCAACGTGACGGTTCATACGCTGGCCCTCAAAAAAGGCGCGAATCTGTTCCAGAACCGGACGGTGCTTCCTACAAATGAGGATGTCTCTCAGATGCTCTCCGGCGCGGAAGCATCGCTCCGGGCGCATGATTTTGAGCCATACTATCTCTACCGGCAGAAATACATGTCCGGCAGCTTTGAAAATACCGGCTGGTGCCGCCCGGGATTTACGGGCTGGTACAACATATATATGATGGAGGAACTCCACACCATTTTGTCCCTTGGCGGCGGCGGCATGAACAAGATCAATCTCCCCGCCGGGCAGCTGGAGCGCTTCCACAATCCAAAATCCCCGCAGGACTACATTGCGCGCATCGATACGATTCTGCATCAGAAGGACGAAATTTTTGAAATTCTGCATAAGCTTGCGCAGCAGCCTGCACCCAACGAGGAGGAATGCGAATGAATACGCTGTTTTCCCATGTCTGCGTCGTCACAATGGACGACCGGATGTCCGTCTGGACAGACGCGTTTGTCGGCGTGACCGACGGCAAAATCAGCTATCTCAGCAAGCACGCGCCGGAGGAAAAGCCCGATCAAATCATCGACGCAACCGGTATGGTCTTAATGCCCGGCCTCATCAACTGCCACACGCACCTTCCGATGCAGCTGCTGCGCGGATATGCGGACGACTTGAAATTGCAGGAATGGCTCAACGACTACATTTTCCCGCGCGAGGACCGGCTGGACGGCAGGTGCGTGCGCGCGGCGACGACGCTGGCCGTGGCCGAATGCCTGAAATTCGGCGTGACGAGCGTGTCTGACATGTACTATTTCTGCGACGATATCTGCGACGTCATCGCCAAGTCCGGCATGAAGGCAAATATCTCGCGCGGGACATCGATGTTTTTGGGTGACGATTTTGACTTTGAGAAATTCCCCGCCTGTCAGGAGCTGGTCGCGCTCAAAGAGAAGTGGCACAATTACGACGGCGGCCGCATCAAAATTGAAGCCTCCATCCATGCCGAATATACCTCGACCTATCAGCTCTGGGACGCGCTTTCCGAGTTCTGCATCAACGAGGGGATCGGTATGCAGGTGCATGTGTCGGAGACGAAACTGGAACACGACCAGTGCATCGAGCGCTACGGGTTAACGCCTGCGCAGGTGCTCGATTGCCACCATGTTTTCGACGTTCCCACGACGGCGGCGCACTGCGTTCATTTAACAGAAGAGGACATGAAGCTCCTCGCCAAGCGCCGCGTGAGCGCGGTGCACTGCCCGGTCAGCAACCTAAAGCTCGCTTCCGGCTGCGCCGACGTAATGGGCATGGTCAAGGCCGGCATGAACGTCTGTCTCGGCACGGACTCTGTCGCGTCCAACAACAATCTCGACCTCTTCGAGGAGATCAAGGCCTGCACGCTAATGGCCAAGGCCAAAACGGGCGACCCGACCGCCATTCCGGCGGAAGCTGCGCTCATGATGGCGACGGTCTGCGGCGCGAAGGCGCAGGGGCGCGAAAAGGAGTGCGGGCAAATTAAGCTCGGCATGGACGCAGACCTGATTCTGCTCGATTTCACGCAGCCGCATCTCATCCCGTGCCACAATGTGCTCTCAAACCTTGTCTATAGCGCGTCGGGCCACGATGTGGTGATGACGATGGTGCGCGGCCAGATTTTGTACAACGCCGGGAAGTTCCCGACGCTCGACCTTGCGGGCGCTTTAAAAGAGCTCCACGACTACGCCATTCCGAAGGTATTCTCCGATGATTCCGAGGAGGCCGCGCAATGAACGATCAGCCCATCAAAAAGCAGACATTTTTACAGGGCACGGCAGTTCTCGCCATGGCGACAGTGCTGGTCAAGCTCATGGGCTTTCTCTTTAAGGTCCCGCTCAACAACATCATCGGCGAAGACGGCTTCGGCTACTTCAATACCGCCTACGACGTCTATAACGTCCTGCTCATGATCTCGACGACGGGTCTTCCCGTGGCTATGAGCCGCATGATCTCGCAGGCGCAGACGCTTGGGAACCACGCGCAGATTCGAAGAATCTATAAAACGTCTCTCTACGTGTTTTTGACCATCGGCGTGGTTGGAAGCCTCGGCATGCTGATTTTCTGCAAGCCCCTTTCCGTGATGGTCACGACAAACGAAAACTCGTGGGCAGCAATTGCAGCGCTCGCTCCGTGCGTGCTGCTCATCTGCCTTGTCTCCGCCTACCGCGGCTTCTTCCAGGGCCAGAGCAATATGACCCCAACGTCTGTCAGCCAGATTTTTGAGGCGGTGACGCGGCTTGTGGTCGGCCTCGGCCTTGCGTGGCTCGTGATGAAGCTGACAGGCGAAGCATATGTCCGCGCACAGGGAATTGCGCTTGCCCCGGGTGAAAGCGCGCGGGACTACGGCGATATTACCCTTGCCGCGGGCGGTGCGATCCTGGGCGTAACGCTCGGAAGCCTCATCTCCGCTGTATATCTGCACTGCAAGTTCCGCCAGTCGAGCGCGATTCTCTCTATGGGCGGCGGGGAGGCCAAGTCCACCAAGGGCACGATGAAGGAGCTTCTTTCCATCGCCGTTCCGATCACACTCGGCTCTGCCGGCCTTCAGATCATCAACCTGTTTGACACGATGATCTATATGCGCAGACTTACGGGCGCGCTTCAATGGACAGAAAAAATGGCGGACTCGGCGAAGGGCGTCTATAACTTCTGCCAGACCGTGTTTGCGCTCCCCTGCTCGTTCATCCCGACGATCACGATCGCCGTCATCCCGGCCATTACCGCATCACTGACAAAAAAGGACCTGCGCGAAGCAAAGTCGACCTCCGAGTCCGCTGTCCGGACGATGGCGCTGATTGCCATGCCGTGCGCGGCGGGGCTTTTCGTGATGACGGAGCCCGTCATCCGGCTTCTGTGCTCGTCGTACTCGGAAGACCGCATTCAGCTGGCTGCGCCCATGCTGGCGATTCTGGGCCTGGCTGTCGTGTTCAACTCGCTCGTTCTGCTTCTCAACGCCATCATGCAGGCGCACGGCGATGTGACGACGCCCGTTATCAATATGCTGATCGGCGGCATTGTGAAGATCATCGTCAACTATATTTTAGTTGGTCAGCCGTCGCTCAACATCATCGGCGCGCCGATCGGAACGCTCGTCTGCTACATCGCGATTACCGCGCTCGATCTTGTTTCGATGCGCCGCCACATTTCCGCGCGCCCGACAATCTTCAAAAACATCGTCCGGCCGCTGATTGCCTCGGCTCTGATGGGCGGAGCAACGTTCCTCGTGTACCGGGTGCTCTCTTCCC